>JAZLEM010000037.1:0-6974 GCA_045615245.1 Acetobacter sp. | reverse complement strand
TGGCTCACAGAACGACATGGCTACGATCCGACTTCTTCCATAAAACTTCTCATAACAGAATACTTAAAGTTGCTTGGCGCGTTGATAGGCTTTACTCATAAGCCCTAATAAAAGTTCTTCACTCTGTCTTTCTTAGAAATCTCCCTCTAAATATAAAAACGCCTTACAATCTTTTAAGATTTTGAGATATTTTACGGATGATATTGCGTAGATCACATTCTTTTTTTATATTATTTTTTATCTTTCTGACTAACGCAAAAGTAATAAAAACATACTAAAACTATCAGGAGAGTTACGTGATTATTAACCCACGCGTAGGCTTATGGATTATCTTCTATGAGGTTCGTTACCCTTTACTACTCTTGTTTCTATGGGATTTTGTCGTTGTTATTCTCTACCAAGTTTTTCATCAAGGATGGATGGAACAACCCTCTTTACCAATTTCTCTCATCGGTTCCGCGCTAGCACTTTTTATGGGGTTTCGTAATAGTAGTGCTTATGCCCGTTGGTGGGAAGCAAGATCATTATGGGGAAGTGTTGTCAATAACTGTCGTTCTTTTGGACGTCAAGCTGGGAGTCTTTTAAATAACCGTTACGACCTTATGAGAGCCATTGCCGCCTACCCGCATGCTCTTCGTATGGCACTTGACCCCAAGCAAGATAGTTCCGCCGATGTAGCGCGACTCTTACCGCCTCACATGTACAAGGCTATTGCTACTTACCGCAATAAACCCAACGCTATTCTCTATCAAATTGGTTTGCGTGTTGCAGAAGAAGTCCAACAAAAAAATATTGATGGTGCTGTACATGGACAAATAGATCGTATCCTTTCAGACCTTGCTAATGCACAAGGAGGGCTTGAACGTATTCGAAACACGCCACTCCCATCGCAATTTTCTATTCTCCCTCGTACGTTAACGAACGTTTTCTGTGCAGTTTTACCATTATCTATGGTGCAAACACTAGAGTGGATTACTCCGCTCGGATCTTTTCTCGTTAGTATGCTTTTTATAACACTTGATAAAAGTGCCACTGATTTGCAAGAACCTTTTTCTCATTCAGCCCATTCACTCTGTATGGCTACCATGGCACGCAATATTGAAATCGATGTGCTCCAACCCATCGGAGAACAGGTTTTAGATCCCTTAACACCTGAAGGCGGCATACAAAAATAAAATAATCGTGTAACATCTTTATGGATATAATAATCTTTGAATTGTACAGCATGAATTTACCAGGTCAGAACACTTAATAAACGTTGATAAACGTTCAACCAAAAATTTTGGAATACGTTTTCATTGTGCTTAATGTCAATAATAAACCACTTAGAAGCCTATCAAGATTTATGAAGGGCTTACCAAAGTTTCATATTGTTATTTTCTAAATTTTTCCCTCCCCCATTAGTGACCATTTGGATCAGATGTCGCAATAACACGTGCCGGCACGCCAGAGCCTTGTACTTCAAAGATTGCTAACGCGCGCTTTACACGCCCATCAGGTAACAAATAAAATCGACCATCTACACCTTGAAATCCACTCTTCCGCGTCAATACAGCACGCTGAAAATGACCGTTACTCCCAAAAGCAGTAGCACGTGCCACTTGTGCTGCATCATAAGAGAGATCTGTCAAAGGTTTTGGCACATGGTTATTTTGTGCCATAAAACGCGTCACAAATGATTGACGAAAGACTGGATTCGGGGCAGCAAACCAAGCCCCTTGAATAGTACCAAGTTTAGATGAAAAAGATGCCCATAGCCCTGGTCCCATAATTTGCACATTAGGTGCTCCAATATGTTGATCCGAAAGAGCCGTCATAACAAGTTTTAAGCCCAGCCCCGTATCCCCTAAAAGCAATGCATCAAAATGAGATGACGTCGTTGTAGACATCAGTTGTGGCTTTTGAAGATTCCCCGCGTTGTTGACAACAGGTTTGCTCACGTTTTTCGTATCTTTAGACGAAGATTCCCCTAATGCCGCTGCAAGATCAGGAGGCAATGCCTCTTGTAACGTATTGCCGTTTTCTTTAGATGATGTTTCTTGTTGGGTTTCTGGTTGATCTGTTTGATTATGAGGAGCATAGGCTAAAAGCTGCTGGAGAGTATTCTTAATACTTTCTGGGTTTTCGGCATAATAAAGAATATCTGGATCTGACACGTTTTGATTTTGGCAAACAGTTCGCAACGCATCCCCCATAACATGCCCTAGTCTATTATCAGGTAAGAGTGCCGCGAAATATTGTTTTCCCATGCTTCGCGCATACTCTACCAAAGCCTGCACCTGTTCTTCAGGGGTAATCCCCATAACCCACACCCCAGCTCTTCCTTGCTTACTATCACTTGTCAATGACAACATTGGCACATGGGCTTCTATAGCGATCGGTGCCGATAGAGAGGTTTCAGCACTCGTCAACGGGCCTATAAGAAAACCATCGCCACGTTGTATAGCATTTTGAACAGCCAGAGGAACTTTAGTTTCTCCGTCAGAATCTCTTGCAGTATCATGTACATCCATAATAATGGATAAGTCTGAAACCGATGTTGCTGTTTTTTGTGCTAATGCTAACCTTACCCCTGCTAATAATTCACGCCCAAGAGCCTCGTTCGGCCCACTTAAAGGCAATAAAACACCGACTCTATGCGGCTGTGGTGCCACCACAGAAGGCGTAAAATTCCTCTGATAAGTTTGGTAAGAAGGTGTATGATGAGCGCAGCCAGAAAGGACAACACAACTTAAAACAACCCATTTTAGTTTACCACGCCGAATAGTTTGCATAATACACCTCCTTATTACACGCTCTTTTACAAGACTATGCATTCTCCCGTGTATCCCCTCCAAAACTTTAGGAAACCCATATGTACACCTCATTCCATCCCTCCACAGCAGATTCTTCTTCTAGCTCTTTTAACGGGCTTACCCTTGTGGCAACCCCGATAGGCAACCTTGGTGATTTTAGCCCTCGCGCCATAGAAACTCTTACCAAAGCCGATCTTATTTTATGTGAAGATACCCGCACGACAGCCGCTCTCCTCCATAAGTATAGCATTACGACTCAAACAGAAGCTTTACATGAACATAACGAACGCCATCGTATTCCATCCCTCATTACAAGCCTCCAATCAGGCAAAAATATTGCTCTCGTATCAGATGCTGGTATGCCCCTTTTATCAGACCCGGGTTTTCAACTCGTCCAAGCTGCCATTAAGGCAGACATTCCAATTACAGCTATTCCGGGTGCCAATGCTGCCCTCACGGCTCTGGTTCTTTCAGGTTTACCGCCCTACCCGTTTTTATTCTCCGGATTTCCTCCTTCTCGTCAAAATGCACGCAAAAAATCTTTTACACACATACAAACAGCCGAACAAAACGGGTTAACAGCCACCCTTATTTGGTATGAAGCCCCTCATCGTCTGAGAGAAACATTAGAAGATATGATCTGCATTTTTGGTGCCGATCGCCCCGCTGCTGTTACCCGAGAACTCACCAAGCGTTTTGAAGAGGTTCGCCGTGGCACGCTAGAAGAGTTAGCTCTCTTTTACACGCACAATGCACCGCGTGGCGAAATAACCCTTCTCCTCGGTCCTCCTCTCAAGAATACACCGACAGTGCCCTCGCAAAACCTCGACATTGTCCTCCTCTCACTTTTAGAACGTCACTCGCTGAAAGAAGCCGCAACACTTTTAGCCAGTATAACAGGAACCTCCAAACGCGCCCTCTACACCCGGGCTTTATCCCTTACCCATAAACAGAAACCTTCATTACTACCACTCCCCAACAAAGACGATATGCACTAAAACGTCTTTGAATTTTACCTCTCTACGTTTTTATTACACGTTTTACGACGTATTTGTCTCAATGATAAATATTAAGTATTTTGCCATCCAACCACTAAAAATCGAGATTCGTATAATGTTCTGGCGGCGTAATACCTGTCACACGATCGGCTAATAACTGACGAAAGCAAGGGCGTGATTTCATACGTGCATACCAATCACGCAACGCCGGCACATGCCTCCAATTAATATCTCCGATAAAATCAAGACACGAAATATGGGCTGCGGCAACAAAATCAGCCATCGATAAAAAAGAGCCCCCAAGCCACCCCCGCGTTTCAGAAAGATCATTCACATAACGCATGAGGGGTTTCATCGCAGAATAAGCCTCTCTCAAAGCACTCGCATCAGGATTCCCGCGCCCACTTAAGCGTTTCATAACCCGTTCATTAATAAAACGTGTCGATACTTCCCGCGCAAAAAGCGTATCAAACCACGATATAATACGGCGAATTTCCACACGCTCTGCTAATGTACGCCCAAGCAAAGAGATTTCACGCCTATCATTATAAGCTTCATCCAAATATTCGCTAATGACATAGGCAGACGGCACCACAAAACCATTATCTTCAACAAGAACGGGAAGAGTCCCCGCTGGATTCAATGCCAAAAACTCAGACCTTTGCTCCCAAGGACGTTCAACAGCAGACTCAAACGGCAAACGTTTTTCTGTCAGAACAAGGCGAATAGTACGACTATTTGGGCAAAGAGGAAAATGAAAAAGAGTACGCATATTTCACAACTTTATGACAATGTCATCTGAATATTAAAGTTATCTTAAAAGAAAATCCCCGACAACGCACGTTATTATTGCACTGTTCCCCTTTGTTTGCACTCTTTAAGTTTTACTTGTACTACTCTCTTGAGAAAACTCGTCACAAGTGGCAAGATAAAATCCTTCGTTTCAGAATTATTAAAATGTTTGTATTAAAATAAAGTTTCATCGTTAGTTGAAGGTTATCATCCATTGAGTCACTCCTCACCTCCTCCTCGTATTCGTATGTCGGGGCGCTCTTTTTTAGCGCTTACCCTTACACCAGAACCTCCGCTCACCGATTGGATCGCTGCACTTGATTATCACTTGACGCGTTCAGCAAGCTTTTTTACGAACAAATCAGTTATTTTAGACTTAAGCCTCCTCCAAGCCAACACACCTCATTTAGCCGAACTTCTCCCTGCCTTACAAGCACGACATATTCATATTTTAGGCATAGAAAATGGGAACCGTCATTGGCCTGCTGTTGCCGAATGGGATTGGGTCGATGCCCCGCCAACAAGTCGCACAACTGCCCCTATTATTCCAACACCCGACGAAACGCCCCCTTCCCCCCCTCCACCTCCGTCAACATTATTTGTAGAAGAAACTGTCAGATCTGGGCAAAGTATTATCCACCCCGAAGGAGATGTTGTTATTTTTGGGTCTGTCTCATCAGGGGCAGAAGTTTCTGCCGGTGGCTCTGTTCATATTTACGGGGCTTTACGTGGGCGCGTTATTGCCGGGATTGGTGGCAACGCCAAGGCACGTATTTTAACCCACCTCTTCGATGCAGAACTCATCGCCATTGATGGCTTTTACACCATTACCGAAGAAATAGACCCTCTCTACCTTGGTAAACCAACACAAGTACTTCTCGTCGGTGAAATATTAACTTTTCGTCTCATAAAAATATAAAAATTTTATGCGTAAGTGTTTAAGTTTATCATAGTTAAATATAAAATCTTTCCACCGTAGCAGCTCTTCTCAAAAGAGATATGAAATCAGAGAAAAAGGCGGCGCGTCTATGCCCTCTCATAAAAATAAATTAGGCCCACAATTTTGGCAGAGTTTGGACCTTGTTAAGGAGAATATTAAAACGTTGAAGCGTCTTTTTCCTGACATAGTGACAGAGGGGAAAATAGATTTTAATCGCTTGCGGGAAATTTTAGGCGAAGAGATTAACACAAAAGAAGATCCCTATTCTTTTACGTGGCCTGACAAAAGAGCGGCGTTACGTCTTGCCCAAACGCCGAGCATGGGCACGCTGCGCCCCTGCAAAGAAGAAAGTGTCGATTGGGAAAACACCCAAAACCTGATGATAGAGGGGGATAATCTGGAAGTTTTGAAGCTCTTACAAAAGAGTTATTACGGCAAAATCAAGATGATTTATATTGACCCGCCCTATAACACGGGGAATGATTTTGTTTATCGTGATGATTATAAAGCCCCCCTTGCCCATTATTTGGAAGAAACGAAGCAAATAGACGAAGCGGGGCATAAAACAAGCACCAACACGCAAACAAGCGGGCGTTTTCATACGAATTGGCTGAACATGATCTACCCGCGCCTGATTTTAGCGCGGAATTTATTGCACGATGACGGCGTTATTTTTATTTCTATCGATGATAACGAACAGGCAAACCTGAAAAAGCTCTGTGATGAGGTTTTCGGCAGTGAGAATTTTATTGCGTTATTTAAATGGATAAAAACAGCAACACCTCCGAGTCTTTCCAAAACAATACGCAAAAAAATGGAATACGTTTTATGTTATGGTAAGAAAAATATACCTGATTTTAATGGGGGAGAAACTGGTGGAGATATGCCATTATTAAATGCAAGTAATAAAATTATGATCTTAGAATTTCCAAAAAAATCAGTTTCTTTCAAACTAAGTGACGGATATTATTTTAAATCAAAAAGAGAAAGAGTGGAATTGCTTGATGATCTAATAGTAGCAGATTCTACAAATTTAAATACCTTTCGATTGAAAGGAAAGTTTAAATGGACGCAAGAAACTCTGAATGATGAAATTAAGAAGAATACAAAATTTATTATTAAAAGTGAGAAATTTGCAATTAGATACGAAAGAGAAGGAAAAGGAATAAAAGCGCCGTCAGATATTTTTTCAAAAGAGGAATGTAGATGTTTAACAAATGAAGACGCTACAAATGAAATTAAAGAACTCTTTGAAAATCAAAAAATATTTTCTACCCCAAAACCTACTTCTCTTTTAAAAAGAATTATTGAAATTTCTACTCAAGAAGGAGGTATTATCCTCGACTTTTTCGCTGGTTCTGGCACGACAGGCGAGGCTGTGATGCGTTTTAATGCTGAACATGAGGCAAAAAGTGAGGAATCTCTAGGGGGGGGGGGGGAAGAAAGGGG
>JAZLEM010000036.1:0-9422 GCA_045615245.1 Acetobacter sp. | reverse complement strand
TTGTCTTCCTAAGACCGCTTGGCCTCCGACTTTGCTAATCCTTTATACGTGCCTAAAACTTTACACACAAAATCCCGATCGACGAGTTTGCTTTCACTTTTGTGCTCTTTGTCTGCTTTATTTTCTGTCATTTTGAGCGCGACTTTTTCCGTCAGGTCATTCATTGCCTCTGCTCTTAAAGCGACAATCATGACCTGATAATCACTTAAAAGGTCTTGTTCTATGGCTTTAGAAAAGGGCAAAGAAAATATAACGTCGCCATAAATCTGCGGGTCATCCATCGAATACATTTCGGTATTATTCTGTTTCGCTTTGGCTTTTGAGGCAGAAGTCCACACTTTGGGTGTAGCACTCATATAAATGCGTTTTTGCGCAGGAATCAGGGCGTCATCATGGCAGTAAAGAAAAGGGCTTTTTTCTTTCTCTTGTGGAGTGTGTGCCCCTACGGTTCTATGCCCTTCATCACAAATCATGAGATCGAGCGGTTTAAAATGATTTTCTTGAAAAGCCTCCGCTAAAACGGGTGAGCTTTGATAGGTTGAAAAAAGAATTAACCTTTTTTGATGTTCTTGGGCTTTGTCAAAGGCTTTACAAATATCTTTAACGTTTGTGGAGGGCGTTGTTGGTAAAGAGGCTATGCTGATATCGTCTTCTTCTTTGCCGGCAGTATTATCAGAGCAAATAATACAGGCGATAAATTCTTCTTTTCTTTCTTTTAAAAATTCTCTGTAAGTTTGTGCCACTAACGCAATGCTTGGGGCAAAAAAACACGCCACACCGTTTTGCGGGCAAAGGGATTCAATCACTCTTAACGCGGTCATGGTCTTTCCAGTACCACACGCCATAATGAGTTTGCCCCGCGTTTTGGCTTGTTCATTCGGGTTTTGGTGTGAAAAATACTCTTTTGTACGGTGTAAAGCCTCTTGTTGATGGGGTCTTAATTCTTTGACTTTTTTCCCTTTAAGGGGAATTTTTGACTCGGAGGGCGTCCATTTTTCCCAATCAATGTTCGAATGTAAAAAATCCTCTTCATTGATGAGATCAACGGGTATATTTTTTCTGATTTGTTCTATTTCTTGACGGGCGTTTTCACTGATATCAGAGGCGGTGATTAAAATACCTTGAGAAAATTGAACAGCCCCCACACCGCTTTGCAGTTTGCTCGTAAAAGTCGCTATATCGTTTAAAGAAACATTTTTCTCTTCGGCGTAAAATTTACATTGCACAGCGGCAAAAGTACCGTCCTTATATTCAACGACTAAATCAATACCAGTATCTTGCCTGTTAGACGTCATATCTTTATAACGCCACTCATTCCAGAGGAAAATGTCTTTTATAGAGTTTTCGCTATCTCGTTCTTTTAAAAGCTCTTTGCTGATTTTTTCAAAAAGTGTGCCTTTATTTCTTTGGTCAATGCCTAATTCTTTGCACTTCTCTCTGATAAGGTCTAAGTATTGGGGTTTTAGGTTACCTTGCTGGTCTTGAACGTTATGAGACATATGAGCAACCTTTCAAAAAATAAAATTTTAGACGTTATAGAGATTTTTTTATCCCGTTTATTTATTTTGGTATTTATTTTGACTTTTTTATACCCCAGAATCCATATCTTGGCTCGTATTTTCGGAATTTGTACTATTAGAATTAAACCCACCAGGTGCTACACCTGTGTTCATATTGCCATTTGGAATAGCTGGTGTAGAAGAACTGTTTTGCCCACTACCAAAACCACTTCCCATCGAAGAAATTCCAGAATTCATATTGCCATTTGGAATAGCTGGTGCAGAACTATTTTGCCCTATATCAGAACCCACTTCCTCAGGAATCACAGGTTCAGAGTTACTAGAATCAAGACCATTACTTCCTGGAATAGGAGCAAAATGAGTTGGATCTGCATACCCTTTTTCTAAAAGAGTCACAGAAGACACACCTATACTTATCAAAAGTATAAAACTTAATTTTGACAAAAGTCGTATTCTAAAGATCATTAGAAGCCATTTACCTATATTAGGATTCGTTGATTTTGATTTTTTCTTGATCTACAAAATTTTCCGAAAACTATAAACATATTTTTATAAGGTAATAATTAAAAATTGATGCGCCGGGCAGGACTTGAACCCGCGACCAGACCGTTATGAGCGGCCCGCTCTAACCAACTGAGCTACCAGCGCATAAAAACTACATAATATAATACCACAGTTTTAAAAACCATGGTCGGAGTGAGAGGATTCGAACCTCCGGCCCCTGCGTCCCGAACACAGTGCTCTACCAGACTGAGCTACACTCCGATAAGGTTAAAAAATCCATATTCTGCCTTCTTTTACAAGAAAAGAGTTTATAAGACAAGTGTAGAAATTCTTTATTCCTATTACATTTATATAAGAGACATCTTACAACAAAATTGATTAAAAAGGTTGTACAATAACCATAATAACAATAATAATCATAAGAATGGTTGGAATTTCGTTAACAACTCGATAAAACTTCTCAGAATGTTTATTACAGTCGTGTGCAAACCTACGTAACCATAAACCGCAATAACCATGAAAAGCTATTAAAAACCCAACTGCTATAAGTTTACAATACCACCACCACGCATGATGATCAAATAACTTTGGCACAAGGGCTAAACACAGACCCGTTACAAGACTAGCCACCAATGCCGGCGCCATAATAAAATAATACAAGCGACGTTCCATAAGTTTAAATCTGTTGCTCTCCTCAGATTTTGGTTGAACCTGACAATGATAAACAAAAAGCCTCGGTAAATAAAAAAGACCCGCCATCCACGCTATTATAGAAATAATATGGCATGCAAATAACCACTGCGTATAAGGCAAAAAAGCCTTAATAACCATAATAAAAATCCTTTTTTACTTTTTTATCATTTGTGCCACAAGTGCAGGAAAATCAGATAATTTTTCTATGCGAATAAGCTTTTGCCATTGTGGCATAGGCTTATGCCCTTTACGAAATAAAGCACACGTCATCCCTGCATCAATAGCTGCTTTTGCCCCTAAATCGCTATCTTCTAAAACAAGGCAATGGCTCGGATCTACATTTTGCATTGTGGCAGCATGAAGATAAACATCAGGCTTTGGTTTTGGCGCACGCATATCTCGTGCAGAGTGGATTCGCCCTGTAAAATATTTTTCTAATCCTGTTAATGTTAACTTAACTCTTAATTCATCTTGTGAAGAATTAGAAGCAACGTGCATAGGCACACCCAAAGCTTGTATTGCCTCAAGCATAGCCTCAACACCTACCATTGGTTTTACACCTTTTTTCATAGCCTCAATAAAACGCGCTTGCATATTTTTAACCCAATAAGGTCCAAGCGTAACACCTGAATGATGTTCAATTTTTTGTTGTATCATGGGTAATGCCATACCTGAAAAGGTTGGCACAGCATCAGCGTCACTAACAAACATTCCCACTTCTCTTGCATCTTGCGCACATAGAAGACAACATGCCTCTTCGCTATCAACTAAAACACCATCACAATCAAAAATAACAGCTTCAATAAATGGAACAGAATACATTATAACCCCTTTCGTAGGGTATGAACTAAATACTCAACATGTTCTACAGGTGTTTCTGGCAATATACCATGACCAAGATTAAAGATATGGGGTATACCCCGTGCAGCAGCACAAATCTTTAAAATCTCAGTTTTTAAGGACTCTCCACCCGCCAACAATGCGACAGGATCAAGGTTTCCTTGTATACCTATTCCTTTTGGTAATAAAGAACGAATTTTTGTGATATCAGCACCTGTATCGAGAGCAACACTATCAACACCCGTTTGACGGGCATAATCTGCCACCATAACGCCACATAAACGAGGAAAGCCTATCACACGAACAGAAGGGTAACGCGCCTTAAGAACAGCAACAATTTGACGCGTTGGTTCAATACTATATTGTTGAAACTGTGACGGTGGTAATAACCCTGCCCATGTATCAAATAAAACAACGGCTTCTGCGCCTGCTTGTATTTGTGCACATAGATACTCAGCTGTTGTTTGAGTCAATAACGCTATAAGACGATCAAATAGCATGGTTTCAGAGAACGCCATACACCGTGTTTTAGCAAATTCCTTTGATCCACCACCTTCTACCATATAACACGCAACAGTAAAAGGAGAACCCGCAAACCCTAGAAGAGTTGTGCTTTTTGCTGGAGCATTTCCGATAGGGTGCGGTCCATCTAAAATATGTCGTAAACGCGAAAGCGTTTCTATAATAGGTGCTGTTTTTTCAGGAATAGTCTCTGGCGTAAGGGCGTCAAAATCATGTTGCGTGCGTATGGCCCCTAAAACGGGTCCATTTCCAGCTACAAAATCAAGAGATTGTCCCATAGCCCAAGGCAGAATAAGAATATCAGAAAAAAGAATAGCGCCATCCATACCAAAGCGACGTATAGGCTGAAGAGTGAGTTCTGTTGCAAGATCCGGTGTTAAACACCGAGTCATAAAATCTGCTTTAGCACGAATTGCGCGAAATTCCGGTAAAAAACGCCCTGCTTGCCGCATTAACCATAAAGGTGGCGGATATAGGCTTTCACCATTAAGCACTCTTAGTAAGCGTTTTTGAGAAGAAGAGGATGTAGTAAATTTTATTGTCATAGTTAAGTTCTGCACATTTTTTAAGGTTTTGTCTATGTTTCATCTCTTATCTTAATTGAAAAAAGTAATTAGTAATTAAATTGTGAATATATATTGTAAGTGTAAAAGAGATTGTTTTTGTAAATAGGGTACTGTGAATCATGGGGTACCCAATTTTTCAAAAATGTACCCCATTTTTTCCACAGTATGGAATAAGTAAAAAGCCCTTAAAAATTCCCAATATGTTTGTGTTATACACAATGTTCTAAAAATAAGGCTGTGTACAACACACACGTGTATAATTTCTTGGAGTTACTCTCGGTACTCGGTACGATGATATTTATTTTTTGTACAATCCCCATGTACCCCATAGGTACCACACACGTACCACAGCTATATCACATTTATTCCCATAAATTATCCACAACCTATTTGCTAAAAAATTATGAATCAAAAAGGGATTTGTTCTATGTCTTTATTCGACTTTCATCCGGATTCGTTAGAAAATTGTCCATTACGGCTGATTTTGGCAAGTGAGTCTTCTGCACGAAAACGTCTTTTAGAAAATGCTGGCATTTGTTTTGAAACATGTCCTTCCCATTATGACGAAACTTCTCTAAAACAAAAGGCTCTTCAAGAGGGACGTTCTGCACGAGAAACAGCTTTACAGCTTGCCCAAACAAAAGCTTTATCTGTTTCTGAAAAAATTGCAGGTGAGGATTCTGTGATTATTGGGGCTGATCAGATGCTATCATGCGAGGGACAATGGTATGACAAACCTGTGAATAGAGAACAAGCCTATCAGCAAATTATCGCTCTTCGTGGGCGTGTTCATGTATTACATACGGCTGTTGTCCTCGTTTATAAAAACCGCGTTATTTGGCAGCATATTGAAGAGCCTTGTTTACACATGCGTTTTGTATCAGAGGCATTTATTACCCAATATTTAGCCGATGAAGGAGAGGCTTGTTTAGCCAGTGTTGGCGCGTATCGGTTGGAAGGAAGAGGAATTCAATTATTTGAGTGTATTAAAGGCGATAGTTTTTCTATTCAAGGTTTGCCTCTTTTACCGCTCCTGTCGGCGTTACGTGAGATAAAAATATTACAAACGTAAAAATAGTGTAAAAAACCATTGCAAAAAGGGGTAAAGTTTGGGTATAAGGAAGAAAAAGAAAACGCTTGCACAGAAATTCGCTTCTTTTAGGTAAGATTCTCTTACTAGGCTTTATAAAATAAGCCCAATATAAGCGTTTAGTTTTGGGGGCCATAGCTCAGTTGGGAGAGCGTCTGAATGGCATTCAGAAGGTCGTCGGTTCGATCCCGATTGGCTCCACCATGATTCGTTATTATCTGTAAATAGATTTTGATTTTATTTACATGGTAATTGATATTTCGATCCACATTTTAATAATACTTCATTAAGTTCGTTTTTAAGACGATTTTCTATGTTTTGAAGTTTTTTAACAATGTTATTTAAAGGTTTAAGGTTAAGTTGTGAATAACTTGCACACTGACAGAGGCAAATAATAAGTTTTGCTGTTTCGTTAGGATAACCAGAGACTAATGTAGTCTTATATAGATTCTTTAATAGAGGAGATAAACAAATGTCAGTTATCTGATTTTCTGTTAATGATTCAATGGCTAATGATGAAGCTTGAGGAAATGTTTTGCCAAGATACGGCAACCATCGTAATATAATCTCTATTTCTTCTTGTTTATCTAAGGGAACATATATACCGTCACATCGGTTTCTCCAGTAAAAGTACAGCCAAGTTTTTTTATTCATTCCTCGTTTTGTCTCTTTTAAACAGATACTTATATGCTTAGCAAAAGAGATTCTATTTTCTAAAAGTTCAAAAAAATGAGATTCAAAAAGTTCAAGCAACAATTTTTTTATTTCAAAACAAGGGATATAAAACATCATAAGGCTAACATATGAATGAATTATATTGTCACTAATTTCCTTGTCATATTCGTTTCGTGTATTAGTAGTAAGGAATAAGCGAATTATATTTTGTAATTTGCCGTCAGAAGATGATTTATCCAATAAACGTGATGCGATATCGTCGGCTTCTTTGAATAATTTTTCGTTAAAAAATATTTTACTATTAACAAGCACGCAAAGTAAATCGGTAATTTCGTATTTATATTTTTTAGCATGTTGTAAAAAAATTTTACTCTTATTCAATGATTTTAATAAAGAGAAAGCATTGTAGTATGAGAAGTTTGCTTTTTTAAAACCTTCGAAAATAGATAATAAAATACTCTTCCAATAAGGGCAACTATACGATTGACTCTCACTATAGAGGTTTTCTTTTTCGAACATCTCTACTAATTTACTTGCTAAAGATGGACGTTTTTCGCAATTACTTTGTACAGCATTCACGTAGTCCCAGAAGCAATTACATTCACCTTCAAGTTTGATATTATGTTTTTTCAGAAGGTCTTTAAACTTTTCTAGATCGTTAAGTATATGAGTTGTATCTGGATAGCAATTTTCAAGTATCGAATTTATAACTTCCTTTAGTTTTTTCTTTTCTTCGTCGTAAGGGTTGTTGAATTTTGATTTAAAAAGATTTTTAAAATCTTCTGATTCTTTCTTATCCCACCATTCTAAAGTAGTTTCTGCTATCTTATAGAGAGGCTCTATTCTTTCATTATGAAAAGGAGAAGGTATAATACTTTGATCGTTTTCAAGTAACCTGTCTGTTTTTGCGTGAACCTTTTCTAATTGAAGTAAAATACCTGATAACAATTGGTGATAAAGAAAGGGTGTTTGATGTGGTTTGATTGTCTGATTAAAAATTGACGTTAAAGTACTAGAATAAAAATTGTTAATTTGTTTGCGTGTTGTTGGGTCTTCGTGGAGATGGAGATTATGTGTGCTTATAGTGAAAAATATTTCTAATAATAATAATAACTGCTCATGATTGTTACATTTTTGACATAGTTTTACAAAATCATCTTCTTTTATAAATCTAAAAATGTTATTTGGTATAGTAGTTAATAAGGTTATGATCCATTGTCTGAAAAATAAGATTCCTTTATTATCATTATTGTTGTCAATTTCTAACGTAATTATTCTTTTGAAAATTAACTTCCAGAGGAAAATGTTAATTTTATCTTGATTCCTTTTATTCCTTTTTTCTGCACAATAGTTGATTAAATCATTTTGATATTTAATTGAAATATCTACCAACCATTTTGCTAATAATTGATCTCTTTCATTAAGATCTCCTTCCTCAAACAATGCATCAAAATAGTGATATTCATTTAACCATTTGATCCAATGATACAAATTAGGAAGATACCAAGGGTTTTTAATACAATCAAGGAACAATTTAGTGTTATATGGTGATTTGAGTGCATATCTAATTTCAGCAATATCTTCATTTAATTTTTTAATTAATTTTCTTTTTTCGTTTTCTTCTGGAACTGAAACTGGGAAAGGACCACGATCAACAATTTTCTTTATTTCTTTTTTCCATTGGAGTTTATCTCTTGTTACTATATTTGCAAGATTATCTACCAACTCATAAAGTTCTTGGTAAGGATTGTCTGTATTCTCTGTTTTATCGAAATAGATAGGTATAAGACCAAAAGAATCCCAGTTGTTTTGTTTGTCTTCAGTTAAAATAAAATGATTTTTAGTCCGATCAGCTGGAAGGGAGCGTGTTAAGTAACTTACAATGATATCATTATAACTATAACCAATAAAAAGCACGGTAAAATGATGAAAAACATCGACGAAAAATCTTCGTGCCCAACCTTCTGTTAAATATGCGCGCCCAAAATCCTCATCTGTAAGGATAAGATGTTTACATTTTTCGTAATATTTTGGATCGTTTTTATCAGGGAGTTTACCATGAAGATGAACAATGCCTGAAAAATTAGTATTGGTTGGTAAGACTGGTGCTTGATAAACAGAGGGAGTAAAATTGTTTTCTTCTGCAGCTTTTTCAAAAAAATGATCAAAATTAGTGGTGATTATTTTTGGTTTGTTTTTTGGAAATAGCCGTAATAGATTCTTATGAAGAGAATTCGGTGAGTTTTTTTCTTCTAATTCTGATAAAATACGAGTTGTAATTTTATGTACATTTATACCGTGGTAGTGTAGTATGCCAAGAAAGTGATCTGGTGGTTTGCATTGTTTGATAATTTCTGAAAGTGTCTTTCTATCGGGTTTTTGTAACTTTTGTAAGGCTTCTATTACATCTTCGTTGTATCGCTTAGGTGTATTTTTGCTAATCTTGTAAACTAACTTTTCGAAGTCTGGTAAATTTGATGGCTTTCCCATGGAAACACCAGCACCAGCAAAAACAACGAGTTCATCGTTAGAGATAGTCTCAAGAAGAACTTCTAATTTTTCCCAATCTTGTTCCATAATGTTTATTCTCTATAACGCGGATGAGCAAGCTCTCTCACAACGCCGTGGAGGGTGCGAAGTTCTTGTTCTGTCACGTTGCTGCGTGCAAAAAAATGCCGTAAATTACGGATCATGCCCGGGCGTTTTTCGGCGTTACGTAAAAAGCCGCAGGCGTCGAGTTCACGAATAAGGTGAGTCATAAAATTATCAAGCTCACCTTTGGTCGCAATATGGGTTTCGTGGGTCATAAAATGGTGTGGGGGCGTAGACTCGCCAGCTATCCACCATTCATACGCCATAATCATGACCGCTTGCGCTAAATTTAGGGAAAGAAACGCCGGGTTAAGCGGGTAACGAATAAGGGCATCGGCACGCGCCATGTCCTCATTATCAAGCCCCGTGCGTTCAGGTCCAAAGAGAAGCCCGACTTTTAAGCCTTGTTGGGTAGCAATA
>JAZLEM010000035.1:0-6173 GCA_045615245.1 Acetobacter sp. | reverse complement strand
TGTTAAGACATTTTTTGGCAAAGATCCTGCGCGCAACGTTAATCCTGACGAGGTTGTGGCTATTGGCGCTGCTATTCAAGGGGGTGTGCTTAAGGGGGATGTTAAGGATGTTCTCTTGCTTGATGTGACGCCACTTTCTTTAGGGATTGAAACGCTTGGTGGCGTTTTTACGCGCTTAATCGATCGTAATACGACAATTCCTACGAAGAAGAGCCAAGTGTTTTCTACAGCGGAGGATAATCAACCTTCTGTTACGATTAAGGTTTATCAGGGTGAACGTGAGATGGCAGCAGATAACAAACTGCTGGGTAACTTTGATCTTACGGGCATTCCGCCTGCGCCACGAGGTGTGCCACAGATTGAAGTGACTTTTGATATCGATGCAAATGGTATTGTAGCGGTTACAGCTAAGGATAAAGCTACAGGTAAAGAGCAGCAAATCAAAATTCAAGCTTCAGGTGGTTTGTCTGAGACTGATATTGAGAAGATGGTAAAAGATGCTGAGGCGAATGCTGAAGCAGATAAGGCGCGGCGTGAGTTGGTTGAAACGCGTAATAACGCTGAATCTCTTATGCATCAGACTGAAAAAAGTTTGAAAGAAGCAGAGGGTAAAATTTCAGCTTCTGAAAAAAGTGAAGCTGAAAATGCAATTGCCGCTGTAAAATCTGCTTTAGACGGTACGGATGCAAAAGCATTGAAAGAAGCCACAGAGCGTCTAACACAAGTGGCTATGAAAATAGGAGAGTCGGTTTATAAAGCTGATCAGGCTCGGTCTGAAAATACTTCAGGTAACGCTAAACCTGATGAGAAGGAGATTGTTGACGCTGACTTTGAGGAAGTAAGCGATAATAAAAAATCCTAATTGGGTATAACTTTTAAAGGTAGCGATAAATGCAATATATTGATTTAGAGCTACCTTTATTTTTTTATTTTTGATGTTCGTTTGTACGGGCGTCTTTTCTTTTTTGTAAAGAAGAGAGACTGTGCTGCTTAGGCAGTTTCCGGAGGGTGTTAATGGCCACGCGGCTTGATTATTACGAAATTCTTGAGGTCTCTAAAACAGCGACTGCTGACGAAATTAAGAAATCTTATCGTAAATTGGCGATGAAATATCATCCAGATCGTAACCAGGGTAATAAAGAGGCTGAAGCGAGATTTAAGGATATTAACCAAGCTTATGATATTCTTAAGGATGAGCAAAAGCGTGCTGCTTACGATAGATTTGGTCATGCCGCTTTTGAAAGTGGAGCAGGCGGAACTGGCGGGTTTGACTTTTCTAGTTTTGATTTTGGTGGTTTTGGAAGTGGTTTGGGTGACATTTTTGAGCAAATGTTCGGCGATAAAATGGGAGGACGTCGAGGAGGAAAGTCTGGTGGTAATGATATTCAAGCTTATATTGAAATTACATTAGAAGAAGCCTTTACAGGTGTACAAAAAGATATACCGGTAAAATCTCGTGTCGTGTGTCAGAAGTGTTCTGGAACGGGTTCAAAGAGTGGTTCTGATGGTGTACAAACATGTCCGAGTTGCCATGGCGCGGGTAAAGTTCGCATACAACAAGGATTTTTTCTTGTTGAAAGATCTTGCCCGAGTTGCCACGGTAAAGGTCGTACAGTTAAAGATCCATGTTCGACATGTCATGGTACCGGTACAGTAGAACAAGAACGTGTTGTTTCTGTTCAAATCCCAGCCGGTATTGAAAATAATATGAGTGTTTGTCAATCAGGTGATGGTGATGCAGGGGTAAATGGTACGCCTGCGGGTGATTTGTACATTCATGTTTCTATTAAAGATCATAATCTTTTTCAAAGAGATGGTGCCAATGTGTACTGTCGTATTCCGTTGAGAATGGAGCAAGCTGCTTTAGGGACAGAAATAGATCTTCCAGTTGTGGATGGAAGCTGTGTTCGTATGAAAATTCCATCTGGAACACAAACTGGATCTCGTTTTTCTTTACGTGGTAAAGGATTTACTGTGTTACGTTCGAGTGCGAGAGGAGATATGTACATCGATGTAACAGTAGAGACTCCTCAGCATTTAACGAAACGTCAGCGTGAGTTATTAGAAGAGTTTGGAAAAGAGGCGGGAGAGGACTCAAAACACAGTCCAGAACATGCAAGCTGGTTTCAGCGGATACAGAGTTTTTTTAAAGGGTCATAAAATAATGCGTATTGGTATCGCAGGGATTACTGGTCGTGTTGGCCGTTTATTGATAGAAGAAGTAACGGCAGCAGGGTATAATCTTTCTGGAGGAACAACTCGTCAGTTGGAAAGAGTAAAAAAGACTCTTGAGGGGATAAATCTGTTTTCAGATCTGTCAGAATTGGCGGCAGTTAGTGACGTGGTGATAGATTTTACACATGTTGACACGGTTGTAATGCATGCACAGGTTTTGGCAGAATGTGGGGTTGCATGGGTATTAGGAACAACAGGTTTGGCAGAAAGGCAACAGCAAGCATTGAAGTCTGCATCAGAACAAATAGCAGTAGTTTATGCACCTAATTTCTCTCCGGGAGTTGCGTTAGTACGTCGTCTTGCATTGATGATGGGACGCGCTTTACCTGCTAATGCTTATGACGCAGAAATTATTGAGAGACATCATCGTCAAAAAGTTGATGCTCCATCTGGTACGGCATTGGCTATTGGAGAATCTGTAGCACAAGGGCGAGGAGTACTTTTGTCCGAAGTGCGTGAAAGTGGACGTGATGGCCATTGTGGCGCACGCCTTCATGGTGCGATTGGGTTTGCTGCGGTGCGTGCGGGGCAAATTGTTGGGGAGCATGAACTCGTTTTTACCTCTGTAGATGAACAAATTACGCTTATCCATAAGGCTTTCGATAGGCGTGTTTTTGCGACAGGTGCTGTGCGTGCAGCATGTTGGCTTCAAGGGCGTAAGCCAGGATTGTATGGTATGGAGGATGTTCTAGATCTTCCTTTATTATAAAAAAAAGTTGCAAATATCCGTTATAAAAAGATGGTGACGTAGGATGTGTTTTTGTTTTTGTAAAACATATACGGATAAAGATGTTCTTGACTATATGTTACTATTCGAGCATAAGGTACCGTATTTTCTTAGGAAAAACAGTTACGTATTTTTTGTATAACAATATTGTGGAGTGAGCGACACTATTATGCGTAGAAATGGCGATTTTTTGTTTACTTCGGAGTCTGTTTCAGAAGGACATCCTGATAAAGTTGCTGATCGGATTAGCGATACTGTTTTAGATGCATATCTTGCGGCAGATCCTGAGGCACGTGTTGCATGTGAAACGTTAGTAACAACTAATCGTATTATTTTGGCTGGTGAGGTTCGTGGTCCGGCTTCTGTTACATCTGAAAATCTTATTGAACGAGCCCGTGAGGCTGTAAAGGATATAGGTTACGACCAGCAAGGTTTTTCTTGGAAGCGTGCTGAAGTTGCTAATTATCTTCATGCGCAATCTGCAGATATTGCGGTGGGGGTAGATAGTGCCTTTAATAAGGATGAAGGCGCAGGGGATCAGGGGATTATGTTTGGCTATGCTTCTAATGAGACGGATACCTTTATGCCTGCGCCACTCTACTATGCACACCGCATTTTGCATCGTATTCGTGATTTGCGTCGTGAGGGAGATGTGCGTGTTGCTGATTTTCAACCTGACGCAAAGAGTCAAGTAACTTTGCAGTATGTGAAAGGTCGTCCTGTTGGCGCAACGTCTATAGTGATTTCTACGCAGCATAACGAAGGAATTGAGCAATCTAGTTTACGTAATAGATTATTGGATATAACACGTGAGGTTTTGCCTGATGGCTGGATGCCTCATGAGAGTGAATTTTACGTTAATCCAACTGGCGTATTTGTGATTGGTGGACCTGATGGTGATTGTGGTCTGACAGGACGTAAGATTATTGTAGACACTTATGGGGGGGCTGCACCGCATGGTGGTGGGGCATTTTCTGGTAAGGATCCTACGAAAGTTGATCGTTCTGCAGCGTATGCTTGTCGCTATTTAGCTAAAAATGTTGTTGCTGCTGGCTTGGCTGATCGTTGTACAATTCAACTTTCCTACGCTATTGGAGTGTCTCATCCTCTTTCTCTCTATGTTAATTTGGAGGGAACGGGGAAAGATGTTGATGAATCTGTTTTGGGGAAAGTTTTACGTGATGTTATGGATTTAACACCACGTGGTATTCGTAAACATTTACGTCTTAATCGTCCGATTTATGCTGTTACTTCAGCTTATGGTCATTTTGGTCGTACACCTGATGATAAACAGGATACCTTTACTTGGGAGCGTATTGATTTAGTTGATAGTTTACGCATGGCTTTAAATCGTTAAAAATAGGTTAGAGAATGAGGGGATCGAATGAACAAGATGGGTCATTTGATAAAGTTCTTGTTAAGCCGTCGCCTAATCGCCTTTATGGTCGGCGACGGGGACATTGCTTACGCACTCGTCAGAAAAGATTACTAGACGAGACATTGCCACGTATACGTCTTTCTCTCGAACAGATTGGGGATGTAGATTCTTTGTTTTATCGAAAACCACAACAAATTTGGTTTGAAGTGGGTTTTGGTGGAGGAGAGCATGTTCTTGGGCAGATTGCACAGAATCCTCATGTTGGTTACATTGCTTCCGAATTTTTTCGTGATGGAATATGTTCTCTTCTCGGTCGTCTTGCGCCGCTTGGAAAGGAGGCTACGGCACCTCTACCAGATATGTTGCGACTTTGGGATGATGATGCGCGTCAGGTACTTACGGCACTTCCTGAGGCAGTGTTGGATAGGGTGTTCTTAATGTTTCCTGATCCATGGCCCAAAGCTCGTCATACGAAGAGGCGTTTTATACATCCACAAAATGTTGCTTTGGTTGCCCGTGTGCTTAGATCTGGAGGCGTGTGGCAAGTTGCGAGTGATGATCCTGTCTACCAGTGTTGGGTGCAAGAGGTGATGGCACATCAATCTTATTTTAATGTATCAGAACCACAAACTATAAGACCTGATGAGGGGTGGATTCCTACACGGTATGAATCTAAAGCTATTACGGCAGGACGGCAGCCTTTATATTGGACATTTATTCGTCGGTAGTATGATTGTTTGTCAGTGATATTGAAAAGAGTGGTTTTGTGAAACTCTTCTTTTGTTTCTAGTTTTGTGAGAGGCATTGATATGAATCAAACCTTGTTACCTATTCGTCGTGCACTTATTTCTGTTTCTGATAAAACAGGTTTAGTAGAGCTCGCAGGTGCTTTGACAGCACATGGGGTGGAAATCCTTTCAACAGGTGGTTCTGCTAAAATACTACGTGAAGTGATGATACCTGTTACAGAGGTATCAGATTATACAGGGTTTCCCGAAATTCTTGATGGGCGTGTTAAGACGTTGGTGCCACAAATTCATGGTGGTATTTTAGGACGGAGAGATCTGCCGGAACATCTCGCACAAATGAAAAAGAACGGCATTGAGCCGATTGATTTAGTCATTGTGAATCTTTATCCATTTGAAAAGACTATGGCTTCAGGTGCAGATGCAGAAACTTGTATCGAGAATATTGATATTGGTGGACCTGCGCTTATTCGTGCGGCAGCAAAAAATTATAGTCATGTTGTGGTTTTGACGAATTCTAATCAATATAATGACCTTATAAGATCATTAGAGAATGGTGGTACGACACTAGAAGATCGTAAAAATTGGGCAGGTATAGCTTATGCACATACAGCGACTTATGACTCGGGTATTGCCGCTTGGTTTGTTCAACAAACCAGTGAACAGAAAACAAAACAAGTATTTGGAGAGAATTTTGTTTTAGTGGGGAAAAAGGTCCACGATTTACGTTACGGTGAAAATCAGCATCAGCAGGCAGCTTTTTATCGTGATGGAAGTCATCGACTTGGTGTTGCAACAGCCACACAGATTCAAGGTAAGGTACTCTCTTATAATAACATTAATGATGCGAACGCAGCCTTTGAACTTGTGGCGGAGTTTGATAAACCTGCTGTAGTGATTGTAAAACATGCTAATCCATGTGGTGTCGCGATAGGAAAAACACTTACAGAGGCATGGGATAGAGCTCTCGAATGTGATCCTGTCTCTGCGTTTGGTGGTATTGTTGCTGTTAATCGTGTGTTAGATGTTAAAACAACAGAAAAGATTTTAACGCTTTTTCTTGAAGTGATTATTGCACCTGATATAG
>JAZLEM010000034.1:0-1210 GCA_045615245.1 Acetobacter sp. | reverse complement strand
GACCCACTTCTACAACAGATCTTCCTGTAAGAGAGCCCGCTAAGGCAACAATATGTTCTGTAATACTCGGATTTAAGAGAAAATGCTGCCCCAAGGATTTGCGCGCATTTAATCTGTGATGACGGATAGTTTCTTTAATATTTTTAAGTTGAGTGGACAGTTTCGTTAAATTCCTTTGAGTTTACCACGTGTTTCTATCATAGCACGACGGTGTAAATCACTATCGAGTTGTCGAGAAACTTGCTCGATACGTTCCTCCATGAGTTGATCGGCAATTTCACTTGCGGAGCGAGTGGAAAAATTCTTTTGCTGTTTAGAGCATACCATAAGGAGGGCGATACCTTCATGCGAAACAACAGGTTTTGAAACTTGCGCTATTGGGAGGTTCGTTAATATAGCCTGCATTTGTGGGTTAAGGCGTTCAAGAACGAGTTCACCAGGGTTCGTAGGTCGTTTTTCTCCTTCCGCCTTGTTGAGTTTTTCCATATCTGGACAACTATGAACTGTTTGCATGACATGCATTGCTTTTTGGAGTGTTGCTTCTTGTTGAGGGGTAACATGTCGTGGGTCTAATGGTGTTGAAAAAGGTAAAAAAACTTGTCGTATCGAAATGAGATGACCAATTTCTTTACCAATAATGCGTTTACCATTGAGTGTAATAATCAGAAATCCACCAGGGACTTTAATAGGATTTGAAATAGCCCCGGCACCTACAGGCATTGATCGGACGATTTTAACAACAGCAGGGTCAAGTTCGTCTTCTTGGACCCATCCCATTGAACCACCATTAAGGGCTGTCTGACTTTGTGAGAATTGTGCGGCTACAATAGGAAAAGGTGCACCTTTGCGTAATTGGTCAATAATTGTTTGTACAAGAGCAAGTTCATTTTTTGCTTTGCGAGGATCGTTAACTTTAATAAAAATTTCATTTATTTGGTATTCTGGATGTCCCGCTTCGCGTTTTAAGGCTGCTTGTCGTTGGGCAATATCAATAGAAGAAACACGCGAGCGTGGACCAAGTTCTTGTTTGATGACTTGCATCCAGCCTATCTGCACGCGTAATTGATCGATGAGTGTTGTAAGAGCAAGATCATCTTGTTTAAAATGAGCAATAAGAGACCCTTTAGGTAGGTTATTGCGGCGTTCAATATTGCTGATGGCTGCAGCAATTTGTTGTGGCGTATCGTTGATATGTCGACTAAGAATTTCT
>JAZLEM010000033.1:0-9683 GCA_045615245.1 Acetobacter sp. | reverse complement strand
GGCATATAATTCCCATGCAGTTCTGCGATAAGAAATTTATCCCAGTTAATGATTCCCAAAGAACCAGGCGTGCCATGATATGGCAGGGATTCCCAAAATTTGAGGTCTGCTGATGGTGAACACATAGTTGCTTTTGACTCCACTAACATTGTGTGAGAGTGAGGTCCACCAAATACTTGATATATGTTTTGTAATTGTTGATGTATGCCTTGTAATTTTTGCTGTATGTTTTGCAAGCCTTGTATTGTTTGTGCGGTTGTTTCTTTCATAGTCATGACACCGGTCAATGTTAATTTGTATTTTTCCCAATTGATTGGAGGTATTGTGCCATCTGTTAGAAGGTGACGTTGCTGTAACTGTTGTTGGAAGTTTTGTAAGCCTTGTATGGTGTTGATGTTGAGTAAATTCTCTAATTGATCAACCGGTGTATATAAGGATAGCGTCATAAAGAGAAGTGTAGGCTGCGACTCATATATATTATTAAAAGCGCCCGCTGCTTTTCCTATAAACGCCATTTCAGGGGGGGTAGGTTGTTTGCTATATTCTTGAAATGTTGCAACTGTTGGTTGGGGGGCTGGTGTTGTATTGAGGTAGTTTTGCCATTGGGCTATTTGGTTGCGTTGGGTATTGATATTTTGTATTATCTGTTGTCTTTCTTGTAAGAGTTGGTTTCTTCCTTGTATGAGTTGGTTTCTTTCTTGCACCATGACTTCATTACAGCCGATCATGAAGTTAGCGAGTGTTTGTGGCTGGATTTGGGCGTAGAGAGCATTGAGGGGTTGAGCATTGCCTTGCACAATAAGCTGATTTGTAGCGGGGATTAGATAATCTTTGACGAGAACGACCCCCGGTATCCCTTGTCTGGCTTTCTGGAACTCTAAATTATCAAGACCTTGTTGTTTAGCGGCGACGAGTGTTGGGTTAATAAAGCAGGTTTGAGCATTGGGTGTTGGATATTGTCCATAATCTCTAACACCGCCCGTGATGTTGTTCCAATTATTATTCCATGCCCCAAATCCAAATCCGGCACAGCCAGAAAGAGAAACAGCAAGGCTGAGTAACACAATTTTATGGGTGTATTTTCTGGTAATTTTGGAGCGTATTTTCATGCTTTTTTTCATGCTTTTTTTCATGGGTCGATTTCCTTCTCTATTTCACTGTGCTGCACAGAGCCCGCAGATAAACCGATAAAAACAACACTACTCAATAGGATTTTTTTAAGGTTTTGTTTTTTTGATCGGTTTTTAGTGAGTTGGTATTGCTGCATGATAGTAACTCCAACGGTGTTTATTGCCAAGTGAGAACGGGTTGCACGACAGAGATGATTTGTTGTTGGGGAATGGGTCCAAAATATCGGGCGTCAAAAGAGTTTTGATCGTTTTTTGTCATAAGCACGACTTCGCCGGCTTTGAGGCGTGTTTGAGTGGCGTGCCAAATGGGCAGCGCTCTATTAAGCGCGTCATGGTGGAACGGTTTGCTGTCTGGATAGAGTTTGCCGTTGATCTGCATGCCGTTCTCTGTTGTGGTGATAATATCGTTAGGCAGAGCGGCAACGCGTTTGAACATATAGCCCAAGCCACCCGAGCAATAACCGGCGCCGATATAGCCGCGTTTTTGAGCAGTAATAAAAGGTTCTTTGTTTTCTGGGCAGAGTAGGACATAGTTGCCGACTTTTATAGGCTCTGAAGTAATGCGGTAAATACCCAGTGGAATGCTTGGGCTTGTGTTTATTCTCAAGCCGGCGTGTTGAACAAAGGCGAGGGTTGAGAGAGTCAACACCACAAAGATCCAGAGGGAGAGAAGAAACGGTTGACGGCTTAAAGACGTGAGCATGATTAGTAATCGAAATTTCTATAGGGTTTACTAAAAATGAGGTCTTTGCTGACCATAATGTTAAGGACATAGCCCGGGCGTATCTTTAAGGTCGGCGCAATGTTCAGGTTTCTGCGGAATAATTGCTGCATGGCTTCACCCATACCTTGACCGAGTGATTGGCTTAAAACGCTTGAGGAGTTCATGCCATACATGCCATAGCCATAGCCGCCATACATGCCGTGCATGCCCATGAAGCCTTGTTGTGAGAGGTTAATACCCGCTGTAATCGCAGACATCAGCAAGGCAGAACCAAACAAGCGTAAAAGATGATTGTCGACTTTGTCTTTGAAGCCAGAATAACCCGCAAAATCTGTGCCTGACATGGATCCGATATCGAGGGTTTTGCCGTCGGGGAATGTGATGCGGTTCCATGCGACCAGTACACGTCTTTGTCCGAAGACAATACCGTTGTTATAGGCACCGAACAATCGCGATCCTTGCGGAATGAGCAGAAATTTACCCGTGGCGGTGTCGTAGACGTTTTCTGAGACTTGTGCCTCGATGAAACCTTTTAAGTCTGAATTGATCCCTGTGATGAGAATAGCGGGAATAACAGCCCCCGTGCGGAGCAGATACGGGCTTTTTGGGACATCGACTTTTGCAGTGTTTTTCCATTTATCTTTGTTGTCTCCGGTGTTGTCTTCTGGATTTTTTTCTTGTTGTGTTTGTTGATCGCTGTTTGTGCCGTTAATTTTTTGTTGTAAGTCTTCTAACTGTTGTTGTAGGGTATTGTTTTCTTGATCGTTGGTTGCGTTGTTTATTTTTTGTTGTAAATCTTTTAACTGCTGTTGTAGGGTGTCATTTTCTGAGGCTTGCACGGGAGTTGGCAAGGATCCGCCAGCTCTTGGAAACGCGATCGGGATAGCACTACTGGCTTTTTGGCTTTCGTAGAAGAGGCGTAATTGGTTAAGTTTTTCTTGTTCGATGAGTTGCCGTTTTTGCTGGGCGTAACCGTCTGTGATGTCTGTTATGTTATTGTTTGTGTTACCTACGGTATTTTGAGGTGGCAGAGGCACAGCGTCTGGGTTGGGGGGTCTGATAACACTGATGGTTTGTAGGGGTCTGTGAGGAGAGGCAGGGGTATAATTTTTGAGTGTTGGCATGCCGATCGTGCCTGCGAGTGGCATTTTTGCTAAACTCGCTTCTTCTGTGCTTAAAGCGGAGAGTTGTTTTTTATTTTTTTGTGCATGGTGGTTACTCTGTTGTGATCGGTCGTAAGCTGTTTTGATGATTCCTGCACCGAACAGAGCGACAATGCCGATGACGACACAAATAGGGAGTTTGTTCAAACGCTTTGTACCTGCATTAAATGTTTCGGCGTTGAACGGTTCTTCGTGTTCTGTGTCTTGTTCGTTACTCATGGTTGACGCTCCTATGTTCAGCTGTCCAAGTTCCCGTAGGAATACACGAGAGAGAGCCAGAGAGGGTTTGTACTTCTTGGTAGGCACGACTGAGGGTGGTTTTGCCTAAAGTGATCTTGATCCGCCAATGGTAGAGAGAAGTGCTATCAAGCACATAGTGCAGAGGGATAAAGCCAGCAGGTGCGGCTTCAGTGTTGTCAAATTCCGCCACGGCATAGCCGGCGTGGCGGAGTTGAGAGACGAGCGTTTGTCCCATGATGTCTGGCGTATTTTGCCGAAAAGCAATTTTTGTCGGTCCCGGCGGATAAAGCGTTTCGAGCTCTTTAAAGATGTCGTTAGAGATGATGATTTGGGCTTGTCGTGACGGTGGCGTTTTCAGCAGAATGCCGTATTGTGGGGCTTGGCAAGCAGCCAAGGCCAAGAACAACAAGGCAGTTAAGGCGGCTTTTTTCATCAATGGCAGCCCCCACGATAGATCTTTATTTTTTGCTGATGACTGCCCACACCGGCGATGAGCACGGCTTCGTTGAAGATTTTATCGACGATCAGTCTGTTATTTTGAAGTCGGCTATTGACGAGCCCAGGTGTTTTTGTAAAAGGTGATTTGACCAACAAAGTCGGTGCATCAGTCGCAGAAACAGAGGGCGGGAAGTCGATTAAGGTTTTAACGCCGTCATCATAGACACGCACAGGCTTAAATTCGGCATGACCTTTAATACAGTAGTTAAAATTGAGATTACCGAGATACTCGCCCGTTTCTGGGATCGTTCTGTCTTGGCGTTCTTTTTGTTCTTTGGCTTTGAGTGCGGCTAAACGCGCCTGAAAATCTTCAGGATAGGCGAAAGACACATAAGGCATGAAATCTTTGCTGCTGGAATGGAGCAAGAAGTGGTAAGTGCGCCGATCTGTGGCAACGACCATAGAGGTTTCGGATCCAGCGATTAAGGGTTTAAGGATGAGATGCTCTGTAGCGTTATCGCCTGAACCTGTAATCGCTGGCACAATGTTCCAGCGTGTGGCATCGCCGACACTGATCGCATTTAACTGCTCGCCCGGCTGAAGTGCGATATCGCAGACTTGCCGTACGGCGCAAACGATTGTGGGGTCTTGGGCGCCAAAAACGAATTTAACCGATCCTGTTCCGCCAACAAAGGGGGAGATAGAGACGGATTGATTCCATCTTTTTCTTTTAACGATAGCTGTTGTTTCATCTTTCGTTAAGGGAGGGTTTTTGGGTGCGTCAGGGTCGAAATCGACGGGGGCAACGACTTTTGGCACAACTTTTGTGGACACGGTTTTTGGCGTGATTGTTTGCGTTCCAGCCGGATAAATCGCATTGACGTCATTTTGCGGTGTGTTATGGATCCTTTGTGCCCAAACGGGAGACGTGAGTCCTGTTAAAGCGGTTAAAGAAACTGTGAGAGTCAGAAGGTATTTTTTCATTTTTCTTTGTCTCTAAACTTGTTTTGACCAAGAGAAGTCTTTGACATAGATGCCAAGAGGGTTTTTTTGGATTTGGTCTTCAGACGTATTTGTGTCTGGCGGAATGATTTCAATTGTGAGCAAGGCACGCATGCGGTAAGGTGGCTCTTTAGGCGCCCCGTCTCTATCGCGCACCGTTTCAATCCAATCGACCTGCCATGTGTCTTTGGTTTGGGGCAGAATATCGGTGATTTGAACGTTTTGCGTTTCTGTTTCTGCCAGCTTGAAATGATTGACTTCTGGCGATCCGTTTAAGTATTCATTCATTTTTATAAAAGCCGGTGATTGTTGTTGTAAAAGGGCATAAACATCGAGAATAGCTTGTCGTTGTAAGGCGATATCGGCTGTGACGAGGCGCGCGTTTTGGATGAATGCAGCGAGTTCAGCCTCAACAACACGTGGATCGAAATCCGACGATTCTGTGATATCTCCTCGGATAATCGGGATATGGGTGCTATCTGGCACTTCAACGACATACGGGATAAATTTCGACTGGTCACCGATATAAATCATGCCGCCAACAGCACTTAACGCGATGAGTAGGCTGCAAATACCGACGATCTGCCATGTTTGCCGTGCCGAGACAAGACTTCCAACGTTTTCGTTCCATGTCCTGCGGGCGGTCAGATACGGATTATCTGACGCTGGTGCTCTGGGCTTTGTTTGGGATGTTTGTTTTGTTTTGGACGATTTTAATTTTGTGAAAAATTTCATTAGGCGACTTCTTTGTTAAAAATGTTGTTGGGAGAGAGACCGTGTTGAGCGATCCAAGCCCGATACCACTCGTAACCATGAATTTTTTGAAGGTCTTTAATACGTTGCACCGTTTCTTTATCGCTGACGGCTAAAAAGCAACGGGCGAGAGGACCTAAAGCCAGATTAAAAAGACGCCGCCCCTCTTCAGAGACGCAGTAATAATCACGTTTAGGTGTGGCTGTGGCGATGATTTCGATTTGCCGGCTATTGAGCCCCATTTTTTTGTAGAGCTCTGCTGTTTCCTCATTACGGGCAAAGACGTTAGGCAAGAATATTTTTGTGGCGGTGCTTTCGACCAAGACGTCTAAAATACCGCTATTGGCGGCGTCAGAGAGGCTTTGTGTGGCAAGCAAAACAAGGCAATTCGTCTTTCTTAAGACTTTGAGCCATTCTCTGATTTTTTCTCGGAACAAAGGATGCCCCAGCATGAGCCATGCTTCATCGAGGATAATCGCCGCAGGTTGTCCTTTAAGGGATGTTTCAATACGCCGGAACAAATACATCAAAACAGGTAGTGCGTATTTTTCATCGAGCCCCATGAGCTCTTCGATTTCAAAGACATTGAAATCAGAAAAGGCAAGACCGTCCTCTTCTGCGCCAAGAAGATGCCCCATAATGCCTTGCACGTCATACTGCTCAAGGGTATCCCTAATCTTTTGATTTTGGACAGAGGCGATAAAGGCTGTGAGCGTGCGCTCCTTTGTTTGTGCCATGCTGTTAATCGCCGTGGCAATGGCATGGCGATCCGTTGGCGATAAGGAGACATTATTGAGGGAGATGATATTTTCAATCCAGTTGACAGCCCAAGAGCGGTCGCTGTCTGTTGCCAAGAATTGCAGCGGACAAAAAGCTAATTTTGAGTCATCGCCGGCGATATTAAAATGTTGTCCGCTTTTGCCTTTGGTCGCACCGTTAATGGCAGAGCATAGTCCAAACATGGACATACCTTTGTCGAAAGAGAAAATCGTCATGCCACGATAGCGTCGGAGTTGGGCAGCAATGGTGGCGAGTAAAACAGATTTCCCCGCCCCTGTAGGACCGAACACAAAGGTATGTCCAAGGTCACGCACGTGTAAATTGAGCCAAAACGGTGTGCATCCATTTGTCACACAACTCATAAGCGCTGGCGCTAAAGTCGGATAAAAAGGACAAGGCGCATTTTTACTGCCTGTCCAGACACTACTTGAGGGGATTAAATCCGCCATATTCATGCTGCTAATAATGGGACGGCGAACGTTTTCAACGGCATGTGCCGGCAGAGAGCCTAAAAACGCTTCCATTGTGTTAATGGTTTCAATACGTGCACTAAAGCCAAGCGAATTAATCGCTTTTTCTGCAATACGGGCGTTTTCCTCAACAGCTTTTTTGCTTTTATCCATCAAGATAATCACCGAGGTGTAATAGCCAGAAGAAACAGTGCCAGAATTGACTTCTGCGATCGCGTTAGAGGCGTCTTGCACCATCGCCATGGCGTCTTGATCGAGATGACCATTCTGGTTGTTCATGACTTGATCCATGAAGCCACGAACTTTTTGCTTCCATTTTTTGCGGAACTTCTCTAAATGAGAGACAGCGGTATGCCCGTCGAGGAAAATAAATCTGTTTGACCAGCGATAGTCGATCGATAGTTCCGCTAATTGGTTGAGCATGCCCGGCGTAGACTCAACCGGCAGCCCGTCAATCGCCACGGCTTGGATAAAGTAATTGCCAATTCTGGGCGTGACCCCGCTCCAGAGTTCGACATTGCCAATGAGTGCGTCTAAAAAAATAGGATTTCTTGGCAAAACAACGGGAGATTTTCTTCCCGTAACACAGTAATTGATCCAACTTAAAAATTCATCTCGTATTTCAAAGCTGCCATCCTCTCGCTGTGTTCTGACACCTTTGAGGCGTTGTAATTTCATCGAATTTGAGAGATTGTTTTCGATTGTATCGATTTCTTTTTTAAAGTTTTCTAAAATTGAGGCGGTATGTTGAGCGTCTGTTGTTTTAGGACTATCGTCATCGAACATGAGACCGACGAATTTTTGTTCAGCTAACATTGGCGGCAAATAGGTGACGACCAGCACGAAAAAGCTCTCATAGAGCACGCCGTGACTTTCAAAAAATTCGCGCCGCTCTTGGTCTATGGCGGCAGTGACTTCATCGCCAAAGTTTGACAATGTGGCAGCGGGATAATTTGGGGCTTGATGCCGTGCGGCATCAACGTGGATCATCCAGCCATTGCCTAATTTGACCAAAGTCTTATTGATCCAAACAGAGAGGATATTGCGCTCTTCATCTGTGGCACTAGCGTTATCTTGGCAGGTGTATTTGAAGGCAGCGGAGAGGGATCCGTCTTTGCCGAGGACAATCCCGTCTTCGATGACACTGGCATAGACGAGCAGATCAGCTAATCCGGCTTGTTTTGAGCGGTGTTTTGAGAGTTTGAGCTCTTGATTGACACTTTGGAGCCGCAATGCCAAGAACATCAGTAAAACAAGCCCTAGACCAGCAATAACAACAGATAAAACGAAGATGATCATCTGTAGGGTTTTCCCTGATTGATCCGAAACGGCGTTGAGCGTGCGGGATAGTAAGCGGCGTATTTGATATGACGGAGATAAACCTGACGCATCTTTGGATCACTTTTTGCCATAAGACGCAGCAAATAGAGGCAACTGATCCATAAGAAAACGCCTATGATTGCGGCGAACCAGTTCATGGAGGCAAAAATAAGGGCTGCTGCGAGCAGCCCTGAAAACATGACCATTTCTCTGTCGCCCCCCATAAACAAATTTGTTCTATTCGCAGAACGATGAATAGGTGTCGCGTTAAGCATAGTTTATGGGTTCAGGCAAGAGAGTTGTACTGGCTACTGTTGTGATTTCTGCTCCTTGTCCAAAGAAGCTGGCCATCATGCTATTGGCGCCGACGAGCAGAGCCATGACGAGGACAATGAAGACGATAGATTTTAAGAAGCCGTTGATTTCGCCACCGAAAATAAGCATGGCACCTGCCCCGATAATGCCAATAATAGAAATGGTGTAAGCAATCGGTCCCGTAGCGGACTCTCTCAGCTTGTTGAGCCATGATTCGTAAGGGAGACCACCGCCACCCGTAGAAGAAGCGAATGCATAGTCTGGTGAGAGCAAGAAAAGAGCGAGAATTAAGAAAGCGCCAACAACGAGCCATTGTTGACGGAATAAGGAGAAAGTTGTCATGTTACGTAATCTCTTTGGTTAGGAACTGGTTATGCGCAGCGTCATAACCCTCTAATTCAAGCAAGGACTGCACGCGTCGCCCTTGCTTTGTTTTTTGGATAAAAACAGCCATATCAACACCTTCTCCGACGAGAGGTTCAATATGGCGTGGTGCGTTGGGGTTCATGGAGATGTAAGAGACCATCTTCAAGATACCGCCTAAAGCACTGTTCGCATGGATTGTTGCGGCACCGCCTGGGTGTCCTGTATTCCATGCTTGCAGCAAGTCAAGTGCTTCGGCTCCGCGTGTTTCGCCAACACAAATCCGATCTGGTCGCATACGCAGAGTAGTTTTCAGCAAATGCGTCATCGATACGTGCACGGTTGTATAAAACGACACATGATTTTGAGCGGTGATTTGCAGCTCTGCGGTATCTTCAATCGTGACGAGCCGGCATTGCGGGTCTTGGGTCACGATTTCGCGAATAATGGCGTTCACGAGGGTGGTTTTGCCGGAAGAGGTGCCTCCCACAACGAGGATATTCTTTTTGTCGGCGATCGCTTGACAAATATGCGCTCTCTGTTGCGCCGTCATAATGCCGTTTTGCTCGTAATTTTCGAGTGTAAAAACGGAGACGGCTTTTTTCCGGATAGCGAAAGAAGCAGCGGCGACGATCGGCGGGAGTTGTCCTGCAAAGCGCGATCCGTCGAGGGGGAACTCGCACTCGAGAATAGGTGTTTGGAGTGTGGCTTCTCGGTTATGGTAGCCTGCGACGGTTTCGAGAATAGCTTGGGCTTGATGTGGGGGAATAGCGCCGATATGATGCATAGGCGCGCCAAGCTTTTCGACCCAGAGCGTGCCGTCTGGATTGAGCATGATCTCGATGGTTTGAGGGTCTTCGAGTTCTTGGAGGAACGTCGTGCCCAAATGTCGCTTAAGTTTTTCGCAAATGCGACGTTGTTTTTCTGATATTTCTTGCATGGCGGCTCCTAGTAAGAACCGCCGTTATAACGGGTTATAAGCGGG
>JAZLEM010000032.1:0-12073 GCA_045615245.1 Acetobacter sp. | reverse complement strand
TTTCCTAAGACCGCTTGGCCCTCCGACTTACACGCTATGACATTGTTGAACCAAAAGAGAGCACAGCAACCACAAAAAGAAACAGGGAATACCTATGCCCGTATTGTAACAGCAGGACCAGATACAGATTTAGAAAAAATAGAATATGTCATGTTACAAGCCATCACATTGGCACGCAAAAATATTCAGTTAATGACTCCCTATTTTTTAGCCGATGATCGTTTTTTAACAGAATTAGAGCTTGCCGCCTTGCGAGGGGTTCATGTTGACATAGTTGTTCCCTTAAGGAGTAATCACAGAGTTTTAGATTGGGCATGTCGGACACATGTCTCTTCTTTATTGAAAAACACGGTGCGGATATGGTTATCAAAACCGCCTTTTAACCATTCAAAACTTATGGTAGTCGATGGTGTTTGGTCTTTTGTGGGAAGTTCTAATTTAGATATAAGAAGTTTACGCCTTAATTTTGAAATGAATATGGAGGTTTATGATATCGCTTTGGCAGAAGAGTTGGAGGCTTTTATCAAAAGCCATCAGAACGATCAATTAACTTTGACCGTTCTCAATAGACGTCCCTATTATGTAAAAATCAGCGATTCATGTGCCCGCCTTTTTATGCCGTATTTATAATTTTAATGGTTAACAGTCTCTCTAGTGTTGATAGGCTGTAAGGTTTTTATAGCAATGGCAACTCTTAAAGTTAGATCTAAACAATATAATGGGATATTTTGAAAAGATATTTTAAGAAAAACTCTCAATAAGCGATATAAAAAGCTTCATACTTCCTACAAGAACCCTAGACTCTATAAGATAAAGGCGAAAGCGTAAATTGAAATACAGTGTCTTTATTGAGTTATTTCTTCTATAAATCTGGCGTTAAAACAAGTATAACAACTTACGTTTGTTAAAATTTTAGAATACAGTAAAAAACGCATAAACAGCACAACGCAAAAAACAAACAAGCAACCAATAAAAAGATAACTTAATGGGGAGGAGGAAATCATGCCTGATAATGATGCCGTTTCAGCAGGGTGGCATAAATTTGGGACACTGCTTTCTCATGCCGCACGTCCCGAACGGGTTGAGGAGGGAAATTTTGTGAACCCGCCTATTACACGGGGCTCCACGGTTGTTTTTCCTTCTGTAGAGAGTATGATCCGAAAAGAAAAAGAGCGTTATGCCCATACCACAATTTATGGGGCTATGGGTTCTCCTGTACAGCACGAGCTAGAAAAAGTAATTGCCAGACTTGAAGGCGGGTGTGATTGTCAGGTTGTGAGTTCTGGTCTTTCGGCGTGTACTTTACCACTTATGGCGTTTTTGAAAACGGGAGATCATTGCCTCATAGCGGATAGTGTTTATGGACCTACGCGTCGTTTTGCTGAAAAAGTGCTCCAACGTTTTGGGGTAGAGATTTCATTTTTTCCGCCTATGGCTTCCAAAGCCGAGTTAGAAAGTTTTTTTCGTCCCAATACGCGTTGTGTTTTTACAGAAAGCCCGGGGAGCCATACCTTCGAGGTGCAAGATATTCCGATGATAGCTGCACTTACCCATCAGCATGGGGCGAAATTACTGTTGGATAATTCGTGGGGGTTTGGCATTTTTGCCCCTTTTGATCACGGCGTTGATGTGGCTATTCAAGCCCTCACCAAATACCCGGCTGGACATTCCGATGTGGTGGCTGGGGCAATTACGGTCAACAACCAACAAGATTGGTACCAACTGCGCGATACAGCCTTACAAATAGGGCAAGTGACTGGTCCTGAAGATTGTTGGCTGACATTGCGTGGTTTGCGGACAATGGGGGTACGCCTTGCGCGCCAAGCACAAACAGCTTTTGAGATCGCTACATGGTTGAAAGAACAGCCCGAAATTGCTGCCGTACACCACCCTGCTTTGCCAGAGTGTCCGGGTCATGCCTTTTGGAAAAGGGATTTTACAGGGGCAGGGTGTCTTTTTGGTGTTTTGTTGCATGAGCGTTATACCGTGCAAAATATGAAACAGTTTATTAACAAATTATCTCTTTTCGCGATTGGAGCCTCGTGGGGTGGGTATGATAGTTTAGTTCTACCCACAACGGGGGAAATTATCCGCAACTATCCCGATGAAAACGCTATAAAACATGCAACATTTCGGCTTCAAATTGGTTTGGAAGAGGCACAGGATCTGAAAAATGATTTACGCCAAGCGTTGGATCATTTATCTTCCTAAAGGGATACCCTCAAAAAGGGAAAAATTTTTGTAAGGGTTTAGAGGTTTGATAAGGGAAAAACCTCATAAGTTGTTCTCTTTTGGGTGCTTGTTTGTTGCATTATAGTGTTGTTGATCTGTGAGGCACACCATGCTTTGTTGAAAGAAATGCCTAGAAAGAGGCGGATATTCTCTCGACACTTACAATGGAGGATTTGAATCGAGGGTATAGCCAAAAAGTATTTTACTGTTGGACAAGGGAATAAGAGAATATAAATTTTCAGAGCCGGACTTTACCGAATCCTGCGTGTAAAGACTAACCTAGAAGTTTATGAAGAAAACATCGAATCAATAGAACTAAGGAGCCCGTGGAAGCCCACTTATTCCATAATCGTCTGGTATTCAACTTTTTGATGAGGTAGAAACACCCTCTGAACTTACAAAACTTGCCGATGTGTTAGATCAAATTCTCTCCAGCTTAAAAAGCCTATGACATATACCTTACTTTTATTGTGGACTTTGCTTTGGTAAGCCGTAGGGGAAAAATGTTATTTGTCATAGAAAATGATGTGACCAAAAACGCTTTTTTCCAAAGCGCATAAGGGGAAAACACTGTTTTACAAAAACATGTTTTTTAAGGAGTCGAAAAAGAGAAATAAAGCGCCAAAATAAAGAAAACTGACTCAAGCCAATTTGGCGCTTTTTGAACAAGAAGAATTAAAAACCTTCACGCTCTAAACGTTTACGCTCCATTTTACGGGCACGACGCACAGCTTCAGCCGCTTCACGAGCTCTACGCTCGGAAGGTTTTTCAAAGTGACGGCGTAACTTCATTTCGCGAAAAATACCTTCGCGTTGCATTTTCTTTTTGAGTGCCTTGAGAGCTTGATCGACATTATTATCGCGAACGAGAACGAACACTTATTTACCAACCCCTATTTATAAAACGAAATTGTTGCAAAAAACCATTTTGTCCCTCCTTCAAAAAATAAGAAGTGACAAGAGTTAAGACGAAACATGACAACATGTCTATTAGTGCATTTCTAGCACGACAGCAAGGAAAATAACAAGAAAAATGTTATTTTGTGTAAGAATTTTGTAATGGACGGAGGGTTTTTAACCCTATATTCAAAGCATACGTTGTGTTAGAGTGCGTTACCAGAGCCAAAATGACCAAGTTGGTTCATACCAGTGCCCATTAAGCCAGAGAGGTTTTGCATGGGATTATAACGTCCAACATTGCCAAGAATTTGTTCTAAAACGTTAATTTTGCTTCCTGGCGTTGGGGTGATTTTAGAGACCATAGCCACATGCATCGAGTCTTTGATGGAAAGTGTACGAATGCTCTTAAGCGTACCGGTTGGGCTAAATTTTAAGACAACAACTTGTTGTTTCGTAACACGGGGAAAATTCATAGGGGTTGAATGAGAAACATTTGAGAGATAAATCCACGTATTATCGTTAAAAGCACCTTTGCTTGAAGGAGAGCCTAAAAGATCGATCGCATCAGAGCGTGTGCTACTCCCCGGGATAAGTTGGTTATAATCGTCAGGCTCTATAAGAGATCCACCATGTATAGGAGCGGATTTGAACACGGCACAAGCCGAAAGAAAAGAGGCAAGCACCACAACGCCAAAAATACTTCGCCTACAAAGATTTTGTCGTGAAGGCTGACGTATATGAGATGAGGGATTCAAGGAGATTGATTTTTGAGCGGGCAAACTAACACCAAATCTTGCGTGGTTATCTATAAACAAAATAAAATTAAAGAAACAAATAAAAATTGCCCAATAGTTTAACACGTTGTCAATAATTAACATGTATAAAATGGGTCTTTCATAATTTACTTTTATAGGCGCCTAATGTATAGGCGATAATGATTTTGTCGATATTTTACCTAATAAATAGGGATTTTACTGAGTAAAATTTTACGGGTTAAGACGAGTGCCCTTATACAAGCGATCGTACAGTGGCTGAGGGCTTTTGGCTTAATAAGCGTGTAAATGGTATCGGAGTTTTTGAATATCGAGCCAGAATTTCATGCCATTTTGAATAGCTTGAGGGTTGATTTTGTAGGTGACATCTTGTCTCTCTTTCAGGAGAGTGACTGCCACAATACTCGCTAACTCGTGAAGAATTTAGGAGTACTACACCTGTATCATTTGCTATCTCTTGGCGTGATGAAGCTACCCCTTGGCTTAAGGGGTAAAATAATATAAAAATAGAGTTGGTGAAATAGGTTAGGCAGAGTTTGGAAAGTTAATTTTGTGAAAAACCTTACGGAATTTTCCCATATTGTTCCACTACATCGAATCGGGGAAGATGGGTTTAAAATAGCTATCAGTGCTACGCCAGACGAGTGTCGGCGTATTGCACAGCGTATGCGTTTGCCAAGGTTGCAGAGTTTGCGTTGTTTGTATTTTTTGCAACGAGAAGAGCAAAATGTTGTGAGAGCACGAGGGGATTTAACAGCACAATTTACTCAAGTGTGCGTTGTAAGCCTTGAAGAATTTGAAGAAACGATGACAATCTCCTTTGAAGTGCGCTTTGTGCCAGCAAAACAATGTCATCATACGAAAATATCGGCAATGGATGCTATTGATGAAATTCCCTATGACGGGCAGGATATTGATTTAGGAGAAGCAGCGGTTGAGCAGTTTGCTTTAGAATTAGACCCTTATCCACGGGATCCTAAACTGGGAAAGCATCAAGAAGGATTTTTTGAAGAAGATAATGAAAATCCCATTTTTTCGGAAAACAAAGGCAATGAGAAAGAGGGGAGTGAGAAAAAAGCAAATCCTTTTTCTGTGCTTGCTACGTTGAGAAATAACTTTGAAAAAAAGAAAAATGGAAATCTAAAAGAGTAGTTTAACTGTGCCGAATTAATCAGATAGGATGTTCATGTGCAAGAATACTTGCAAAACTATAAGTGGTTATGTTATTTCTCTTACTTGATATCTAAAATGTAAAGAGCTGTTTTGCCTCGTTTACAAGGGCTTAAAACAGAATATTGTGCCTGTTATATGTAGTAGATATAGAATATTACGAAGGGGTTAGGTTTATGGCTGTACCTAAGAAGAAAACATCACCGTCTCGTCGTGGGATGAGGCGTAGTCATGAAGCGCTACGTGCAGAGGCTTATGTTGAGTGCGGAAATTGCGGAGAGTTAAAACGCCCGCATCATGTGTGCCGTCACTGTGGTTACTACGATGGGCGTGAAGTCGTGCCATCAGGCAAGACGTTGAAATCTGCTGTTTATGTTTAATTCTGTGTCTTTTGTTAAAAGTCTCAAACGATGACATAAAGGCGTAAAGAGAGACTTTGTTAAAAGAGCAGAGATATGCAATGGAGATTATGAGTCAACCAGGAGTCTTAGAAGCTTTGCCTCTAGACGTAGAGCAAGATACAGGGCATTTTATTGAGGAGGTGCCAGAGACAGAGGTTTTTAGCCTAGCTGTTGATGGTATGGGAGGCGATGGAGGGCCAGAAGTGGTCGTTGCTGGTCTGTCTCAAACAGTAGATCGTCATCGTGATGTTAAGATACTCCTGATAGGGGATAAAGCGCAGCTTTTACCCCTGTTGCGTCGCTATCCGAAAGTAGAGGCTATTTGTACTATCTGGCATACAGAGAGTGTTGTGCCTATGGATATGAAGCCCACGGCGGCTTTACGTTTGCGGCGTTCATCGATGCGTTTAGCGATGGATGCTGTGGCGAGCGGGCGTGCTAAAGGAATGGTTTCTGCGGGGAATAGTGGGGCTATGCTTGCTTTAGCAAAAACAATTGTGAGAACTTTTCCGGGAATTTCACGCCCGGCAATGGCTGCCATTAGTCCAACGCTTAAAGGCGATGTTGTTATGCTTGATCTTGGAGCGAATGTTGCGTGTGATTGGCGTAATTTGGTGGAGTTCGCTGTTATGGGAGAGGCTTTTGCTAAAGCGGTTTTAGGGCTGCCTGCGCCCACAATTGGGCTTCTTAATGTAGGTTCTGAAGAGCTTAAAGGCCATGAACAATTACGCCTAGCTGCAGAAACTTTAAAACAAAGCCCTTTGTCCGACCAGTTTTATGGTTTTGTTGAAGGACACGATATTACGGCAGGTACAACCGATGTTGTGGTAACAGATGGTTTTACCGGTAACGTTGCGCTTAAAACGGGTGAAGGTGTATTAAAAATGGTTGCCGTGCTTTTGCGGAGGGTTTTTGAAAGTAGTCTGCTCTCTCGTATGGGTTATTTGTTAGTGCAACCCGGTTTAGAGCGTATGAAAGAATGGTTAGATCCACGGCGTTATAATGGTGCTGTTTTTGTTGGGTTAAATGGCGTGGTTGTAAAATCTCACGGAGGTACAGATGCCGAAGGTTTTGCTTCTGCTGTAGATGTTGCTATGGATATGGTTGTGCATGGTTTTACAGAGAGTATGCGAAATCGGTTATCATGTATGGATACATTGTTACGTTAATAGGGTGTTGAATGCCATAGGGTGAATATGGTCATGAGAGTGAGAGAGTGGTAATGGCGAGACGTTCGCGTTTGGTGGGAGTTGGTGGTTTTTTACCCGAGCGTGTTGTGACGAATGTAGAGCTAGCTTCTCAGCTAGATACATCGGATGAGTGGATTAGAACACGTACAGGGATAACCTGTCGCCATATTGCGGGACCTCATGATACTGCAACAAGTATGGGGACTGCTGCAGCTGCGAGAGCCTTGTGTTATGCAGGGTTGAAGGCTTCTGATATTGATGCTGTTTTGGTAGCAACAGCAACACCTGATCAGGCATTTCCGGCCACAGCAGTAAGGATACAAGCTGAACTGGGGATGACTTCTGGTTTTGGCTATGATATTTCTTCGGCTTGTTCAGGTTTTGTTTTTGCTCTTGCAACGGCTGATTCTTTAATACGTTCTCATCAAGCTCATCGTGTGTTGGTGATTGGGAGTGAGGTTTATTCTCGTATTCTTGATTGGTCTGATCGGGGCACCTGCGTGCTTTTTGGTGACGGAGCCGGAGCTGTTATTCTCTCTGCTTCTGAGAGCGATGACGGGAGGGGTATTTTAACAACACACTTACATTCAGACGGTCAGTTGAGAGATTTGTTATATGTTGACGGGGCAGTTGGTCAGCCTGAAAAAAGTGGAAAATTAAGAATGAGTGGCCGTGATGTTTTTCGCCACGCTGTTGAAAAGTTATCTTCCTCTGTTGATGAAGCTTTATCTTCTTGTCATCTCACACGCGAAAATATAGATTGGTTGGTTCCTCATCAGGCTAATATACGTATTATTGAAAGAGTGGCAAAAAAACTGGCTTTACCCGCCGATCGCGTGGTGATAACTGTTGATCGCCATGCCAATACGTCCGCCGCTTCGATTCCTTTAGCGTTGGATGAAGCGATAAGAGATGGGCGTATTCGTGAAGGAGAGTTAATTATCATGGAAGCCTTGGGGGGAGGCTTAACTTGGGGAACCGTGTTGATGCGTTTGTAAAACAGAGTAGTCTGTTATTTTTCGTGAAGATTTATAGAAAAATAGGTTGCATAAAGCTTGGTTATTTGTTAGTAAAATCTGTAAATGTGACGGGCAGTAGCGCAGTCTGGTAGCGCATCAGTCTGGGGGACTGGGGGTCGTGGGTTCGAATCCCGCCTGCCCGATATTTTTTATATTTAAGTTCTTCTAAAGTTCCGTCATAGGGTCTCCCATAAAGTTTTTCTTGGAGATTTGCTTTCTATTTTATCTCTTTTTGTCCAATTTCTCCAAAGCATATGGAGAATAGCCATAATGGCAGGACCTATAAAGAGACCAATAAGCCCCCATGTCTCTGCACCGCCAATAATACCGAGGAGAACCCATAAAAAGGGGAGCTTTGTTGTGCCGCCAATGAGAGCCGGTCTAATAAAATGGTCAGCGATAAAAATCACGAGTAACCCTATACAAAAGGTGATAATACCTGCTAAAGCACATCCACGAAGGAACAGAAGAAGGGCGACAACGCCAATGGCAATCGCCGCGCAAAAAGGAATCATAGCTGCAATAGCGGTAATAACGCCAAACAGGGCAGGGTGTGGTGTATGAGCAATTGTATAGACAATGCCCATAATAACGCCTTCTCCAATTCCGACAAGAATGAGCCCTTGCACTGTACCATGAATGGAGTTGATAATTTGGCGGCTGATGGTTGTAGCGCTTTTGCCAAAAAGTCGGCATGAGGCAACGTGGCATTGTTGAATAATCGTTGCACTGTCTTTGTAGAGAAAAAATAATGTTAAAATGGAAAAGCAAAACAAAGTGCTACGGTGGACGATTTGTGTGCTTACTGTACGGGTAATAATGATTCCATTACTATTCACGCTATCAAGGAAAACAGAAATATCTTTTGGGTTAGAAAGATGTGTTTTCCACCAATTGGTGATAGCGTTCTCGCCAAAAGGAATTTGATGAATGGCTTGCGGTAAAGGTACACCAAATTCTTTGGCGCGTTGGATCCAATGGAGTGTTTTGTGTGCCTCTCCAATGGCTTGAAGGGTTAACATTGTGAGAGGGATAATAAAGATAAGCGACATAGCCGCCGTAAAAAGGAGGGGGAGTACAAAACTTTGAGAAGCCTTAGGCCATCTCGTACAAGCGCGAATATAAAGGGGCCACGTAGCAATAGCAAAAACACCTCCCCAGGCTAAAGCAGGGAGAAATTTTTGTAAGGTATAAATCGCTGTAAGGATAACACAAAGACTTAATAAGGTACGTGCTATTTGTTGTCTTTGTTGATAACGCTGATTATTGTTCGTGTTATAAACGTAAGAAGTCATTTGACGGTTAAATAATAAGTTGAAAAGTAGCATCTTGTTGTGTTCTTCTAAACACTTTGTAAGATGCCAATAGGGTCGTGTCTTATATGGGTATAATATACTGTTTTTACGAGGATAGGAATAGAGTGAGTGATATCCCTCAATATAATGAGGCTTAAATATAAGGAATGCTTGTCTCATCAAGTTGGTGTATCTGCGACGAACCAAATTTATAGATGATAATGGCTGTATGTATGAAGGGTTAAAACGTAATAGTCATCCATGATCCGGAATTTTCTTATAGTCGGCGGCTGGACGATGCTCAGTCGTATTCTTGGCCTTATACGTGATCAGCTTTTGGCAGCTTGTTTAGGGGCGGGGTTTGTGCAAGATGCCTATCAAGTGGCCGTTCGTTTACCGAATATGTTACGCCGTCTTTTTGGAGAAGGGGCGTTTAATGCTGCTTTTGTACCGTTATTTTCCGAATCTATAGTACATGACGGGGTTGAAGAGGCAAAACTTTTTGCCCAACATGTGTTAGGTGTTATGTCGGTGTGGCTTGCTGTGCTTTGTCTTATTGGCGAAATATTTATGCCACAGATTTTACGTGTCATCGCCCCCGGGTTTGCTTATGACGGTACACGTTATGATCTCGCTGTTCATTTAAGCCGAATTACTTTCCCGTATTTTGTGTTGATTTGTGCAGCGGCGCTTGTGGCAGCAGTGTTGAATGGTCTTCATCGTTTTAATATCGCTTCAGCCGCTTATTTAGCGTTTAATGTTATTGGTATAGCGGCGATTTTTATAGGTATTTGGTATGGGCCTAGCGTGGCATATGCCGCTGCTTGGGGGGTGACATGTTCAGGTGCTGTGCAGCTTGGTTTGCTTTTATGGGGATGTTGGCGTGCTGGGTTTTCGCTTATACCTCTATGGTCGTTATCAACACCTCGTCTTCGATTATTATTACGGCGTATACTTCCCGGGTTAGTAGGAAGTGGCATTAGTCAGATTAACCTAACGATTGATACGATCATTGGTACTTTACTCCCTGCTGGAAGTGTATCGGTCATGTATTTTGCCGATCGGATTAACCAATTACCTCTTGGTGTTCTCGGTGCTGCGGCGGGAACAACATTGCTCCCCGTACTGACAAAACACCTTGCCGCAGGAGAACACGCTGCTGCTCATGCGGCGCAAAATAAGTCGATTGATTATGTCTTATTACTCACATTGCCTGCCACTATAGGGCTTATGGTTTTGGCTGATCCTATTATTATTGTTTTGTTTAGACATGGTTCTTTTAGCACACATGATGCGATTTTTTCGGCGCAATCTTTACGGGCATATGCATTAGGTTTGCCAGCTTTTGTCTTGGTTAAAGTTTTAACGCCAGCATTTTTTGCACGAGGTGATACGTATACTCCTGTTTATGTGGGGGTATTGGTTTTAGGAGTCAACCTTATTCTCAATCTTTTACTTATGAAACCTTTAGCCCATGTAGGACCGCCTCTGGCAAGCAGTTTGGCAGGCATGTTAAATGTCGGCGTTTTGTTTTTTTTGCTATGGCGTAACGCAGCTTTGGTTATACCCTTTTCTTTGTTGCGGCGTTTATTGTGTATTTTTTTTGCAGCTTTGCTTATGGGTGGATGGGTTGATGGGATATGTTATCTCATGCCTATGCCCGAAGAGTTTATAAAGCAATTTTTTTGGTTGGGCGGAATAATCTGTTGTGGGGCTGGAGGTTATCTTGCCCTGTTGGTAGTGTTACGTGTTCTCAACGGAGCTGACGTTGTAACAATGTTACGAAAATATGGAACGCGATCAGGGGCGTGATGGATGCGTGATTTAGAGTACTCAATATGAAAGAAATTGTTTTAGCGCACGAAGTCGATTTTCATACATGGCGTTACGCGACACGATTGTCTTTACGCGCTAAAATACCACCTGAGGCTATGGTATGGCGTGTTCAGGATACCAATGACAAATCCGTAGAGCCTGTTTTTCATCAGCATATTTCAGATGAAGAAAAGATAAATATATCTCGTAATTTAATGTACGATATTATGGTGTTGATCCAGTCCTATGATCCGGAGCGTTTTTCTTTAGCTTATCGACTTGTTTATAGAGTCTTTTACAAAGAGTTAGCGCTTCAAGAAACAAATGATGATGACCTTTCTCTTCTTAAAGAACGTGTTCGTGATGTGTTGGAAGAAACGCATCATTTCAGAAAAATTTTTTCAGAATTTGTAGCCTTGCGGGAACGCCAAAAACTATTTTATGAGAATAAAAATTATATTATCGAGGCAAATGCAGATTTCTGTAAGGCACGTTGTGCCCAGCTTTGGGAAGTTCAAACACATTATAGGCGTATGCTTTGGAATGGCTCTAGGCTGTTTTTTGGACCGGGCACAGCACAAAGCCCACATGTTACTCAAGCACAATGGCAAGCAGAGTGTGAAGGGATATGGTGTGATGGGTCTTATCCTTCTCAAGTTTTGCTACCTTCTCGTGAACGTGTTAAAGAAATTGATAATTTAGCAGAATTGGCAGCAGCAGCAATGGATTGCCATGGTTGTGAGTTATGTGTGCCTGCCAGCAGAACGGTTTTTGGTGTTGGGAAAGCATGTTCTCCCATAATGTTTGTGGGGGAACAACCCGGCGATCAGGAAGATAAAGCGGGTGTACCATTTGTTGGACCTGCGGGGCAATTACTCGATCAAGCTTTAGAAGAAGCAGGTATCATTCGAAAAGAATCTTACGTTACGAATGCAGTGAAACATTTTCGGTTTATAGATAAAAACGGCAGAAGACTGCATCAAAAGCCCGATGAAAAGCATGTCATGGCTTGCTATCCGTGGTTGGAAGCAGAGTGCCGTCTTGTCAAACCGAAAGTGATCGTCATGCTGGGGGCAACAGCCGCTCATAGTCTTTTGAAACGTTCTGTAACCATTGCGCGTGAGAGATCTCGTCTTTTCTCTATAGAAGGGGCAGAGAAAGGGTTAGTCACCATTCATCCTTCCTATTTGTTGCGTTTACCTGATGAACGTGTTCAACAACAGGAATATGAACGTTTTGTCAGCGATCTGACATTAGCACGACGTTTTGTGGAGTCTT
>JAZLEM010000031.1:0-3870 GCA_045615245.1 Acetobacter sp. | reverse complement strand
AAAGTGGAGAATAAGAGGGCCAAAAATTGGCTATTGTCTGAGCAAGTTCAGAAGCGGTATTGAAATACCCCCCACTTGTTCCATTTGTACCAACAAAATCTGTATCACAAAAACGACATAAAGCAGTTCCACGGTCTTTTTCACGACCAGACCAGAGGTTACAACCAGTAAAACGACAAAAAACAGCTACGCGACCTGTTTGTCCACCTTCACCTTGAAGCGTGAGAAATATTTCCTTAACTGAGTACCCCATAACGATCAAAAAGCTTGCGAACAATCACCAGATGTCGTACTCTGCATACCCAACCTCTCTAATAAAGAGAGATCATGCATCATATGCGCATTTGGTGTTGTGAGTAGATTTTCACCATAGAAAATTGAATTCGCGCCAGCTAAAAAACATAGAGCTTGTGCTTCATCGCTCATCTCTTTGCGTCCCGCTGCCAAACGTACGTAACTTTTTGGCATAGTAATTCGTGAAACAGCGATCATACGAACAAATTCTAAAGGGTCGAACGTATCTGCTTGAGCAAGAGGAGTGCCTTCAACACGAACAAGTAAATTAATCGGAACACTTTCAGGATGTTGCGGTAAAGTCGCTAAAGTTGTAATAAGATGAGCACGATCGGCTTCACTTTCCCCCATACCAATAATGCCACCACAGCAAATGTGAATTCCAGCGTTACGCACGCAAGAAAGGGTATCTAACCGATCTTGATAGGTTCGTGTCGTAATAATTTGACTATAATAATCAGCAGAGGTATCTAAATTATGGTTGTAATAATCTAATCCCGCATTTTTAAGTTTAACGGCTTGTTGCTCATTCAACATACCTAAGGTAACACAAGTTTCAAGACCGAGTTTTTTAACTCCGTCAATCATAGTACAAACAACATCTATATCATGATCTTTTGGTGATCGCCATGCTGCTCCCATACAAAAACGGGTAGCACCAGCAGCCTTTGCTTTTTTTGCTTCTTCTAAAACGCGATCTATATCAAGAAGTTTCTCAGATCCAAGAGAATGTTCTTGATGTAAAACGCTTTGAGGACAATAAGCACAATCTTCAGGACAACCACCAGTCTTAATCGAAAGAAGAGAGGATATTTGTATTTTGGTAGGGTCAAATACAGACCTATGCACTGTCTGTGCCTGAAATATAAGTTCCGGAAATGGTAAAGAAAATAAAGACCTAACTTCTTCAACGCGCCAATCATGGCGTATTTTTATTGATGAAGATAAATTATCACGCATGATATAAACCAAATGTGTTAAAGAGATTTTGAAGGAATGAAGACGAAAAACATATCATTGTTTTACCTGTATTAACTACTAATCACGTATGAAAGAAAAGCTATGAAAAGTAAATTTATTGTAAACCTTTTATGGACGATAACAACCATTGGCATATTAAGTGGTTGCCAACAAGGAGAGAACGCCACTATATCACAATCATCAAAGATTGTGAAACCTTTACGTATTCCTACGCCAGCCTCTTTATATTGTATCAAAAAAGGCGGGACATTGAGTATGACTCACACAGAGAAAAAAGGGGATATAAGTTATTGTCATTTACCAGACGGACGCATTGTAGAAGAGTGGAGTTTTTTTAACGCATGGAAAAATTCTCAAAATAATAAACCGTAATAACGAAAAGTAAGAACATTGTTTGGCGTCTATAATTTTAATCGGATTTAGACTAAAGACTTTTAAAGGAATATGTCTATGCTGTGACTTATATTATTTCTTATGTTTCTTGTGAACCCTTCTTTATTAGGGAGTATTTTAGAGTGTATTGCAGGGCTGCTAGCTTGTTTGGTAGTGATGGGGATAATCACAATTGTTTCTGCAATGTTATTAACGCTGCTCATGCTAATGTGTTGGGCGATGATTGTTTTTTGGATAATCCAGCCAATACTTTATGTAAAATATATTCTGATGGGGCAACACAAGGGAGAGAGAAGAATTGTCTCAAAGAAAAAAGCAGATGGTTTATTTGAGACTTTAGAAGAAGATATTTGTTTCATTTTGGAATTTTATTTTGTTTCGTCCATTTCGTCATATATCCCAAAGATTTTCTAAACTATTTGCAGCACTTAAAGATCAACTAAAGTAGAGGGGGTAGCATTACCAACGAACAAAATGTCTCTTTCTGATTCTAGTATAAAAGTTGTATAAGATATATTATGCAAACAAAATAATAATGAAATAAAACACTATAATAAAATGAGAGGTTGAAATGTTTTAAGTTTTTAAGTTTTATAGTGTTTTCTAAAGATGGTATAATTTTATGGTAAGTATAATTACAACATACGACGAGAGTATTGGAAGTTCTTGAGATAATGGATATATATCAGTTTGAGCGACAGTTTGATCCGGTTAAGGATAATCCTGTAGCCTTATTACGTAAAGCACATGAGGTTTTTTGTGAAAATTTAGCTGTTTTATCCTCATTTGGTGCAGAATCTGCTTTACTTCTTGCGATGTTAGCGGAAGTTAAAAAAGATATATGTGTTTTATTTTTGGACACGGGTAAACATTTTGATGAAACACTCGTCTATAAGAAGAAACTGATAGAGATATTAGGTCTAACCAATATTGTTGATGTGATACCAGAGAAACAAGATATTGATTACTATGATCCCACAGGGGAACTTTGGGCTTTTGATGCAGATGCATGTTGCCGTATTCGTAAGGTAAAACCTTTGCAACATGCCTCTTTGCCCTATAAGGCTCTTGTGACAGGGCGCAAACGAACTCAAGCCTCCACGCGTGCGGCTATGCCTATTATTGAACGAAGACAAGACGGAACTTTTCGTTTAAACCCCCTCGCCTTTTGGACTTTAGAAGACATTCAAAAAGAAATGGTTCGTCGTGATTTACCGCCTCACCCTCTTGTTAATCAGGGATATCTTTCAATAGGGTGTAAACCTTGTACACGCCCCGTGCAAGCAGGAGAAGAAACGCGATGTGGACGTTGGTCTGGATTAAGTAAAACAGAGTGTGGTATTCATCTCTAACAACTCTTGAAAATTAGTCGTTTTTTATTCAGAAATCATTTAAGAAATGGGTTACGAATCTATGGATCATCTTGACCAACTAGAGGCACAAAGTGTTTTTATTTTTAGAGAAGCCTTTCGAACCTTAAAGCCATTAGCGATGTTGTGGTCGTTAGGAAAAGATTCTAATGTTATGATCTGGCTTGCTAAAAAGGCTTTCCTTGGACGGGTGCCTTTCCCTGTTATGCATGTTGATACAGGTAAAAAATTTCCAGAAATGTACAAATTTCGAGATGAATATACAAAAATATGGGGATTAGATTTACTTTTAGGGGAATGCCCATCTGTCGAAGAAATGGATCCGTCTTTGCCCCCTGCGGCACGCTCTGCCGCACGTAAAACAGCTGGACTTGCCGCTATGATTGAAAAAAACAAATTTCAAGGTGTAATTGCAGGTATTCGTCGCGATGAGCAAGGGACACGTGCAAAAGAACGTGTTTTTAGCCCTCGAGCTGCTAGCCATAAATGGGATATTCGTAACCAACCGCCAGAGTTTTGGGATCAGTACGCAACGCCTCATGAAGCAGGTATGCATATCCGTGTGCATCCTCTCTTAGCCTGGCGTGAAATTGATATTTGGCGTTATATAGCGCGTGAAAATATTCCTGTTGTTGTTTTATAGTTTTCTAAAAATGGTAAACGTTATCGTTCTCTTGGAGATTTAGATATTACATTTCCTGTAGAAAGCAATGCGTCTACATTAGAAGAAATCATCATAGAATTAGAAACAACAAAAACGTCTGAACGTTCCGGACGTGCTATGGATCATGAGTCAGAAGATGCCTTTGAGCGGCTGCGCGTGGCTGGATAT
>JAZLEM010000030.1:0-6235 GCA_045615245.1 Acetobacter sp. | reverse complement strand
CGCGTTTTCACAAAAAGTGCAAGCCCATGCCGAAGCTGAAGGGGCAGCTGTGGTTGTGGTTTCTGCTGCAATTGAAGCGGAAGTAAGCCAACTTCCGCAGGAAGATCAAAAAGAGTTTTTAGCCGGTTTGGGGCTTCACGATAGCGGGCTTGATCGTGTCATTGCCGCGGGGTACCGCTTATTAGGGTTAAACACTTATTTTACGGTCGGTCCTAAAGAGGCACGGGCTTGGACTATTCTTACAGGCACAAAAGCCCCGCAAGCGGCAGCCGTGATTCACAATGATTTTGAACGCGGTTTTATTGCGTGCGAAACCATTGCTTATGAGGATTACATTCAATACGGAGGTGAATCTGGTGCACGGGAGGCAGGGCGTTTGCGTGTTGAAGGGCGCGATTATCTTGTACAAGATGGTGATATTTTGCTTTTCCGCTTTAATGTGTAAAAAACTGTAAAAACCTTCAAATAAAAGGAAAAAGAGAAAACGTTATGGCTTATGAAAAATCTAAAGATTCTTTAATTGATGAAATCAACAAACGGGTTGAGGATAAGATTCTTGAAAAAACGAACGCTGATTTATTGATAAAACTCATCAAAAAAGCTGATTCTTTTGATGAAGCCATTAGCATTGCCGCTTTAGGAACAACTTATAAAAGAACAGGGTTTCACTTCGATAAGCGTTTAGAAAAATTAGGGGACGCTATACGCTACTTCAAAAGAAATGAAACGCTTTCTTTTGTTGATAGTACACACAACACAACACAACACAACACAACACAACAGATCCGCTCGCGCATAAACTGATTATCGGCGACAATTACCAAGCTCTGCAAAACCTCCTGATTCAGTATAGAAATCAAGTCAACGTTATCTATATTGATCCACCCTACGGCAAAGATAGTATGGGGGAATTTGCCCAAACAAACTACAACAACGCGATTACAAGAGACAACTTGCTTTCCATGCTTTACCCGAGGCTTATTTTAGCCCTTCAATTACTTTCTGATGACGGCGTTCTCTTTTGTAGTATTGATGATAGAAATCAGGCTTATGTTAAATGTTTGTTTGACGAAATTTTTGGGGAGGAGAATTTTATTAGTAATTTAATTTGGCAAAAGAAAAAGGGAGGTAGTCAAGATGCACAACATTTTGCTAAAGAACACGAATACATTTTGTGTTATGTAAAAAAAGATTGGCAGATCAATGAGCAAACACAAGAGCAAGATGAAAAAGAATTTAATAAAATTATAAATGGTAAAAAAGCAAAGATTTTAAAACTTGAGAAATGGGGAAATCATTCTTTACGAATAGACAGACCCACGCTTTACTACCCTATAAAAGACCCAGAAGGAAATGATTTTTATCCAACTGCTCCGAATGGAAAAGATGGATGTTGGCGAAAAAAGCCTGAAAATTTGGATAGTGATCACATTTATTGGCGAGAGGATTCTAAAGGAAAATTAACACCCTATGAAGTGTTGTATTTCGATGAAATGAAAACAAAAGATAAGATTATTAAAATAAGAACTATTTTTACAGAATATGGAACAACGACAGACGCAACAAAAGAGATACAATCTATTTTTGGAGATAAAATTTTTGATACACCAAAACCTAGTAATTTGATTAAACACTTAATGAAAGTTTCTTCACAAAAAGACAGTATTATTCTCGACTTTTTCGCGGGTTCTGGCACGACAGGGCACGCGGTGTTGGAATTGAACAGAGAGGACGGCGGGCATAGAAAATTTATTCTTTGTCAACTTAATGAAAAGACAGACACAACCCCCAACGGCATTGCGTATGACGTCACGGCAAAACGCTTAAAACGTGTGATGACAGGCGAATGCTATGACGGCATAAAACCCGAAGCATGGCTAAAGAAAAACGAGCCTTATGGCGGCGCTCTTGAGGTTTATGAAATAGGCGAGGTGCCTAGTTTTGAAGCTACGGAGGGGAAAACGCCTTTTGAAGTGATTGATGAAACGCTTTACGGCAAAGAAAAATTTAAAACCATCAAAGAAAAAATTGAGTGGGTTTGTACGAATTTCGAAAAAACGCAAAAATATTTAGAGAAATCCGATCGTAATCAAGAGTGTGAGGATTAACCTATGTTACAAGACATTAAAGATCTTCAACAGGAAGCGGTAACAAAATTAGTCAATGTTTTATCCGACACTCCTAAAAAAGAAGTGACGTTCAAAGCCCCAACAGGAAGCGGTAAAACCTATATGATGGCAGATTTTATGAACCGTATACTTGCAGAGGATCAAAATTGTCTTTTTATTGTTTCAACCTTATCAAAAAGTAATCTTGCTGAACAAAATTTTGATAAATTTAAAGATTATGCCGAAAAGGGAACGTTTCCTTCTCTCAACCCTTTTTTGATTAAGTCTGAGAATAGTGGGGAGGGGAGCCTCTATATTCCCACCGCTTACAATGTGTACGTTTTGCCGAGGGATTTATACAAAGACAAAAGCAAATTAAAAAAAGAAGGTACCTTTTTGAATTTTCTCAGTACCATGAGAGGGGATCTTTTTGAAAATCAACACAGTAAGAAAATATATTTAATCAAAGATGAGTGCCATATTGCAACAAGCAACCTTGATGACTTAAAAGAAAAAGGTTTTTTTGATCAAGTCATCAATTTTTCTGCAACCCCAAAACTCTCAAGAAAACAAAATCCCGATGTGGAAATAACCAATACAGATGCACAAAATGTTAAACTTATCAAGAAAATTGAAAGAGGAAATGAGAGTGACAGTCTAGAAGTGGCGTTAAAAAAATTTGAAGAAGTTAAAGCCGCTTATGCCAACGATTTAGAAGTTTATCCCTGTTTGATTATTCAGATCTCAAACAAAGAGAAAGCTGAAGAGGAGCTTAAAAAAGAGATTTATCCGGCTTTAGAAAAGCACAACCTCAAATGGGTGTATATTACAGGCGAAGATAAAACATGTGACACAAATGACGATGGTTTAAGAAAATTACCCGTTTCAAAGTGGAAAGACTACATGAAGAGCAAAACCTCTTCCATTGCGGTCATTATTTTTAAAATGGTTATTTCAGAAGGGTGGGATATACCCCGTGCCTGTATGCTTTACCAAATAAGAGATTCACAAAGCAAACAACTTGATGAGCAGGTGATGGGTAGGGTCAGGAGAAACCCGCGTTTATTAGATTTTGAAACGCTTTCGGAAGAAGCAAAAAAGCTCGCCTGTACCGCTTGGATTTGGGGCATACTACCCCCGGAGGAAAGTAAGGTGAGGCATGTTAAACTTTTCCCAAGCCTTGATATTCACCATAAGGTGCAGGTGACACCAACAAAACTATATGGGATAACGGCGTCAAAATCTGTTGTTCTAGAAAAATATATTAAAAATGCCGAGCACAAACAAAAAAAAGCTATAACCCATCCAAGTATCTTTGAAATGTATAAAAACCTTATGCGCCAAAATAACGATATTCAAACAATGTGCTACAGCTACGCTAAGAGTTTTGATCAATGGAGAGTTTTTGTAGAAAATCTTTCAGAAATTAAAACTTTTTACGATGACTCTATGGGAAATTATGAAGAGAATATGGTGGCATGCCAGCCTGTGAGCTTTCCACTTGAAAGCTGTTATAACGAGAGCGAGGCATCGCTAACACTAGAGGATTGGGTCTGGTGCCGAGAAAATGTGAATGATTTTTCTTTTGATAGTGAAGCAGAGAAAAAATGGGCAGAACTATTAAAAGATATTCGATCCTCTTCTATCGATGAGATAACATATAACGATACCAATAAATTTTTATGGGGAAAAAATTATCCGTTTAATTCCGAGATAAAATACGAGTACTACCTCAATGGCGCTGTTCATGTTTCTTACCCTGATTTCGTGATGAAAGATAAGAGAGGACAAATTCATATTTTTGAAGTTAAAAGCGTTAATAAATCGTTGACAAAAAATATAGATACAGAGGAATACGCCGACAAAGTACAAGCTCTTAAAAAATGCTACAGAGCATCGTCTCAGAAAACCCCTCATATTTTTTACTTACCTATTCTTGAGGGATCAAAGTGGCAGATTACAAAATATGAGAATGGTTATGAACAACAGATAGATGAACAGTCTTTCAAACAATCTGTAAAGTCGTAACTTTTTACCCTAGGAAAACTTTTTTAGCGTGTTATTCTAGTTATTTTATAGCGTAAGAGGAATTAAGAGAAATAAATAAAAAGAGAATAGCTCAATAACAGAGAGATATTTTGTTAGAGTGTTGTAGAGAAACTCAACAATGAAACAATAAACGTGAGGTGTTATGATGAATACGGCAGAGGGTAAGATGCAGCAAAATCACAACCAAAAACAGAGTGTTTGTGCACCACAAACATCCCCTAAAACATCTATGACAGATCTCGCAATGAGGGCAAGGGCAGCCTCTTTGGTTTTGGCACAGAGTTCTTCCTCATGTCGGGATCAAGCATTACGGGCAGCTGCTGCAGAAATGCGCGCGTCATGCGATTCTCTTCTGAAAGCCAATAGGCGGGATTTAGAACATCTTGATCATCATCAAGGTGAAAATCCGGTGAGTGAGGCTTTTCGTGAGAGATTAACCTTAACCCCAGAACGTGTTGAAGCCATAGCCTGCGGGTTGGAAAGTATTGCCGACTTGCCTGACCCTGTTGGTCGGGTGCAGGAGGAGTGGACACGCCCTAATGGCTTGCATATTCGTAAAGTAGCAACGCCTGTTGGGGTCATTGGTATGATTTATGAAAGCCGCCCCAATGTGGGTGCAGATGCTGCAGGTTTGTGCATAAAATCGGGAAACGCCGTGCTTTTACGTGGTGGTTCAGAAAGTTTGCACAGTGCGCGAGTGATCCATGCTGCTATGCAAACAGGGTTGCGAGAGGCGGGCTTGCCTGAAGACGCTGTTTTAATAGCCCCCGATGCGCAGCGCCAACACGTGTCGGATATGCTTGCTGCGTCTGGTTTAATAGACCTTATTATTCCGCGGGGGGGGCGTGGTTTGGTTGAACGTGTGCAGAGCGAGGCGCGTGTACCTGTTTTAGCCCATGCCGAAGCATTGTGCCACACTTACGTACATGCTTCAGCCGATCATGCTATGGCGCGCCGTGTGGTGCTAAATGCCAAAATGCGCCGTGTTGGTATTTGTGGTGCGACAGAAACCTTACTTTTAGATTCGGTAATAGCGGCGGAACTTTTGCCTCATATAGTTGCCGACCTGACGGCAAAGGGGTGTACATTTAAGGCTGATGATCGGGCGCGTGCTCTTGTGCCAGATTTACCCGTTGCCACCGAGCAAGACTTTGCTACAGAATGGTTGGATGCGGTTTTAAATATTGCGATTGTTGATGGTGTTGAAAATGCTCTTGCGCATATTGCACGCTATAGCTCTTCTCATACAGAAGCTATTATTGCCTCTGATGAATCTGTAGCGCGGCGTTTTATGCAAGGTGTGAGTAGTGCTGTAGTGATGTGGAATACTTCGACCCAGTTTTGTGACGGCGGGGAGTTTGGCTTTGGGGCTGAAATTGGTATTGCCACGGGGCGTTTTCATGCACGCGGTCCGATAGGGGTGGGGCAATTAACCACGTTTCATTACGAAGTTATCGGCAATGGGCAGGTACGCTCTTAAAGCCATTTTTTGCTCTTAAATGAACCTTTCATACATATTAAAGTGTTATCTACCTCTCGCCAAGAACGACCATATAAACAAAATATGCCCCCTATTCCTCTTTGGGGTGATCATCGTTCTTGTCGGATCGGGGTGTTAGGGGGGTCTTTTAACCCCGCCCATAAAGGGCATTTTGCCATAGCCCAGCAGGCCTTGATAAGGTTGAGGCTGCATCAAGTTTGGTTTATGGTATCCCCCGGTAATCCCCTTAAAAGCAATCCCCTTAAAAGTAACCTCCTTAAAGCGGATAAGTCAGATCCAGATCACGATATGGCACCTTTTACACAACGTTTGTGTACAGCCTATGGCTTGAACAAAGGACGGCGTCTTATCGTCACCGATATAGAGGCGCGTATGGGCACGCGTTATACTATTGACACAATGCAACGCTTAAAAACACGGTTTAGAAACGCGCATTTTGTTTGGTTAATGGGGGCTGATAGTTTGCTTACATTGCCACGTTGGAAAAAATGGCAGCGTTTAGTGCAAACTGTGCCAATAGCGGTTTTTTCAAGACCGGATCAAAACCACTTAGCGTTAAGAGGGCAGGCAAAGCATG
>JAZLEM010000029.1:0-12970 GCA_045615245.1 Acetobacter sp. | reverse complement strand
TCATACTGAAGTCACAGGCCTTACACCAAAACGTCTTTCCCGCTGTGCATATAGATTCAACACTGTCGAAAAATGCTCTACATTAAAATCCGGCCAAAAAACATCTAAAAAAACTAGCTCTGCATAGGCACTTTGCCAAAGTAAGAAATTAGAAAGCCTATACTCACCCCCTGTACGAACAACCACATCAGGATCTGGGACACCTGATGTCCACAAATTAGCAGAAAAATAACTTTCCGTTATCTGATCAGGATTTATTATCCCGTTTTGAGTAGCACACGCCAAACGCCGCGCAGCTTGTACAATATCACCACGCCCTCCATAAGATAAAGCTAAAAGCAACACAATACGATTGTTTCGTGCAGTTAACGTTTCAACTTTTTTCAAACTCTTTCTTAAATTTACATTAAAACGTGTTAAGTCACCTATAAAACGTACCTGAACACCAGCATTATGCAACTCTTGTACTTTATACTCCAGATAATAACGCAATAACTCTGTCAACTCTGTTACTTCTTGTGGATTTCTTAACCAATTTTCAGAGGAAAAAGCATACAACGTCAGATACGCTATACCATGCTGTATAGCAGCACGCAAGCACCGAACCATAGCATCTACCCCGGCACGATGCCCTGCTAAACGCGGCAGCCCATGCACGCTAGCCCACCTTCTGTTGCCATCCATAATAACAGCAACATGTTTTGGAAGCATAATTTTCTTTGCAAGAAGATCAGTAGATGGTTTCAAACTTGTTTAATGTCCTTATCTTTTTCAGAAAGCATATCGTCGATCTTCTTAATATACTTGTCAGTTAACTTTTGAATAGCCTCCGACCAGTCTCTAACATCATCCTGGCTAATTTCGCCCTTTTTCTCAAGTCCTTTTGACTTGTCCATACCATCACGTCTTACACCACGTACAGCCACTTTAGCGCCTTCTGCGTAACGCGCTGCTGCTTTAGCAAGCTCATTACGACGTTCTTGTGTCAATTGAGGAATAGGTACACGAATAGTTTGCCCCTCAGAAGAAGGATTTAAACCCAACCCTGAGTCACGAATCGCATGTTCCACCATCCCCACAAGAGCACAATCCCATACTTGTACAGTGATCATACGCGATTCAGGAACTGCAACAGAAGCAACTTGCTGAAGCGGAAGCTTTCCACCATAAGCCTCTACACGTATTGTTTCCAATAACGCAGGACTAGCACGACCAGAACGTAGACCAGAAAATTCTCGACGCAAATTGTCTAACGCACTTTCCATACGACACTTCAAATCACTTAGCAACGCACTCAAGTCAGACACAACAGTCCCTCCCATCTATCAGACAAAAAATAAATATTGCCATTTCTAGTTTACAAATTAACTCAAAGGCTGGGAATAGCCCACTTCACAGATTACGAAGTCGCCTCTACAATACACGTATAGCGACCCTCTCCCCGCATAACACGTCCAAAAGATCCCTCTTTACCAATATCAAAAACAACGACTGGCAACTTATTTTCACGAGCAAGACTAATAGCTGTTGCATCCATAACTTTTAACTCTTTAGCTAACACATCTGCATAAGTTAATGCATCATAACGCGTTGCTAACGGATCCTTTCTCGGATCCGCAGAATAAACACCATCAACCTGCGTTCCCTTAAGCAGCATATGACAATCCATTTCTACCGCTCTCAATGCTGCTGCGGTATCTGTCGTAAAAAACGGATTACCTGTTCCTGCGGCAAAAATAACGACTCTCCCTTTTTCCATATGACGTACGGCACGTCGACGTGTATAAGGCTCCGCCACAGACGACATTGGAATAGCCGACATAACTCGCGTAGGAATATTCTGCCTTTCAAGAGCATTTTGAAGTAATAGCGCATTGATCACTGTAGCAAGCATACCCGCATAGTCCCCCTGAGTACGATCCATACCTTTAGCAGCTGCAGCTAATCCACGAAAAATATTACCACCTCCAACAACAAGACAAATCTGATTCCCCTCTTGTATTACTTCACAAATATCACGTGCAATACGTTCAATAGTCTTTTGTTCAACTCCAAAACTTTCCTCCCCCATTAAAGCCTCGCCGGACACTTTAAGAAGTACACGTCTACCAACAGATATCTCACCAATAAAAGCAGTCATAGCCCCTCAAAATATTCTTAAATATGAATATGCACACTTAACTATTCTACAAAACAACAAAAATTGACAAACATAATCGTTAAGACAAACAACAATTTACCAAATCATGATTATAAATCGCATGAAAAATGTACCAATTTAAACCCTCTCTTACAAAAAACGTAATAATATACGCAAATAATACAATTTTACAAACTCACTTATGTGTAACATAAATCCCTTATAACAATACATTCGATAATGTCTTAACGATTTCTTTCCTATCACTTAACCTCTAGTCAATTCATGTCAAAACTTATATTCTATTTAAATAAATGTCTCTTTCTATATCTCACAAGAAATATATTATCAAAAAAACTTTTCATTTATGTTCATGTTCTGACAACATCGAGACCAATGGCACGTAGTCTTTCACGCTCACGATCCCATCCTGAACGCTCCTTAACATTTAAAAAAAGATGACATGGTCTGCCTAACAAACGAGAAAGTTGTTTACGAGCCCTTTCACCAATTCGTCGTAGTTTCTGCCCTCTATGTCCAATCAAAATAGCTTTATGTCCTGGGCGTAAAACATAAATAACAACGTCAACGCGTATAGACCCATCACACTGTTCCTTATAACTTTCTGTCTCGACAGTAACACTGTAAGGCACCTCTTCGTGAGATTGGATAAAAATTTGCTCACGAACCAATTCCGCTGCAAAAAGACGTTCAGGAAGATCTGTCAAATCATCTTCCGGATACAAATAAGGCCCTTCTGGTAAATGATCAGCTAGTTGATCGAGTAAGTCTTCAATACCACTCCCTGTGAGTGCACTCACCATAAAAACCCGCTCGAACTTCATTTTTTCTATCAGAGATGTCGTTAGTTGCAGAAGAATATCTGGATTTATAAGATCGATCTTATTCAACACTAGCCATACCTTACGACTACTACTCTTGAGACGTTCTATGATACCTTCGACCAAAGATGTCAGTCCGGATTTTACATCAACTAATAACAAAACTACATCGGTATCTTTAGCACCTTCCCAAGTTGCTGCCACCATTGCTTTGTCCAACATACGCCGCGGTTGAAAAATACCCGGTGTATCGACTAACAAGATCTGGCTACTCTTTCGCATAAGAATACCAAGAATCCGAAACCGTGTTGTTTGGGCTTTTTGAGAAACAATAGAAAGTTTTACCCCCATCATCTTATTTAACAAGGTAGACTTCCCCGCATTAGGTGCGCCTACCAAAGTGGCAAAACCACATCGTGTCACTTTAGATGCATCTTGAATCATGAGCCATTAAAACGCTTGACTTCTCATTACTTTGTAACTTGTTCAACAAAAGAGAAGCGGCCATACTTTCCGCTTTCCGTTTACTTCCTTCACACCCCTCCGCAAACTGTCCACACGCAGTCACACGCACGATGAAAAGTGGTGCATGATCTGCCCCACGAATATCCATAACCTCATAAACAGGTAGGCTTTTTGCACGTGCCAGAAGCCATTCTTGTAAAGCCGTTTTTGGGTCCTTCGGTGGGGATAACTGTGCTTTTAATGCTTCTTTCCAAAAACGTCGTACCATAACACGTGCCGGCTCAAGTCCCCCGTCTAAAAACACAGCCCCTAAATCAGCCTCTAATGTATCTGCCATCACTTTAGCCGTCATTTGCATACCGTGCATAGCCACAACTAACACATTTTGCAAACCAAGTTGTTCTGCAATCCTCGCAAGTACAGGTCGAGAAACCAAGTGTGCTAAACGATGTGCAAGCTCTCCCTCTTGCTCTTTTGGATAACACATAAGAAGCCACTCCACCATTAATACACCAAGAACGCGATCTCCCATAAATTCTAACCTCTCATTAGAACATATAGTTTCCCTACGACGTTTACGTCTTCCTTTTTGATGCACACATGAACGATGTGTTAACGCTTCTTTCAACAATTCAGGACGAGTAAATATGTAACCTAACTGCCGCTGCAAGGCACATATACTTTCGGATAATATTTCCATAATTACCATATACTCTGTAACATACGCGACCAACGAATTTCTGCAGGCCAGCGCCAAACCTGCCAGCCTAAATGATCATCTATAACAGAGAAAAAAATACGCTGTGCCTTACCAACAAAGTTTTCAAAAGGGACAAGACCAAGATCTTTAGGACCATCACCCATGAAGCGACTATCTGCACTATCATCACGATTATCCCCCATCATAAAATAATACCCAGAAGGTACAACATATTCAGGTGTATTATTCCACGCACCAGCATCTGTCAACTTCAAAACCTGATGCCGAACAATACGCCCATCGTCGTCACTTGGCAATTCCTCTGTACAAACTTTTCCTCTTAAATTGACGTGATTTTCAACATGGGCAACATACATATGTGGGTTAACACATGGCACAATTTTCCCATTAAGATACAAATGCCCTTTAATCATCTGCACATGATCACCAGGCACACCTATCACACGTTTAATATAATCAATAGAGGTATCCTTCGTAAACCGAAAAACAACCACATCTCCACGATGTGGCTTTGCTCCCCATATACGCCCAGAAAAAAGATTCATAGAAAATGGGAAAGAATAGCGAGAATAGCCATACGTATATTTAGAAACCCAGATATAATCACCAACTTGAAGCGTAGGAATCATCGACCCAGAAGGAATAACAAATGACTCAAAGAAAAATGTCCGTATAACACAAACAATAACAACTACAGTAATAAATGTACGAATATATTCCCAAACAACCTGACTAGAAAAAACAGATTGCTTTGTATCTACAGGAGGATATTCTGTTTCACTCATACGTCACACCTTAATTCATTATCAACTTTGATGCGCTACAATAACAACCTGTGCAAAAGCATAGGGCATTTCATCTGTCAAACTCAACAACACCTGTGACACACACCCCGTTGGGCTCATCTCTTCTAACCTACAAATAGCATTCCCTGTTAACCGTAATATCGGTGCTCCTGTAAGGAGATTTTCAACTTCTATCTGAAGATGTGTCACTCCATGAGCAAAACCTGTTCCTAACGCCTTTGCACATGCCTCTTTTGCTGCCCAACGCTTTGCATAACGACCAACCCGTCCCCAATCAGCAGAGCAGGCATCAGCATATTCTCTTTCTTTAAGGGTAAAAACACGCTCAAGAAACCGTAAGCCAAAACGCCGTATCGTACGCTCTATTCGCCTGGTGTCACATAAATCTACCCCTACGGCAATCAATGTCATGAGCGAGACCTATCTACATGCATAATACCTTGAGTTCCTTTCAACCCATGCATCACAGAAGACAATTGAGATAAATCACGTACTTGTAAATCGACAATGATTTCCATATAGTCGTTCTGTCTATTAACAATTTTAAAACCAATCAATGACGCATTGTAACGAGCTGCAACAGTTGTAATACCCATCAAAATTGTAGAGCTATTATTTTCTGCCACAATATTAAGACGCCCGATAAGAGCTATCCCTTCTGCTCCACCATTTGCTACAGCAGCGTAATCCCAATCAACATCAAGAAGCCGATCTGGCGTAGCTGCAAAACTTTCTAATGTCTGACAATCACAAACGTGAATTGTGACACCTTTGCCAGTCGTTACAACACCAACAATTTTATCTCCAGGCAATGGATGGCAACAAGCAGCATAATACACAGCAACACCTGATAATCCTACTAGCGAGACATATTTCGATACAGATTTCTGTAAAAGAGACTTTTTTTCTCCTGTTAACAGACGTAGTCCTCGTTCCCGCTCGGCACGCTTTAGTTCAGGATATGCAGCATACACAACTTCATGCGGATCTAATACATTAGACCCTACAGCCGCATAAAGATCAGAAACAGAACTTCGCTTAAGAACTTTGACAACAGTTTCAAGAATTTTTTCTGATCCATCAACGTTTTCCTGACGAAAAGCCTTAGCTAATATAGCCCGCCCCTTATCCAAAGTAGCTTGACGTCGCTCTCGTATAACATACCGCCGAATACAGGCACGTGCTTTCCCTGTAACGACAAAACTCTCCCACTCAGGAGATGGCCCCCCTCTACGGGCTGTCATGATCTCAACTTGATCACCATTATTCAACTGATGCCGCAACGAAACCAGACAACCATTCACTTTAGCACCAATACACGTATCTCCTACCTGAGTATGTACGGCATAAGCAAAATCAACCGGCGTCGCCCTTTGTGGTAAAGAAATAATTTGTCCTTTAGGCGTAAAACAAAAAACCCGTTCCTGATACAATTCAAGTTTGGTATTTTCAAAAAACTCATCTGGTGCAGAAGATATCTCAAGTATTTCTAAAAAATCCTGTACCCAACGACGGCATGGCAAACTTTCATGTAATCCGTCTTGTGACACGCTTACACCTTCTTTGTAAGCCCAATGCGCCGCTACACCGTTTTCCGCCACATCATGCATAGACCGAGTACGAATTTGCACTTCAATTCTCTGATTTCTGGGAGAATGCAGTACAACCCCTGTATGTAACCCCTGATACCCATTAGGCTTTGGTGTCGAAATATAATCCTTAAAACGATCTGCAACCATTGAATATGCAGAATGCACAACACCTAAAACCGCATAGCAATCTTCTCGTGTATCTACAATAATACGAAACGCCATGACATCAGAAAGCTGTTCAAATGTCATATTACGACGCTGCATTTTTTCCCAAATCGAATACGGTGACTTCTCACGCCCGAAAATCTGAACCCCTCTAATCCCAGCATCATGACATCGATGTAATAACTCGCGCTTTACACTTTCAACAACACCTGCCCCTTGCCCCCTTAAATAATTCAAACGCATTCGAATATTTCTATCAGCCTCTGGTTCAAGATGAGTAAATGACAAATTTTGTAACTCAACCTTAACCCGTTCTATACCAATACGATCAGCAAGAGGTGCATAAATATCTAATGTCTCCCGTGCAATACGATGTCTCCGATCAACACTCTGAATAAGATGTAGTGTTCGCATATTATGCAAACGATCTGCTAGTTTTACGAGCAAAACACGAATGTCCTTAGACATTGCCAACACAAGTTTACGAAAGTTTTCCGCCTGTTTTGTCCTATCAGACTGCAGCTCCAAACGCGTTAATTTAGTAACCCCATCAACTAAATTAGCAATAGTCAAACCAAAACGGCTTTTAATGTCTTCATAAGTAAAACCTGTATCCTCAACAACATCGTGTAATAACGCAGTACAAATTGAAGCTGCATCGAGATGAAAACGAGTTAAAATAACCGCCACCGCTAATGGATGTGTTATATATGGATCACCATTATCACGCTTTTGATGAACATGTACTTCATCAGCGAATTCAAATGCTCGACGTATTATACCTTCATCTTTTCTAGAACCATAAGCCAAAAAGCGTGAAAGCAGCTTATTACAAGTTATTTCTGCTTTCATACCTTAACTCCAGAAAAACGAGACAAAAGCATCTCATTACTTCGATGCACTCAGGCATAAACACAAATCACATGTATAGTTTTAAAGTTTCAAACCCCTTTTAATTCTGCCACAAATATTATTCATCGACCTCCTCTTCTTCAACTTCAATAGAAACATTATGAAAACCAAAATTGTTTTGCTCTACCTCTGTTATCGTTAAATCCTGTAATTCTTCTTCTAACAGATCACTTTCCTCATCATACACAGAAAAACTAGGTGTATCCTTCAACAAACTTTCTGTTTTTATTGTTCCACTCGCAATTTCACGTAGAGCGACCACTGAATTTTTATCATTATCACGTTCAATCGTTGGGTCTTCACCGCGAGCAATATCACGGGCACGCCGAGCTGCATATATAACCAACTCAAAACGGTTAGGCACTTTTTGAACACAATCTTCGACAGTAATACGAGCCATTTTAGAAACACCCTCTCAAATTTAATTCAACATCCTTAGAACAATTAAAGAAATTAAAGATCAAGTCTCAAGACGTTTAATTCCCTGCCCTTGAACAGCCTCCAGCATTTGCAACATATTATACCCAAATTTAGGATGTACCCAATCTGGATAGATATCACTTAATGGTAACAAAACAAACGCACGTTTATGCATACGGGGATGAGGTAAAATAAGCCTTTGTGCCTCCAAACATAAACTACCATAAGAAATTAAGTCAAGGTCAAGCGTACGCGGTGCATTGGGCACAGAACGAACACGACCATAATTCTCTTCAACTCTATGTAAAAAATCAAGTAAAGTAAACGGTGTAAATAAATCATATAATACATTACACAACACTACACCATTTACATAACATGGTTGTTCTGATGGCGGAATAGGAACACTTTCGTACCAATGAGAAACAGCAAGCACTCTGATACCACGCGTAGAACGCAGCACGGAGATAGCCTTTAAGCATGTTGCAAACTCCCTTTCTTCATTGTAGTCCAGATTACCCCCCATGGCAATAATAACACGATAAAACTCTCCCATAGTTTTCACCCACTCCTGTGAGAATACTTGACAAATTAGTCAACCTGTTAATATAATATGTTATAATTTAGAGTACTTAAGTTGTGTCATTACACCATATGAAACTTCAAATACCACAATCCACTTTATTAAACTGGAAGTTGCATCCAAACTATTATGAATACGAGTATGAATACGAGCATCAAGAAAGAAGAAAGATCTTACGTTTTCAGAAAAGAAGAGAAAACTTGTGTTTTTATTGATGGTCTAAGTCTTTATTCAGCATCACGTAACCTTAACTTTAATGTCGACTACAAAAAACTCCTAGAATTTTTCACGAGCAAAACAAATGTCATTCGCGTTTATTACTATGCGGCCATTCCTGACACAGAAGAGTACTCTCCTCTGAAACCTTTAACAGATTGGTTATCCTACAATGGTTATTTTCTTGTGACCAAACCTACACGGGAGTTTGTTGACACGAATGGTAAGCGCCATATTAAGGGAAATATGGACCTAGAAATCGCCGTTGATATGATCGAAATGGCACCTCATATTGATCACGCCGTTCTTTTTAGTGGAAATTCTGACTTCCGCTGTGTAGTCGAAGCAGTGCAACGTCATGGTACACGCGTTTCTGTTGCTTCTTCCATGAAATCATCTTCTTTACTTATAGGAGATGATCTACGTCGTCAAGCCGATCAGTTTTTAGAATTGGGTATCATTAGTGCAGATTTTACACGCCATCTTACAGATTCTATTAAACCGCGCCAATCTCCTATCCGACATCCAGCAGATCAAACTTTTCCAGAGTATCACGAAGATTTAGAAAATCTCGGTTAGTGTTCTAGCAAAACGATATTCATCTAGGGAACGAAACAATGCATACATGTCTTGACGCTCGGAATCATTTATTAGCACTCTTACGTGGTGTTGAACATTTTAATACACATGTTTTTCCAGAGAAAGAAGAGCTGTTTGTAAACCTTGCTAATAGTCAATCACCAAAAATATTGTTCATAGCTTGTGCTGATAGTCGTATTACGCCGAGTTTAATTACTCAAACTAACCCGGGTGATTTATTTATCCTACGTAATGTTGGCAATCTAGTACCTGCATATGGAGAAATGTTGGGTGGTGTTTCTTCTGCTATAGAATACGCTGTCATTGGATTAGACGTTTCTATTATCATCATCTGTGGTCATTCCGATTGCGGTGCTATGAAAGCTTTACTTGAACCAGAGAAAGCTAATTTACAGTCTATGCCTACAGTACGTTCTTGGCTTCGTAATGCAGAAGCTGCACGTGCTGTAACACTAAGCACTTTCAAAGCAGAAGATTCTGGGCCTTCTATGGTTCGCTGCTTATCGGAACAAAATGTTCTCCTCCAACTTGCTCATCTTCGCACGCACCCAGCCGTTGCAGCAGGTCTTGCTTCTAACACGTTGTTTTTACAAGGTTGGTTTTATGATATTGGAAAAGGAGAAATATCAATTTTAGATGAACAAACGCGTAGGAATGTTGCCGTTAAAGACGTTATTGATTCTCTGCAATCGTAGCAGGAAGTAGTTTTGCACAATTTTTTTAATATTGTGTCATACACGTTGTCTTGTTTACTAGTCGTAGGTTTCTTCCTTTTTAATATTGTTGTCCGAAGTGCTAATGCTCAGATTACCAATAATCGAAATGTTCATACAATAACATTCCGTATTAGTACATGGAATCTTAACTGGTTAATCGATAAAACCTCTCCATCCTCTCGCACGATCCCTCTCGATGTTCCTTACCGCTCGACACGTGATTATAAAGCGTTAGCTATTTATGCTTCTCGCCTTAGATCTGATCTTATAGCTGCACAGGAAGTTGGTAGTGCTTCTGTTCTCACACGTTTATTTCCTAAAACTACATATCAAATTTTATTATCTAACGACACAACACCTCAACATACTGCCCTTATTGCTCGTAAACAATTCATCCTCCACAGAAATCCTGATCTTATAGATCTTAGTATAGGATCTTCAAATAGACATACATTACGCAATGGGTTAGATGTTACTGTTACCTTCCCCAATACCCAGAATAAAGAATTACGAATTCTTGTTGTTCATCTCAAAACAGGCTGTTGGGATAATTCTTTGCAGAGTCATAAACATTCATGCTATGTTTTACATCAACAATTTGCCATTCTAAAACATTGGATTCAAAAACGAGCAAAAGAAAAAGTTGCTTTTGCGATTATAGGAGACTTCAACAGAATACTTACACCTGAATCTCCTTTATTCCTCACCCTTTCAAATATCACTCCACTAGATTTAACAACTGCAAATAGATCGAGTCCGTGCCATGGAGGAGAATATTTCATTGACCATATTATTTTAGGAGGTGCTGCTATTGGTTGGAAAAAAGTAAACTCCTTACGTGTTATGCGTATTCCACAACATAATGGTGAAATACTAAGTGATCATTGTCCTGTATCTATAACTTTAGATGTCCCAACTCATACCTAATTAAAAAATTAATATGCTGACGTATAAATTTATTTACTTGTATATATAGTTCAATTAGTTCATGAGTTTGAATTTGTTGGTTACCCTTTTCACCGTCGTAATAGAAAGAGCGCCTGTTCACCAAACAAATTAGCTAAACAAACAAAACGACGCCAAGGTGCGCTCTCACCTTCTTCATTAACAGCCATCCATTTTTCAACAACATAACCATCTTGCTGACATAAAGCAAAAAAATCTCGGATTGTACAAGGATGAATATTCGGTGTCTGATACCACGGCTTACACCAAGCCGCTGTCATAGGCATACGACCATTTAATAAAAGTTTTAAGCGCAGTTGCCAATGCCCAAAATTAGGAAATGACACAATAGCATGCCGTCCAATACGTAACATTTGCCTTAACACTTCCCTAGGATGTTCAACTGCCTGTAGAGTTCGTTGTAACACAACATAGTCAAAAGCATGATCAGAATAATAAGTTAAATCATAATCGGCATCACCGTGCACCACTGGCAATCCATGGGCAACAGACAAAGTTACCAGCTTCATATTAATCTCGATTCCACGCGCGTCGCACCCTCGATAACGGAAAAGGTGATCAATCAAAGCACCGTCACCACTACCGATATCTAAAACGCGCGAGCCAGGTTCTATCATTTCTGCGATCAATGTCTGATCAAGGCGCATTAACATAACTCCACACGTTCTGCAACACCGCGTAAAAATCCTCGTACTGTTCTATCAAAATCTGGTTCATCTAGCAAAAATGCGTCATGTCCCTTATCTGTTTCAATTTCTACAAATGAAACATTCGCTGTTGCTTGATTCAGTGCCCTTACCAAGATCCGTGCAGCAGATGTTGGAAACAACCAATCTGAAGAAAAAGAAATGACACAAAAAAGTACAGATGTTCCAGAAAACGCTGCAGTTAGTTCCCCATTGTAATCAGAGGCAAGATCAAACCAATCCATAGCACGCGTAATACTTAAATAAGAGTTAGCATCAAAACGACGTACAAAACTTGACCCTTGATAATGCAAATATGATTCAACTTCGAAGATATCCCCAAATAGAGGAATTTGCCCTATAAAATTTCCGGCAAATTTATTTCCAGATGATCCTCCTTCTCTTACACGACGCCCAAATTTACGCATCAATGCTTTTTCAGATAAATAGGTAATATGCGCCATCATTCGTGCAACAGCCAATCCACGTGCGGGAATAACACCTTCGTTCCAATAACGCCCAGACCGCCAATCTGGATCAGCAATAATAGCTTGCCGCCCGACCTCGTTAAAAGCAATATTTTGTGCAGAATGAAATGGTGCCGTCGCAATAGGTATTGCGGCTAACATCATTTCTGGATAGGTTACAGTCCACTCCAATACCTGCATACCTCCCATTGATCCACCAATAACGGCAAAGAGTTTATCAATACCTAAATAACGTACTAACTTGCACTGTGCTCTTACCATATCCCGTATCGTAATAGGAGGAAAATCATTACCCCACGGTTCCCTCTTTGTCCCATCTTCACGAATAGACATAGGCCCTGTACTGCCCATACACCCTCCCAGTACATTGGAGCAGATTACAAAAAATCTATCTGTATCAATGGGCTTTCCCGACCCCACCATACGCTCCCACCAACCGGGTTTACCTGTTAATGGATGCGTTTCTGCCACATACTGATCTCCTGTAAAAGCATGACAAATAAGAATAGCATTATCACGTTGATGAGACAGTTGGCCATAAGTACAATAAGCTACATCTATAGGTGCTAAGTGCTTACCGCAATCCAGTGTCAGTCCTTCAGGAAAACGAGCAAAACAATGTTCACAAATAGCGAGAGAAGTCGGAGGCCAA
>JAZLEM010000028.1:0-1344 GCA_045615245.1 Acetobacter sp. | reverse complement strand
GCCACAATCCGCTGTTGTTCGGGGAGGGGTGGGATACATGTGTTAAGTGCGTATACGTCATTACGGTTAATACCCGGCTTAACACCCTGTACCAGTCTTTTAAGATTTAATTGAATTAAGAGATAATAAAGATATTTTAAGAGAGCTTTCTTTTCGTTGTGTACAACAAAAAAAGTAACATCTGTTGGATAAAAAGGACCATTTGTAAGGTTAACTTCTCCTGCTGAACCTTTTCTCCCAACGATTATCGAGGGTTCATTTCGATATGCTTTTTTACTCCAGCATAAAATACCATTAGCCCCAAAAGCCGGAAATCCTCCGTGAGTACATCTATCTTCTTTAGGCAGTGGTTTACCATATTCAAGTTTTAGAATTTCTCCTAGCTTTACTTTTTCCCACCCCGCTGTATTGGCGGAGGTAAAAGCCTGATGAAGAAAAACGTTCTTGAGTTTTTGCGTTTCACGCAGGCTGCGCGTGATTTTTTCTGTGAGGTGAGTGGTATTGTGAAAAGCCTCATCTAAAAATGCCACAATCCGCTGTTGTTCGGGGAGGGGAGGAAGGGGGATTTTTACCGGCGTTAAATTTGCTTTGGTAATCTGTGGCTGAGCAGCCCCCGTAATACATTTTGATAAACTGACACCACCCATTAAAAGGTAATAGAGAAATGATTGATTTAACTGTTCATCTTTTGGGTGTACAACCATAGCATTGCCCGTTATCCATGAACGAGGCTCTGACATATTAACAGTACCGCATGAACCTCGACAGCCAACAAGAACCTCTGGTTTTTCGTGGTTGTAACGGTCGTAATATCCTATTTTCCCGTTGGCACCAAAAACAGGGAAACCCATTGGACACATTTCTTTTTTAGAAATTGTTTCGGGTTGATATATCTCACACACATCCCCCAATTTGACCTTGACCCAGTCTTTCTTTTGGGTGCCCGAATAATCGGGCAGGGGGCTCATAGAGACCCCCGCAAGGTGTGAAGAAGGGTAAGACTTTCTTCTTCAAGTTTGATAAGCGCATCAAGCAAGTTTTCTGCCGAAAGCGGGGCGTCTTCTTCTTCTGGCTTGTGCGGATTTTGAACCGAGAGATCAAAACTGCTCGGGTCAAGGTCAGAAACGTTGACAAACCAGCTATTTTGTGATAAACTAACTTGTTCTGTGTTCTGTGTTCTGTGTTCTGTGTTCTGTGTTCTGTGTTCTGTGTTCTGTGTTCTGTGTTCTGTGTTCGTTGGGTGCCGAGTGTCACAAATTCGTTAAAATCGTCATCGTTTAGCGGGTTTGTTTTTCCTAAGCTGCGCCCGGGGTTCAGGGCATAGTACCAAATGCGGCGCGTGGG
>JAZLEM010000027.1:0-1477 GCA_045615245.1 Acetobacter sp. | reverse complement strand
CGATCCGTATGCCAGGTAGAGAAACTAAAGAAGAACGCACGATATCTTTTCTGTTGGGTGGTGCAACATAGCCAACAATATGAGAAAGCGAGGAACCTTCTGGATAAAGACGGTGTGTGCCAACATCAATGAGAACACCTGGAAGATATGGGGCATTTAATTCAATACGTGCCATTTCGTCCCAAGTAAGAAAATTACGTAACATAATCGGAACGAAAGGACGCTGATACCGTATTTCGCGTTGAATACGATTAAGTTCATACTCATCGAGAGGGATAATAGAAGAAAAACGTCTGATAGTTGTCATAGTGTCCGTTGTTTCTTCAGGTAAGAGCAACGCGCGCCAATTTTCTTTATTATCTGCTAAAACAAAACCATATCGATCCACGATAAGACCGCGTGTAGGTGTTAGAAGTCTTTTGCGGATATAATTGTTAGCTGCCATACGGGCGTAATGTTTACCGTCGTCGACTTGTAGACGGTATAACTGACGTCCTAATTCTCCTAATGTAGCAACTTGTAAAACTATCAAAAAGAAAGCTCTACGTGTAAAAACACGTCGTGTAATGTCTTTTTGATGATGTGTGAACATGGAAGAAAATCTTCGTTATTTATCAAGTATAAATATGCTATAAAAATTAAGAAATCTAATCAAGTGTTATCATGTTTTTTGCTAATAAAATAGAGAATCTGATAACATATCATAGAAAATAGCGGGTAAATCCCTATGCAAAGGAATGCTTCAAAAAAAGCGGGGATAGGGTTAAAAATATGGAAATCGAATAAACATACTAACAGCCATTGCAAGATGGCGATACATGATCCAATTAAGCTGAATACGCACCATACAACAAAAAAGTGGAGTCGTGTCAAACAAAGACGATAATAATCTGTGATTCCATACACTAAAAGAAGTGTCAATGTACTTATACCTAATGGTGATGAACCTGTAAGATCCATAAAAATCCCGATCAAAAAAACACTCAATACAGGCATACTAGATGGACACCATAGAGACCAAAAAAAGACAGTGTTTATAATGATAGCAAATAAAAGTTCTGTTGAACCTGGAATAGGTAATGGAGAAGAAAAGACAATAATTATTAACAAAGCAAAGAGGGTTGACAACATATGACGTGCTATTTTATCTAGGTGTTGCCAAAATATTGTAGACCAGCATATTTGTGATGTTGAAACACGAGAAAAAAGAAAAGACATCTTCAAAATCATCCTCCTTTATTTTTTGAAAAGAGATTCTTGAATGATGTGATAAGTGATTGATGTGGTTTTACAGAAATTACGGTCTTTGATAATTTCGTAGCTACTGTCTTAGTTAGTGTCCTGATGCGGCTGATCCACGCCCATCCGGAATGTCGGGATGTGGCCATCTGGTACGACGAATTTTTAACTCCCGGCGAAAGTTTTCGCCAAAACATCGATAAAACTCTGGAAAACAGCAAGCTGTTCACTCTGCTGG
>JAZLEM010000026.1:0-5548 GCA_045615245.1 Acetobacter sp. | reverse complement strand
TATCAATCAATTCAGGATCAACAAGAGCATTCATTTTCAACCAAATCGTTCCTGGTTTTCCTTGTTTTACATGCTCTATTTCACTTTCAATAAGTTGGATTAATGTTTTACGAATAGTTATAGGAGAAAAAGAAAGTTCCTGCATTTTTGATGGCATAGCATACCCCGTCACGTAATTAAAAAGACGCGCCGCATCACATGCCAGTGCGGAATTACACGTAAAAAAAGAAAGATCTGTATAAACACGTGCAGTAACAGGATGATAATTACCCGTACCAAAATGAGCGTAAGAGCGTAATTGTGATCCTTCACGCCTTACGACAAGGCTCAATTTTACATGTGTTTTAATATCAGAAAAACCAAATATCACTTGTGCACCAGCAGCCTCAAGAGCACGAGAAAGACGAATATTAGCCTCCTCATCAAAACGTGCACGTAACTCAACAACAGCTGTTACAGATTTCCCAGATTCTGCTGCCTCAATCAATGCCTTCACAATAGGAGAGTCTTGCGATGTCCTATAAAGTGTCTGCTTAATAGCAACAACATCAGCGTCTTGTGCTGCTTGACGCAAAAATTGCACAACAACATCAAAACTTTCAAATGGATGATGCACTAAAAGATCTTTAGCACGAATAGCAGCAAAACAATCACCATTAAAATCCATAACCCGTTCCGGAAAACGTGGTATATAAGGAGGAAACAAAAGGTCCGATCTATCATCTACGATCATTTGTTTCAAATCCACAACACCAATCATGCCTGAATGTACAACAATTTCACCTCTTGGAGGATTAAGATTTGAAATAATCGCTTCTGCCAGTTCGTTAGGAACACACCTTTCCATATCAAGATGAATAACTCCTCCACGACGACGACGTTTCAGTGCTGTTTCATAGGAACGAACAAGATCTTCAGCTTCTTCTTGAAATTCAACATCTGTATCACGAATAACTCTCAAAACACCACTCTCATCAATAATCAATCCTGAGAATAAGTCATCTATAAATAGCCTGATAAGATCTTCTAACCGGATAAAACGTATTGGTACTGTAGTGTTTTGTCCCTGCGTCACAGAAGAAACCTGTGATGTAAAAGATGGCAAACGAATAAAACGCTCTATCTGGGCAGGCAGAAGAATGAGTGCATTCATAGCAAACGAACCACTCTCCGCATCAAGTAGCCGTAACCCTAACGCCAGCCCCATATTAGGAATAAAAGGCAATGGATGAGCTGGATCTACAGCAAGAGGTGTCAATACCGGAAAAATATGCTCTGTGAAATATTTCTTAAGCCAGTGGCGATCCTCCTCATCTAATTGTTCTGTTTCACATAATATAAGATTAGCTTGTTCGAGAAGAACACGTAACTCTGTCCATATCCGTTGCTGTTGTTGAAACAACAAGCTACTACGCTCCGAAATAACATCTAATTGTTGCGCCGGTATCAACCCATCTGGTGAAAGAGGCGTCAATCCCTCGCGCTGTTGTCCGACTAACCCTGCCACTCGTACAGAGTAAAATTCATCCAGATTACTTGCGCTAATTGATAAAAATCTCAAACGCTCTAATAGAGGATTACGCGGGTTATTTGCCTCATCTACAACACGTTGATTAAAATCAAGCCAAGATAATTCACGATTTATAAAACGCTCAGGGGCATCCGCAAGATCAGATTTTATCTCGTTACACAAACTCGTTTCAGACGTTACAAAAATATTCTGAGAGCTGCTTTTTTTATCTTTTACATCTCGCTTTATCACAATACTCCCTCCACTTCATTATCAAAGGAAATAAAGTATTTTCATTGATTTTGAATAACTAAATAGTCTTTTTTATTATATCAAAAACACTAATTCAAATTATATTATAAACGTTATCAAAACTAATAGAGATACTCCCTTAAGTATCAAAAACTTATTAGAAATATCTCTATTAAAATAACATAGTCCATTAACTTTTACACGTTTGTGATACTGAATATGAAAATGACAACTAATTTTCAACACTGTCGAAATGGTTTTAAATACTTAATTTTATTTGTACTTGATACAATAATTATAATTTTATTATACAAAAGCAAAGCAAAAGAGAAATGAAATACTATATTTATTTTTTGTTGTTCGCTATAGGCACTATATACCTACAATTCCCTTCAGACGCTATTTTAGGAGATTTTTATGCTAGCCAGTAGATTTTTTTGTAGATAGCCGTTTAGCTAACTAGTTGATTATTATTATATCTATTCTATACGATCATCAACTTCCTATCTCTTCTACACACTCACACCTAGACATTCTAGTACACGGGCAGCCAACGAACGCGTAACAACACCGCCTTTGGCCATAGCCATTTGGTCTAACAAGGCAACACAATCGCGCACAGCACTCGCCTGTCGCGGCATACGACACAATAACCACGTAACAATTTGATGGGGAACTACAATCTGTCGCTCGGCTAACAAACGTAAAAGTAACCTATATAACAAATACTCCTCTGCCGGATCCACAGCAACACTGGCTGTTGCACGTAAGCGACTTTGTAAATCTGGCAAGCTCACTGACCAACATGCCGGTGGATGTTGTGCTGCCATAAGTAACGGTAATTGACACTCACGTGCAAGATTTAAGAGATGTAATAAGTTTTGTTCCCTTGGTACACTATCAGCATTATCGAGGACAATAGAACGTCTCCCTCCTAATAAATGAGAATTCAAATTAAATTTTATATTAAGGATATTTTCGACATCACACTCCCTTAACAAATTACCTTGTATAATAGGAACACCCTGCCGCTTTGCCCAAATAGACAGTAAATGTGTTTTTCCAGTTCCACTTTCCCCCCACAAAACCATACGTCCATCTGGCCAACTTCTAAAAGCATCAGAAACCAACACCCATGCACGAGCTGCTGCATTAGAGGGTGCCGCCACAAAATCACAGTCATCAAATCTGGGTGTATATGTAAATGGTAAGGCTAATTGCATCTCTGACACCAGAAACTTTTCTCCTCATACCTTATTATTGTAATTATTGTACGACATTGTCTTTGAATGTCAAAAACACCTAATGTAAACTATTTTTAGAACACATTTTCCCAATTTTATCTCCAACATCTACCATATACCTCATCAACTCTTTATAATGTCATTTTTAATAAAATGTAGTCACACCATCAAAAAACCGTTATAATTTCTCACAAGTTTTAATTCATTCCAACACTCTCTAACCATTTTTAAAGAGGTTAACAAATTTTCTCTTTTGTATCCAAACGACCAGATTACTATGTCCTATCTTTTCTCTTCTTCTAATACGACTTACCATGAATCTGGTGTCAATATTGAGACCGGTGAAACTTTTGTTGAGGCTATTCGTCCTCTTGTTAAAACAACAGATAGACCAGGAAAAATAGGCAATTTAGGTGGTTTTGGTGCTTTATTCGATCTTAAAGCCGCCGGTTTTAATGATCCGGTTCTCGTTTCTTGCACAGATGGTGTGGGCACAAAGCTTATGATTGCTATTGAAAGCAATTTTCATACAACCATAGGTATCGATCTGGTTGCAATGTGCGTTAACGACCTTATTGTACAAGGCGCAGAGCCACTCTTTTTTCTCGATTATTTTGCAACAGGTCGTTTATCTCTTGATATCGCAACCAGCGTTGTACAAGGTATTACAGAAGGATGTAAACAATCAGGCTGTGCCCTTATCGGCGGTGAAACAGCTGAAATGCCAGGTATGTATCAAAACAGTCATTATGACGTTGCAGGATTCGCTGTTGGTGCTGCTGAACGTGACTCTCTCTTACCGTCTGGTGTTACTGAAGGAGATACACTTATCGCCCTTCCCTCTTCAGGGGTACACTCTAATGGCTTTTCACTCGTAAGACATATCATGAGACAAACTCAACGTAAGTGGACAGATCCTGCTGATTTTGTCCCAAACCAAACTTTAGGAGAAGTTTTCCTTACGCCGACCCGTCTTTATGTTCGTCCTGTTATTGCTCTTCATAAAGCAGGATTACTCCATGGTGCCGCACATATTACGGGAGGTGGTCTACCAGGTAATCTTCCTCGTATTTTACCCGATGGATTTAACGCCGTTATTGAACACCACTGGCCAATCCCTCCTATTTTTTCATGGCTCGCGCGTATGGGTAACGTTACCAACCAAGAAATGTTGCGTGTATTCAACTGTGGCATTGGTATGATAATTATAACACCAAAACCAACAGAAGCTCTAGAACTCCTGAAAGACATGGGAGAATCTGCTATCATTGTAGGTCATATAGCACGTGCCAAAACACCAATAGAAAAGCCTCATCTTATTATGCACATACAACCAAATATCCACATGTTATAACGTGATAAGTCACAATCAATGGTCTCTTCTAAAACACCTGTTGCCCTAATGATCAGTGGTAAAGGCAGTAATGCTGCTGCCCTTATTCGTGCTGCTGCTGAAAAAGATTTTCCTGCAAAAATTTGCATTGTAATCAGCAACACCCCAGATGCCTTAGGCTTAAATATAGCCCAAGCAGAAAGAATTCCTACACAAGTTATTGACCACCGTCTATTTCGTAAAGATCGTGTAGCTCATGAAAAAGCTATCCATGACGCTCTGATAAAAGCAGGCGCGCAAGTGGTTTGCCTAGCAGGATATATGCGCCTTCTTTCTACCTTCCTTACACAAGCCTGGTCTGGACGTATGCTCAATATTCATCCGAGCCTCCTTCCTTCATTTCCTGGATTACATACACATGAACGTGCTCTAAAAGCAGGAGTACGTATTCATGGATGTACTGTACACCTTGTTACAGAAATCATGGATGAAGGACGTATCCTTGGACAAGCAGCAGTACCTGTCTTTATTAATGACACAATTGAGGATCTCGCTAATCGTGTCCTGATACAAGAACATCTTCTCTACCCGCAAGTGCTCCGACATTTCTTAACTCAACATCCTCCTTCTATTACAGGTTCTTCTCTCTTAATTGCCTAGTTCATCTCACGTATTTTCATTCTGCAACGTACTATGTGTTGATATTCTATGGTCTCTTCCCGACATAATACTTCTCTTTTTAAAAAAAGAAATTCCCTTTTTCCACAGAAAGACCCTACACGCGACATCGCTTTTGATGTACTCTGTGCTTGTTTAAACGACCGCCACCCCTTAACCGATAGTCTATCACACGCAACAAAAAAACATCAGGCTGATCCAAGAGACCGGGCTGCAGCACACAGGCTTTCTGCTACAACATTACGCTATTTAGGAACATTACGCACAGTAGTTGAACCTTTTTTACGCAAAGAACCACCAAAACCTGTACAAATAGCCATTATTATGGGATGTGCCCAATTACTCTATCTTGATACGCCTCCCCATGCTGCAGTAGATACTATTGTTTCATTGTTGCACCGATACCATTTTTCCCCTTTTGCTGGCCTTGCTAATGCAGTGCTTCGCAAAGTAGCTACAGCAGGACATTCCTTACTTAAACATCTCGACCAACCCCGTCTCAATATCCCTCAATGGTTATGGTGTTCTTGG
>JAZLEM010000025.1:0-4035 GCA_045615245.1 Acetobacter sp. | reverse complement strand
GCTTTACGTGTTAAAGGTACCCTGCGAGAAGAGTTGTTGGGCGCTGTCAAAGCGTTACGTGAGCGGATGCGTCCTTTTCCTGCGGTGCCCAAAAAAGCCATTGATGTTTGTGGAACAGGGGGTGATCGGTACGGCACATTAAATATTTCGACAGCCGTGGCTTTTATCCTTGCCGGGTTAGGGGTGCCTATTGTTAAGCATGGGAATCGGGCTGTTTCTTCGCGCTCTGGGGCGTCGGATATTTTGTCGGCTTTAAGGGTGCCTTTTATGCTTGAGCCGGAAGCGCATGTCACACTGTTGCGGGAATATCGCGTTATTTTTTTGTCCGCCTCGCAATATTGTCCGGCGATGCCTGCTATTACGGCGATGCGTCAAGCTTTAGGGATCCCAACATTGTTTAATATTATGGGGCCTTTAGTGAATCCTGCGGGGGTTACGCGCCAATTAGTGGGTGTTTTTTCGTGCCAATGGCTGGAGCCTATGGTTGATGTGCTTCATACGCTTGGTTCAGATAATGTCTGGACTGTGTGTAGTATGCCTTTAGGTAAAATAAGGGGTGTTGATGAGCTAACTTTAGCAGGTCCAACACATGTTGTGGCTTTAGAGCATGGGCGCTATTCTCGTTTTACGATAGAACCGGAAATGGCAGGCTTTACATATGCCCCTATAGAGGCGCTTAAGGGAGGAGATCCTTCTTATAATGCTGAAAGGCTCGAAGCGTTATTGCGGGGTGCTGCGGGTGTGTATCGTGATACAGTTTTACTAAATGCAGCGTGTGCTCTTCATGTTGCAGGTGAAATATCGATTTTGCGTGACGGTCATATAGATCCCATCGCTTTACAGCAAGGTGTTGCTATGGCGGCGTTTTCGTTGGATAGTGGTCGGGCATGGGCTGTGCTTAAAGGTTTACGTTCATTTTCTACGATGATGGAGAGATAATAGAATGATTGCCACTGATGAGTCTTCTACAGTGCTACCCGATGATGATTTAACCGAGGATTCTTCTCATAGTCTGAAAGATACTGACTTTCTGACGCGTATTCGTGAACGTACGCTTCTCGAAGTAGAACATCGTTCCACATTGCTTCCTTTCAAAGAAATTGTAGAGAAAGCACAGAATATTACGGAAGAGCCAAGAGGCTTTGGAAATGCTTTGAAGGAAAAGTCTTCAGACCAACAAATTGGACTGATTGCTGAGATGAAAAAAGCCTCGCCCTCTGCGGGTGTTCTCATAGAGCATTATGATCCTGCGGTAATCGCGCGTGCGTATGAAGAGGCAGGGGCTGCCTGTCTTTCTGTGCTTACAGAAAATTCTTGTTTTCGTGGATGTAATGAAGATCTGACGGTCGCACGTCAAGCATGTTCTCTTCCCGTTTTGCGTAAAGATTTTATTCTTGACCCTTGGCAAGTGTATGAGAGTCGTCTTATCGGAGCGGACTGCATTCTCTTGATTGTGGCAATGTTGTCGAACGAACAAGTGTCGGAGCTTATTGAACACGCGAAAGGGATGAATATTGATGTTTTGTTAGAGGTGCGTAATGAGGAAGAACTTGATCGTGCGCTTGCGTTTGATACATTTTTGATAGGTATAAATAACCGTAATCTGAATACGTTAGAGGTGGATATTACGGTAACAGATAGGCTTATCTCTATGGTTCCACCTGATCGGATTATTGTTTCGGAAAGTGGTTTGAAAACTTATGCTGAAATTGCACGATTGGTTTCAATGGGTGTCACAGGGTTTCTTGTGGGAGAAGCTCTCTTAAAACAAGCCGATTATGGGGAGGCTGTGAGAGCACTTTTGGGCAAGACAAAGGGGTAGTTGTGTATAACATGAATTGTTGTCATGAGTTAGGTTTATCGATAAAGTAGGTTATTGTTCTAGTTAAAATAACCAAAGATTTAGAAGCCTCTTGTTTTTTGACAAGGTTATGTGAAAAGTAGTTTTTTCAAGTGGTGACTATAGCGAAGCAGAGGAGATGCGCATGCAAGAAACAGAAGAAGGGTTTTCAAAAGAGGACAGAAAATTACTAACGCGTGATCAGTTTCTTCATGCTTATCGTGAGATGCTCTTAATTCGTCGTTTTGAGGAAAAAGTAGCGCAATTATATAGTGTCGGACTTGTGGGTGGTTTTTGCCATTTGTACATTGGTGAGGAAGCGGTCGCCACGGGGATTAAAATGAGCCTGCGTGACGGTGATAAGGTTATCACCTCTTATCGCGATCATGGCTATATGCTTGCGTTAGGTGTCGAGCCACGGCGCGTTATGGCAGAGCTTACAGGGCGTGTTACAGGTTGCTCTCGTGGAAAAGGAGGGTCTATGCATATGTATTCTCGTGAAAAAAATTTCTACGGTGGGTGTGGTATTGTTGGGGCACAAGTCTCTTTGGGCGTGGGGTTGGCTTTTGCGAATCGTTACCGGGGCACAGAAGAGGTTGCTGTAACGTGTTATGGGGATGGTGCCAATAACCAAGGGCAGGTTTACGAAAGTTATAATCTTGCCTCATTACATAAATTGCCGTGCGTCTTTGTAATTGAAAATAATCGCTATGGAATGGGAACATCTGTGGAACGATCTTCGGCGTCTCATAATTTGTATAAAAACGGTGAGCCGTGGGGTATTCCAGGGGTACAAGTCGACGGCATGGATGTGGCAGCAGTCTATGCAGCTGCAAAAGAAGCTGTTGCTTATTGTCGTGAGGGAAAAGGACCATATTTGTTAGAAATGATGACCTATCGTTATCGCGGTCATTCAATGTCTGATCCTGCAAGATATCGTACACGAGAAGAAGTCGATCATGTACGTAAAACCCATGATCCGATTGAACACATTAAACATGTTCTCATGGAGGATGATGGTATAGAAGAGAACGTTTTGAAGACAATCGATGAGGAAATTAAAGCGATTGTCAATGATGCTGCAGAATTTGCACAAACAAGCCCTGAACCAGAGCCGAAAGAGCTCTATACAGATGTTGTTTTGGAGGTCTGATCGTTATGGCTACGAATGTTTTAATGCCTGCTTTATCGCCTACAATGACAGAAGGCAAAATAGTCCGTTGGGTGAAAAAAGAAGGGGATAATGTAACGAGTGGTGATGTCCTTGCTGAAGTTGAGACAGATAAAGCCACCATGGAAGTTGAAGCAGTAGATGAGGGTATTCTTGGTCGTATTCTTGTACAAGTGGAGCAATCTGTGCCGGTGAATACACCAATTGCTATTTTGGTTGCACAAGGGGAAAAAGTGTCCGATTCTTTTACAGTGAAACCCTTATCCACGTCTCAATCAACATTCTCACAGTCTCAAAGCACTCCCCAAAGAACAGCAATCTGGTCGAGTTCTGATTCGATGGCTTCTTTCTTGACGGTTTCAGAACCGTTAAAACAGGTGATAACAGAAGACGTTGAAAAAGATTGGGGCGAAACCCGGGAAATAACAGTGCGCGATGCTCTGGATGAGGCCTTGGTAACAGAGTTACAGCGAGACCCTGATGTTTTTCTTATGGGCGAAGAGGTTGCTCGCTACCAAGGGGCTTATAAAGTGTCGCAAGGTCTTCTCCAAAAATTTGGAGAAAAGCGTGTTATTGACACGCCGATTACAGAGCACGGTTTTACGGGAATGGCTGTAGGGGCTGCTTTTGCAGGGTTAAAGCCTGTTGTTGAATTTATGACTATGAATTTTGCGATGCAGGCTATTGATCAGATTGTCAATTCAGCTGCGAAAACGCTGTACATGTCGGGCGGACAAATAGGGTGTTCGATTGTCTTTCGAGGTCCTAACGGGGCAGCGTCTCGTGTTGCGGCACAGCATTCGCAATGTTATGCAAGTTGGTATTCTCATGTTCCTGGCTTAAAAGTTATTGCGCCATGGTCATCTTCCGATGCAAAAGGGCTTTTACGTGCTGCGATTCGTGATCCGAATCCTGTTGTTTTCCTAGAAAACGAAATTTTATACGGGCACAAATTTTCATGTCCGGTGGATGAAAATTTTGTCTTACCTATCGGCAAGGCAAAAGTAGAGCGCGTTGGCAAAGA
>JAZLEM010000024.1:0-1084 GCA_045615245.1 Acetobacter sp. | reverse complement strand
GTTGGGATTACCTTGCCGCTTGGGGATGGGCATTAAGACAGCATGGAGGAAACGCACAAACAGGGCGTGAATATATTCGTAAGCTGTTTGCACATGTGCCGATATTAAATACAACTTCACGTGGAGCAACAAATACATTTGTACAGCGCGGGCAAGGTGATGTTCTTGTCACATTAGAAAATGAAGCGTTATTGGCTATTAAGAAATTAGGACCGAGTAAATTCGATATCGTTGTTCCGCCACTGACCATTCAAACCGATGCCCCTGTTGCGATGGTCACACGTAATGTGCAAAAACATGGGACGAAAGACGTTGCTAATGCCTATTTAAGCTTCTTGTTTACCCCAGAGGGGCAGCGTATTGGGGCACAGCATAATTTTCGTCCAACCGATCAGAAAATTATGGCTGAATTTGCATCGTCTTTTCCTAAAACAAATACTTTTGATGTCAAAAGCCTTGGAGGGTGGCAGACCGTGCAAAAAGAACATTTTGCCAATGGCGCTTTGTTCGATCAAATTTCTTCTTCTGATAAATAGGGGTTGTGTTTTTACCTAAAACTCTGCAAAAGCAAAGAAGAAAGACAAAAAAAGAAGCCCGTATTTTTTGGGGCTTCTTTTGTTTATAATGCAACTTGAGAACTTTGTAACTTTGTCAAAGTATATTTTGAACCATAGGTGTGGATCTTTGATTCCGAACCATAGGTCATGACCCATGGTTAGATTTTGTTGAGGGGTGCCAAACCCATAGTTTGAGGGAGATACTCTGAACGCGGGAATATATACCCCCGCGTTTGTGAATGACGCCCTTTAGGCGTGTCCTTATTTAGGCATGAAGGATAATTTCCACCCGTCTATTTTGAGGTTCCCGCGTGTTGGGGGCTGTCTGCACAAGGGGGTTCGTATCCCCATAACCGCGAATAACAATCTCTGAAGCCGGAACACCGTTACGTATGAGTTCCGCCTCAACACTTTTCGCGCGTTTGACAGAAAGGGCATAGTTGTATTTTTGCCCTGTAGGTCCTGGTGCGGCAGAGCTATCGGTATAACCGTTCACGTTAATGCGCGTGGTATGCACATAAGAGGTT
>JAZLEM010000023.1:0-59201 GCA_045615245.1 Acetobacter sp. | reverse complement strand
GGCCTCCGACTTGGCAATAATGGCTGGATCGCCCCACGTACAGGCATATGGACGGCAAATTCAACCACTTCGTTTCCTTTTCCGAGCCGAACATTACTCTCATAAGCTTCAGGCGGGAGAATATCCTCTAAAATAGCACGCAATTGCGCCTCTCCCCACCCACCCCGTGTCTTGACATTGCTAAAAATTTTTTTTAGGTCACTAATTTGAGCCGTCATCGCCTGAACTTCCCCCATAGCTTTTTGCATAGAAGAAAATTGTTCTAAAATACGTTGAAACGACGTTTGCATTTGCTGTTCCACAGCCTGATGAAGTTGTTCTGTAACAGATTGTCGAATCTCTGCTAATTGGCGCGTAGTAGCCTCAGTTAATACACGCATTGATTCAGCTTGTGCCGCCCGTGCTTCAGCTTGTTCACGCCCTATTACACTAGAAAGTGTGATGAGTCGTTCGGCTATAGCTGTATACGTCCCCTCAACACGTCCTCCCAATGCACGCTCCATTTCTGCTATACCAGAGCGCTGCCCTAACATTTCAGCGTGCAGGACAGAAAATTCACGATCTATAACCGCCAAAAGGTGAGCAAGTCCTTCACGTTCGGTACTTTGTTGTTTTCTACCCACCCCCAAAAAGGCAACTCCTAGACCTATCCCAAAAAAAACTAGATACAAGAATATATTCACAGCAAACGATGTCCCCCAAGAAAAATAAAGAGGACTGAATATTGAGTCTCCTACTATTCTGTTGATTGCCTTTTCTCCTAACAAGATACTTCAGAGATTTTTCATAAACATTTCCTATAATTCACAGTAACAGACAACAAAAGAGTTGTTAATCTGACTGATCGTTATCTTAACATTTGAGGGAAAGTTCACCATAAGCGATAAAGGTCGATACGCCGTGTTTTCAACGGACATAAGATAAAACTTTATATGTCCCACGTTTGTTGTCACAAACTCAATAGCTTCATTGATATAAGAAAGGATGTTTTGTTATTTGTTTAGCATCAATAAACCTCGTCCATTCCTCTATCCAATAAGTATAGTTTACGTAGACTAACCACAGCCCATCAATCAATCCAACATAAGGCAACTAACGTTTTAATATGCAATCATAACAGAGTATTGCACACTGTTTCTAGCCTGTACTGCTAATCCTGCGCCGGAACAAGATGAGCAACAGGTGTATTTGTAATAACATAAGAGAGAGACTCCACTCGCGTCATATCAACAACATCCCCCACTTTTAATGTAGCAAGGAAATTCCGCATAGCCCGTGTTCTAAGCACAACAACATGAAGATCCCGGTCATCTTTATCATCAGACACAAAGGTTAACGTATGTGTCTTAAGGTTAACCCCCCGTACAAAAGCCCGTTCACGATTAAACGCCGCAATGACGCCATGAGGATGGCCTTGCACAAATCCACGTGCTGTTGCAATTGTTGATTCAGGCATAGGGCTTCCAGGAGGCACTATCTCTGCCCCCAATGTTTCAACAAAACTAATAAGGAGAGTGTCTCCTTCATGCAAACGAGGAAGATCACGAACAGCATCTCCATACTCAACCGTAATGAGATGACCACTCTTTTCACGAAGAAGTATTTCACGTGCTCGCCTGTCAATGGTCTCAACAACTGCTGTTGTGCTCTGATGTTTCAACAAAACAGAAGCCTGCGCTCGAGCCGACGAGGAACCAGAAAAAACCCCACCTGCAATAAAGAATGCATAAAGAGCCACTGAAGCAAAAATCCGCAAAGAAAAACGCTCTCTTCTCTTCCAAAAACTTTTAGCAAAGACATTTTGAATATGCACTACTTTTCCCACTACGTTGTATCCTTTTTGTATCTTTCAACATCAACCAACACATTAACAAAACCAACTAACGGAACCATCTTAAAAGGCGTCTTAATATTCTAATACGAAAGCATGATACGTAGAAAAATCATAAAACTCCGACAAACTGTAGAAAACTCAAATACTCAAATAGAAGAAAAACGACGTGTCAATAGAGTAACAGCACAAACACAGCAAGATCAATATGACCCGCTTATTTTAAACAAACGGGTCATACAGGAAAAAGCAAGTAGCATCAGGTAGCACTAAAGGGCTTCTTTCTTTCTACGAAAGAAATAAACTACCACAGCAATAATACCTATTACGGCCAAAGTTTTAATAAAAGCACACTTCATTTAATTTTTACTCCCTAATTTAATTTCCTAAGGAACCGAACCAACTGGCTTTATTAAGTTTACCATATATTTTTTGTACTCTAAAATTTTAGCAATGTCACGAAATTTTTCTTTTTCCCCTCTTTCTCCCCATCTATGACGATAACAAGCTCTCATATTTTTTACATCTATAAAAAAACTACCCATAAGCAAATAACAAGCCAACAATTCTGTGATAAAAAGTAATACAATTATGTTTGTGGTTGTTAAGGATATCTTTACCAAATCTACGCTTTTGTTTATATTTAGTGTAATATCACTTATCAACTGTTTTCAATAATCTGACAAGCCGTTATGTTTTCTAGCAAATACTCCTAATCCATAGTTACCACGATTTAAAATAATCTGTTAGGAAATCTTCTCTTAACTTACCGCCTTTAACAAAATATTACACCAAATAAAGGGTTGTTTTATGAGTTTTTTTGGCAATCATCCTATTCCTCATTATCACTCTATGGGACACCATCATGTTTTTGCTCATCATGCTATAGGCTATAGCCATGCAGCTCATAGTCTTTTTGGCAGTATTGCGCATTCTGTCATGAACGGGCTTATTTACGCTACAATTTTTCGCATTGCTCACCATCTATCCCTCCCTATTCTCATAGTGGTGATCGTGATAGCTGTCTATTTAGGATGGCGTTATGTGCGTACAACTGGACAACGTCCATGGTAAAGGTTATTCATAATTCTTTAACTTATGAATAAAACCAATAAAAGCTATATAATGTTATACCTAAAAAAAGCGTCTTTATTTTTCGAAATGTTCCATCGTTGTGTTGAGGATATCAAAATTAACAGCGGTAGCATCTGTCAGTGGATCGGCATAACTTTCTACCGGCAGGCATGAAAAGCACATAACCACGACAACCCCCAGAAACAACAAAAGAGGTTTTGTTGTAAAAGAGCTTCTCATGCGTGTCCAATGTCTATCTTACTTACAGTTTTGGCTTAAGTTACTTTGTGTCGACTTTGGCTGTGGCATGATCTTTTTGTGCCATTTGGTAACAGCCTACGAAATAATTGCGCCATGCTGGTGGCTGGACGTGTGAATAAATCGTGATAAGCGGCATGTAATTCCCATTTAGTGTGGCGATAATAGCTTTTTGGTAATTGATGATTCCTGAAAGAGCAGGACTTGCCCATAGTGGTGCCGAGGCAGCTTTATTTTCCGCAGACTTAAGCATCTCTTGCGGTGTGACATTTTTAGCTATATTTATTTCTTGTTTTACTTCTTGCAACTGTTGGTGTATTTTTTGTAGACCTTGTATTGTTTCGTCTGTTGTTATTTTGTTATTTTCTACACTGGTCAATGTTAGGTGGATAAACCTTTGTAGAAGTGTTTGCATGTTGAAAGCTAAAAGTATAGGTTTCGACATATATATATTCATAACGGACTCCCCTGCTTTCTTTATTTCAGGGTGCTTGTTAAAGTACTGTATAGAGCATGTTCCTGTCGCCTGTGGTTTTGTTAGGAATAGTGTTGGCTGAGGGGCGGGTATGGTATTGAGGTAGTGTTGTGACGTCGATATTTCTTTAATCATTTGATTTCTTTGTTGTATCATTAAATTTCTTTCTTGTACCATGACTTGGTTACAGCCGATCATAAAGTTAGCAAGTGTTTGTGGCTGGATTTTGGCGTAAAGCGCATTAAGAGGCTGGGCATTTCCGTCTATAAGAAGTTTATTTGTCGCAGGAATGAGATAATCGGCGACAAGAGTTTTTACGGGTATCCCTTGTTTTGCCTTTTGAAATGCTAAATTCCGAAGCCCTTGTTGTTTGGCGTTGACAGTTGTTGAGTTAATAAAACAGGCTTGAGCGTTGGGTATTGGATAGTTTCCATAATCGACACAGCCCGAGAGAGAAATGGCGAGGCTAAAACCTAATAAAAATTTGGAGGAGTGTTTTTTCATGGAATGATTCTCTGTATGAAGAGTTTTAGGATGTGAAGAAAGGAAAACCCTTTGAAATTATCGCCATTCACGGCTTTTCATAAGGGTATATCCTTTTGTTTCGTAGACTTGATGGAAGTAGACGGCAGCTCTCGCTCTGTCTTGGGTTTCTTGTTCTCTTTGATGTGCTTCTGCTGCATTTTGAGCAAGTGTCACTGTGCGGAGTTTGCGCAGTTCATCGATGATTTTATCAAGAAGCTGGGTTTCAACTTGCATAGCTTGCAGGGCACCAGTTTCTGGTTGATTTTGTATCGTTGTTATTTTAGCGGATTCACTTGGTAAATCTTGTTGTTGTTGGACAATGAGTTGTGTTTCGCTGGTATTGAGTTTTGTTTGTACGGTAGAAGCGTTTTGTTGTTTTTGAAAAGTGTTTTTGATACATATACCCAAATTACCATCAAGATCATTCAAAAGATGCGTAAATGCGGGATAAAGTGAAGAACACTGGTCGTTGTAGAATTTGTAGATATCTTGACTGTCTTTCAAATAGTCTTCTATCCCTCCGTAGACGATTTGATAGTAAGACTGAGCGTTGTCCAGGTCTTGCACTTGCTGGTAAATGGCATTGGCTTCAGTCCAAATAAACGCACCAAGAGGCAGAAGGTTTTTTAATTGCGTTTCATATTGCAAACCTTGCCTTATATATTGCATGACTTCTCTTAAGATTATTTCAAATGCTGTCTCCTTCGTCGCTGCAATCTCGTCAACGTCAACCACAGGAATACCCGCTGCGTAGCTTTTAGGCGAGTCAGCAACAAATAAGCCGCAAACAACGACCCATAAACAAAGAAATTTTCTTACATTTTCTAGCACACGACATAGGTTTTGATTGTCGGTATACGAGACAATCTTCCATAAGGCGAGGCTAATACTTAACAAAAATTTTAAGGGGGGGACAAAAAGAGATTTCTTCTCATTGAATGATTTCTTTCTTGTCTGCTCTAGTTCTCTATTTTTCTGAAAACCTTTCAACGAGCCTTTCAAGCATTGAAAATACCTATTGGTTAAAGATCAAGCATACGAATTTTGTTATGTACGTATCATTTTGTAAAGCGTTTTTTGATGATTTCGTAAAATCTATTTTAAGTTACCCAATATCTGATCAGAGACACAAACATTCTCATAGTCAAATAACGCTTAACTTATAGGATAAAACTTATAGAATAGACTCTATGACACAAATTACCTTTTCTTCTAATGATATTCTCGCCGTTTTAGCTACGGTATCAGACCCTGTAACAGGTGTTTCTCTTGCCTCTCAAGGACAAATCCAGAGTTATTTTCTTAAAGATGGTCTTTTAACCCTGACTCTCACCATTCCGCGTGAACAAGCCGAAATACTCTCTCCACTTTGTCCGTCGGCAAGTCGTCAATTTGAAACGTTACCTGGTGTTCAAAAAGCCAATATTATTCTGACAGCCCATCGTAAAATCCCTCCCAACATCTTCCACAAAACCTCCTCCACCCTATTGCCTCATGTTAAGACGGTTATTGCCATTGCTTCAGGTAAAGGTGGCGTTGGCAAATCAACAACAGCTGTTCATCTTGCTGTTGGGTTTGGTCTAGCAGGGCTTAAAACGGGTTTAATGGATGCCGATATTTATGGTCCTTCACTCCATCGTATGTTAGGGATACAAAACAAGCCAAAGGTTGTGGAAGGCAAAATTCAACCTATCAATAAATGGGGTATTAAAGCCCTCTCTCTGGGCATGATGGTTGAAGAAAAAGACGCGATGATTTGGCGCGGTCCTATGGTTATGGGCGCTATAAACCAACTTCTAAGAGATGCCGATTGGGGAATGCTCGATGTCCTCTTCATTGATCTTCCTCCTGGAACGGGGGATGCACAACTTTCAATTATTCAAAAAACGCATTTAACAGGTGCCATTATTGTTTCAACCCCTCAGGATATTGCTCTCATCGATGTACGACGTGCTGTTAGCCTGTTTGAAAAAGCCTCTATCCCTATTATAGGACTTATTGAAAACATGTCTTATTTTTGTTGCCCCCATTGTGGAAATAAAACTGACATTTTCGGCTATACAGGTGCGCGACAAGAAGCCGAGACTATAGGGGTTCCATTTCTTGGAGAAATTCCTCTTTTCGCTGATATTCGTACAAGCGGTGATAAAGGAATCCCTCTTCTTCTCGATACCCCTCATAGCGAAAGCGCACACTCTTGGCAACGTATTATCCGTACTTTAATACAAAGCCTCCGCCTTCAAAAACACAATGAAACATCTCCTTAAAACCGACTCACTGCCCTAAAACCTAGATATTTAGAGTTATTTAACCAACATCAAAAGAAACTTTTACCATTTGTCCACATGCATATTCAAATGCTCCCATACATTAGAGCAATTATAACGTCATTAAGGACATGAACATGGGGAGGGAAATTTTTCTATAAACTCTTCCCATTCTCTCTTTGTCAGACCAGAATTTTCCTGCTGAACATCTTCCCCTGCTAGCATACGTTGTAAAACGGTTACCATCGTATGAGAAAGAGTGACAGCATCTAATCTGTATTCTTTAAATGCCGCAAAAGCAAGGGGTACCCATTTTTCTACAATGTCTAAAATAATATGAGCATATTCTCGTATTTCGTATTGTGCATGCCCATCGCACCGCAATGCTAAAAAATGAAAGAGATTATGCAAGTCTATTTTCCAATAAAACTGGGTATACATACTTAAAGGCAAATTGATCCTGGCGAGTTCCCGCGCGACATTATAATCTTCTCCCAATAGGATTTCATAGGTATGATAAGTTTGTTTTGCCTCATCTTCTAAACGTCGAGCGATTTCACACGCTTTTTGAGAAGAGATTTGCTCCCCTCGTCCTTGTTTATTATTTTTGCTTTGATTACAAATAACACTTTCTTCTGGAACATAAAACTCTTTATCAAGAACAGAGTATCTTGCTGAATATTCATTGATACTCGCCATACGATGACGTACCCATTGTCTCGCTACAAACAAAGGCATTTTCAAATGAAGTTTAATCACACACATTTCAAATGGAGAGGTATGTCTATGCCTCATCAGATAATTGATCAGATTTCTATTATCAGAAACGCTTCTCGTTCCTTTTCCATAAGAAACACGCGCAGCTTGGCAAATAGCTTCGTCATCTCCCATATAATCAACAACCGAAACAAAACCATGATTTAGCACAGGACATGGCTTTAAAAGCAATGCTTCAATAGCAGGCACCACAGAACGATTTGTTGTCGTGTCGTTAAGTATATTCATCACAAAAAATCACCAATGTAAATTATCAATCATCCAAAATTGTTATAAATCATTATAGAATCCTTACAACATATTATTTTCACGATTTTTCCATGCCTTTTAAATAAATTCAATTTTTACTTTTGCCAGCTTTAACTTCTGTCATCGCACCAACTCACCCACACCTTGATTCTTTTAATTCTTTCACAAGAAAAACACACTTGCGCTTAGTTACGTTTACATGATAAAGAAAGAACGTTAAGACGTGTTTCTTAACTATAGCAATAAACGAAGTGCAGAATAAGCGTAGTGGACCCGGGGGCGGTACCCGGCGTCTCCACCAAGAACTTCAATATCTAGTTTGGTTTAACTGAGGGGACGAAATAGGATCGACACGCGTAGTAAAGGCATTTCTTTTGCTCGGTATTGTACCACCGTTATCGGGCTAATTTTACAAGTGCCAACGATGATTCTGAGGTGCTCGCTGTCGCAGCATAAGCGATAAGCGCGGTTTGGAAAGCACCGGGCAACAGAAGCTTTCCATAGTTTAGCCATTTTTAATGACAGCTTATTTTTATCTATTATCCTTGTTTTAATTATCCTTGATTATCCTTGTTTTGAGTTATAGTCGAACTAAGGACTACATCAGGGACAGATAACGAATCAATGATGAGGTGTTCAATATGGCAGACGATGACGATACAATAGATGGGTCATCTCTTTTTCTTTCTGAAAGTAAAATGCCTTACGGCTATTGGCTCGATGAAGCGTACCGTATGGTCATGTCCCGTGCTCTTGATTTTTTTAGCCATCACGGGCGTGTTGGAGAACACCATTTTTTTATAACATTTCGCACAGATTTTCCTGGCGTTGATATACCCCAGAGACTTCGTGCTCAATATCCCCATGAAATGACAATTATTTTCCGTAATCAGTTTTGGGACCTCACTGTTAATCACCAAACCCACGCTTTTTCAGTAACACTTTCTTTTAGTGGCGTTTCTTCTCATCTTGTGATTCCTTTTAAAGCTGTCACTCGCTTTGCAGACCCTGCCATCCACCTCGACTTGTGCTTTTTAGTAGAAACAGGAGAAAAAGAAGAAATCAACAATACTAAGAAGCTTGACATAACACAAGAAAGAGAAACATCAGAGAGCACAGCAGTCTCCCCCCCTAGTGTTGTTAGCCTTGATGCTTTTCGCAAAAAGAAGAGTGTCCCACCTCCTCATTCATCGTAACCTCATGCATCATTATGTAATATTATTATAACAACGTCGTATAAGGAGTATTAAAGCTATGACACCCCCTTTTACTTATTCATCTCTCTTTCCATTAGGACAAGATACAACCACTTACCGTAAACTTGACATATCTGGTGTAAGTACATCGGTATGCCATGGACGTACTATTGTCCACATCACCTCTGATGCCCTTACAAAATTAACAGCAAAAGCTTTTCACGAAGTCGCTCATTTTTTACGAGCAAGCCATTTAGAAAAATTAGCTCTTATTCTTAAAGACCCTGAAGCATCAGACAATGATCGTTTTGTAGCTTTTGATATGCTTAAAAATGCCTGTATTGCGGCTGGTGAAGTGTTGCCCATGTGCCAAGATACAGGGACTGCTATTGTTTTTGGTAAAAAAGGACAACACGTTTGGATTGAGGATAATGAGGAGATCGCTTTTTTCAAAGGTGTTTATGAAACCTATACACACACCAATTTACGTTATTCTCAAATGGCACCTCTCACAATGTTTGAAGAAAAAAACACCGGTACAAACCTCCCTGTACAGTGTGATATTCTTGCAAGTCCTGCGGGTGTACATGATGAAGAACTCAGCTTAATGTTTGTGGCTAAGGGTGGAGGGTCTGCAAATAAAACTTTCCTTTTCCAAGAAACACGTGCTTTACTAGGGTCTGAACAACATTTATTGACGTGGTTAGATGCAAAGATCCGTACACTCGGCACAGCAGCCTGCCCTCCCTATCATTTAGCCATTGTTATTGGCGGTATGTCAGCTGAACAAACCCTAAAAACTGTTAAACTGGCCTCAACCCATTGGTATGATGCTTTACCTACATCCGGAGACATGACAGCCCATGCCTTTCGGGATCTTGATATGGAACATAAAGTTCTAGACCTCACCCGAAAATTAGGCATTGGTGCCCAATTTGGTGGTAAGTATTTCTGTCACGATGTACGAGTTGTAAGACTCCCACGCCATGGAGCTTCTCTCCCTGTAGGCATTGGGGTCTCTTGCTCGGCTGACCGTCAAATTAAAGCACGAATTACAGCAGAAGGTATTTTCCTCGAACAACTCGAGCATGATCCGGCGCGTTTTCTTCCAGAAATTACCGATGAACATTTAGGAGGTGAGGCAGTCAATATAGATTTAAGCCGTCCAATGGATGAGATTCGCAAAGAATTATCAAAATACCCCGTTAAAACTCGTTTATCTCTCACCGGAACATTGATTGTTGCACGTGATATCGCACATGCTAAATTCCGCGAACGTTTGCAACGTGGAGAGGGACTGCCCCAATACCTTAAAGATCATCCTATTTATTATGCCGGACCCGCTAAAACGCCAAAAGATATGCCAACAGGCTCTTTTGGACCAACTACAGCAGGACGCATGGATACTTATGTTGATGAGTTACAAGCCAACGGTGGATCATACGTGATGCTCGCCAAAGGTAATCGTTCTAAAATTGTAAGAGATGCTTGCCAAAAACACGGCGGTTTTTATCTTGGCTCTATTGGTGGCCCTGCAGCACGTTTAGCAAAAGACTGTATCCGCCATGTTCAAGTGCTGGAGTACCCTGAACTAGGCATGGAAGCCGTTTGGAAAATTGAAGTCGAAAACTTCCCTGCTTTTATTGTTATTGACGATAAAGGGAATGATTTTTTTACTGATCTATAGTCTCTCGTCCTCCTCATTACACGAGTCTTCGTTTTCATTAACAAACATCGAAAGATAAAGTAAGCGTAGTGCAGTCTATAAGTGTGAGGAGTTCTGGCGAGTAATTTTTTGTTTTTTTATGTTTGTTCCAGCGAAGCCTTACCCTGTAATAGGGTGAGGCTTTGTGTTAGGAGCAATTTTTCTATATTTATTTAATTTAATTTAATTAAATCAAAGACTCTAAAAAGCCCCCTCACATTGAAAAAACCTTTAAAAGAAAGTCGAGGATAAGAAACACACTATTGATGCCAGTATCCAGAAAGTGACTGATGATGCCCAGCAAAAAAAATACAGTCCTAGCTCAATAATTAGATCTGTAACAATGTGGTTACAAGCTTCATGTTATTAGGTGGGAAGAGAAAGATGCGTGGCAAAAGTTATCTGGTAATTTAGAAAAAGAAAGCATTAGAACACAAGAGCCTGTTTGTCTTGAAGATGTTGAACAGCATGAAGATAGTGCTGATGTCATTATAGTTTTTCATAACACACAATGAAAAGAAAAATCAAAATTAGATACTTTTTTAGGAATTGCCAGCCTAATAAGAGATAATGAAGTCAATTATTATCCCTATCCAAGAAAAATTAACCTTTTCATCAGGGTATGTGCTTTGTTGGTTTGTGTCGATATTTTTTCTTTGTTTTTAGTAAAGATAAAGTTTGACCTAACCATCCACCTTGAAAGCCTGCTTGTAATAACCCATGACGAATAACGGTACTATGTTTCATCGTTTGCCAAACAAGTTGGCTACGCCAATTTTCGATCATTAACAGAATAGGTCCTTGATCAATACCTAAATAAGTGTTATCAGCCCAAAAATCTTTACTTCCTGTGGGGCAATAACTTGGATTAAATGCATCAACAAATCCGTATTTACCATAAATTTGTTTCCCGTAAAGTTTTTTCATAGTACGAAGAGCAGGAATAACAATCTCCGGTGCAAAAACGATAGACCCACCAACAGCTGTTGGCGCCAAAGTACCGTCATCAAGTTGATAATCACGTCCAACACCACGAGCAGAATAAGTCATAAAATGGTGCAAATGTCCCCTTTGGACCATCGTTGTATTCGCAGGACCATCGCAAGCCGTGAACCCCCAAACATTTGCCCCATAGCCTTTCCACTTATTAGGATTATGTTGTGCATAATTACGTTGGGCATAAACGGCACGACGGCTATTCTCAAAATAATCTAACCCTTTTTGTTTACTCCACGCGTCACGAATACCACGAAAATCAATCCAAGCGTGACTGTATTGATGCCCAAACAATGGGGCAAAATTAAGAAATGTCTGCCCGTAAAAAAACCCCCAGCGTTTTTGATTCGTGGCTAACCATGCTTTCCAAGAGATAGGATCCAACGCATGAGTAGGTGACCCTAGCCCGAGGATATAAATCATCATCCCCTCGCTATACCCTTCCCAATAACTTGGCAAAAAACCGTGTTCTGGTGTCCAGCCCATACTAACCCTATGATCGGGTCGTAACATCCAACGCCAGTTCACTCTATCAAAAAGAAGTTTAGCGAGCTGCCGTATCTCACGTTCTTGAACTGTGGCATGATTATAGAAATTCTGCGCAAACAAAACCCCTTGCATCAACAGAGCCGTATCAATACTTGAAAGCTCAATATTCTGATTCAAACGTAACCCTGTTTGCGGATTAAGAAAATGATAAAAAAAACCGTTGTAGCCTGCTGCATTTGCAACTGTCGCATTTTGAGGCAAACGTAATAACGTACGTAACGTACGTAACGTACGTTCTATGGCTTGCTCACGCGTAATATACCCCCGATAAACGCCAATACCATAGGCTGTTAACGCAAAACCTACAGAGGCAATACTTGCCTGCTTCTGATCAGAAGGATAACGATCAGGCACCAACCCTGTAACAGGGTCGGCTGAATCCCAAAACCATTGAAATGTTCGTGCTTCTAATTCAGCGATCATCACCCTATCATGTACAGAAACATAATCATACGGTGCATGTACGACAAGAGAAGACATTATGGGAGAGGTAGATTTTTTATTCTCCCTAGTTTTGTGCACTATGGTATTTTTACCTTCAGCGTAACAAAAACTATCAACAACGGGTAATAAAGACAGTTGTGATAGACAAAATATCGTTATAGCACGCGTTATGGCTCGTATTATGAACATTAGTTATTACATAACCCCTTATGAGATGTGTTGTAAACATATCTCATCTTTTTTAGAGGAATAGTCTGTGTTATAAGTATAAAAACGATGATGACATCGCCCTAATGAGGTTAAGATCTCATAACCAATGGTACCCTGCACCTTGGCAAGATCATCAACACCATAGGTTTTATTAAGAAGATCCACCTTATTTTCGCCTTGCAGTTGATTTTCTGGAACGCTCGAAATATCGACTGTCATAGAATCCATTGAAATACGTCCGAGTATAGGCAAACGATACCCTTTAAACCACGCACACCCTGTTGTGGCACCATGTCGCGCAAAACCATGAGCATAACCAACACCAATTGTCGCCACGCGATGGGGCTTCTCTGCTCGCCATGTTAAACCATATCCAACACAATCCCCTTTATCCAAAACACGCGTTTGTAGAATACGCGCTTGTAAGTGCACAACCGCCTCTAACGGATTAGGATGTACAGGACAGGGATTAACACCGTAGAGCGCTGCCCCTGGTCTAACAAGATTAAAATGATATTCTTCTCCTAAAAATATCCCTGAAGACGCAGCAAGACTAAGAGGAGCTCGAGGTAATAGATCTACATACCGACGAAAACGTGCAAGTTGCTGTGCATTTGCAGGATGTTTCGGCGTATCGGCACAGGCAAGATGGCTCATAATCAAACTCAAAGAAACTCCATCCAAGGCTATTGGATTTTCTATAAGAGCTTTTATTTCATTTTGAGAAAGCCCTAAACGAGACATACCTGTGTCAATTTGTAACGCAACATTGATATGTTTTTCACGTTGATGTGCTATGGAACGTGCCCAATAGATTTGTTCGAGGCTATCCAAAACAGGTCGAAGACCATAGGCGAAACAGCTCTCTATTGCTTCTATAGTAGCCGTGTGTAAAACTGTAATCTGCGATTGTTGAGAAATAACCGAACGTAACATAAGCCCTTCATCAACGTGGGCAACAAAAAACTCTCGCACACCAGCGCGCTCGAGGGCAGGCGCAATATTTACCATCCCTAATCCGTACGCATTAGCCTTAACAACAGCGGCACAAATAGCTGTAGAAGCATGCCGGGCAACAAAAGCATAATTACGTGCTAATGCTGCCAAATCAATAGATAAAATAGCACCTGCCCGAGACGCAAGAAAAGACATGTGAGAAAACAATTTCCTTTGAAAATACCCGTTCGGCTATAAAAATACAGGCATTTTTAATAAAAGAAGATTAAAATATAATAAAACTCTTACTCTTTAAAATACAATTTTAAATTTACAAAAAACCCCATACTGGCGAAGATTGGCACAAAACAACGATAACAAATATTTCTACACTATATTTGATACCGCAATAATTAAAACCCATCTTTCTAAAAATTTTCTTTAAAATCAATATCTTTCAGGAAAATGAATGCTTTTATGTCCTTAACACGTGGTAAGCTTACAGTAGTACTTTTAACTTTAACAACTTTAATAAGTTACACGTTATAAGCAAAAACAATTGTGCTAACGATGACAATTTGTATCATTTATGCCACCCAACTCATCCCAAACAAACTTTTTCCTGTACACATACGTAATATATATGTAAAGAAATTTTTTAACTCAAAATATGTTAGATATGTACTAACTTTTTTTGAAATTTCCATTAAAAAAACTTCCCCCATGTGAGAGATATCGCATAGGAGAAGTTTTTAATATTTAATGGATTTCCGCTTAAGAAATGAGGAAAGTCCTCAACTTAATCGTCTGAGAAGAGGCGCCATGCTCCATAAGCAAGCCCCCCTATTGCTACAGGAGCCGCTGACAAAACAACGATACCAGCCGCCATACTACCCAACCCGAGCGTAGCTAATATACTTGTCATCGCTGCTGCCGAACTCCCAGACATAGCAGCACCGATAGCAGCTGTTGTGCCAGCTGCGCCAACGCCTGCCGCTACTTTTGCTTTTGTATCATCTGCCATTGTATAAACTCCTATCACTCTAAAAACACGATCTTAATGCCCGATCGGTTTAAAGATATATATATATATCGTGTCAAGAGATTTCTTCGTTTTTGTTTCTTATTCTCTCTTATTGCGGAATATGGTATAGATATCTTTAAGAGTTCCTTTAAGAACAAACCGAACAACACACCTCTTTACTTAAATACCCAAACGGAAAATATAAACTCTCTTTTCTAGGAAAGTTATTCTTTCATGCTCATAAGAAAACTTATAACCTCTTATGCAAAAAAAGGTGTGAAATCGTTCAAACTTGCCCACGTGAGGCAACCCTCAACACACCAAGAGTAAAATTTATGTTTGATGGCGATCTTTCTTCTTTTCGCGGGTACTTGAGGGCTTGGACAGATAGTCTTTTTGTTGATCATGCAGTCTTTCGTTTGGTTTGGTCTAATAAACATACCGTTATTCCGAAAAAAGTTTATCGCTGTAACCATCCAACCCCTGCGCGATTGCGCCAAGCCACACGTGTTCTTGGATTACGCACTCTCGTCAACTTACGCGGACATCGACCTTGTGGGTCAGACGCTCTCTCACGGCAGACAGCAAAACACATAGGGCTAACACATGTGGACATGGCTTTTGAAAGTCGAAATGCTCCACACCGTGAACGCATTCTTCGTTTTGCACAACTTTACAAAGAGATGACTTTTCCAATGCTCATGCATTGTAAATCCGGCGCCGATCGCGCTGGTTTAGCGGCAGGACTTGTTATTTTGTTTGAAGGCGGAAGTGCCCAACAGGCTCTCCAACAACTCTCGTGGCGTTATTTACACTTTAATCATTCACGTACAGGCATTCTAGATGCCTTTTTTTTGCACTACCAAGCAGAAGCCGAGGGAAGACTTCCCTTTTTACGTTGGGTTGAAACCGAATACGATGAACACCGCTTAAAAAAGGATTTTACAGCGAGTACTTTTTCATCTTTTATCACAGATTATATCTTAAAAAGAGAGTAAAGCGTTATTCTTCAACATAATCGTAAACCTGCAAAATACTGACAATTCACTGCCACAATATTATTCAGAAGAAATAGAGGAGAACGCTGGACATACATAAAAGAAGATCACACAGTCTCAACAAAAAGCATTTCTATAATCGTATATTTCATACCCTACATTACACTAGGTAAATTCATTTTAGCACTCTTTCATACTTCTATCCAAAACGTCTGCTTTTCTGTTTTTGTTTAAGATAATATGCGGCACGCCCGCCTAAAAGAGCCACTTGCCTACGACATAGCAAAAGATCAGGCACTCCTGTTTGTTTACAGGTAACTTCTAAAGCTCGCCATGTAGCGGTTTCTTGTGTCAGATCAGGAAGAGACCAAAGAGCAATGGATCGCTCAAAGCTAGCCATACGCTTGAAAAAAACTGGCGGACGTAAGGCTTTAAGAGCCACGGCTTTATCTACTCCCGAGTCTATAGTCGCACGCACACGCCGTAACCGTTGTATATGGGCTAAAAACACCCTAATAATCGGTATGGCCCCCATCCCCTCAGCTAATGCACGTTCAATGGCTCTATCTGCTTCAGCCCGTTTTCCCTCGGTTGCTGCAAAAGCAGCTTCCTCTAATGTGGCCTGCCCACTATCACCAATACAGACACGAACATCATCAAGCGTTAGCGTACCCGAATCATTGGCATAAAGAGCTAGTTTTTCCATTTCACTCCGTACAATAGCACGATGTGATCCAAGTTGTGTACTCAACCATCGTAATGCTTCAGGCTGAATATCTACACACCGCGCTTTAAGAATGCGCACCATCGTCTCTTCAAGCGTATATCCTTCTTCAGGATAACAACCAATAGAGGCACAATCTTTCCGCTCTTCGATGAAATGACGTAGTTTAGAACGAGGAGGTAGGTTTTGCGCCTCTAGCACAACAAGTGTCTCATAAGAAGGAATGGTATTGAGTGGCGTTGAGGCAAAAGGTTCTATTGCTAAAATAGCTTGTAAAGCAGGCACGAGAGCATCAACACTCTCACGGACACGAACAACACGCCGCCCTCCTACAAGAGAGAGAGCTGTTGCCTCTTCTTCAAGATGGGTATGAGTTTCTCTATCAAGAATTGCGACGCGAAAAGGATCATTTTTGCTATTATTTTTACCATTATTCTCTTTACCGATAACGGTTTCGACAACCGTTTGCGCGCGCTCTTGAATCAATCCCATATCATCACCATGAAAAAGAATCACACGCCACGCAGTGGGATTTGCCATAACACGAGGTAGAGTTTTGGCATCTATTTTCATAGAATATTATTAATCCAAAAACAACGATGAACAATATCCACTAAAAACGTCCTGCCCCTACTTCTACACGCCCTGAGGCAATACCTGGTACGCCATCCTCCCCAGATTGCATAAGAGCGTTTCGTCCGTATGCTCCCGGCATGGCATTGGGAATAGGATAAGCCTGAAACGTTGGCGATTGAGAGGAACAAGAGGACTGCGCGACATTTATACATTCGTCTCCTTTTTCTTTCACCCCTGTACGAAACCATGTCGCCACTTGCTGCGTAATATCTGCCCCCAAAGCATGTGCCATACGACTCAGAGCAGTTTCATCGTTTAATCGTTGTGCAAAAGGCTCTGCATAAGTTACGGTATAACCATCTAAAACACGTGACTGACCTTGAGCGAGAAGTTTAGGATGTTCTGCCAGAGTAAAAAGCTGCCAATGCGCCCGCCCAACAAGACGTGTCCACCCAGACGTGTTATCAGCATGAATATCAACGTCTTCCGCATCAAAAGCAGGTTGCACACGTAACACATAACGACTCTCGGCTTGTGACCCATTACCAGCCATATCTTGTTGCAAAGACTCCCGAAGCACCTGTCCAACACGATTTGGAATTCGAGCGATATAAATCTGTTTAAGATCCTCAGAAACAGTCCCGTTGTTAACATCCTCACCATAAAGAGAATGAAACCCACAGCCAGAAAGAGCAATAGAAACCATTATAAGTGCGTAAAGCGAACTTATCTTTCTAATTTGAGAGTTTTTTTTACAAAAAGATCTGTCCATTATATGGAGCATTTGTGAAGAGATGCTTAAAAGCTTCATGCGTCTTTCACCACAAAATTAACGATTCGATTTGGTACATGAATTGTTTTGACAATTTTTTTCCCCTGCAAAAAACGAGCAACATGGGGATCAGCTTGTGCACGCGCTATAACACGAGTAGCTTCTTCATCTGGAGAGACTTCAATTGTACCACGTAATTTACCTAAAATTTGTACTGCCACCGTAACCCGTGTCACAGTGAGCCATTCCTGACTCGCCTGAGGCCAAGCTTGGCATACAACAAGCCCCTCTTCAGGGCAAAGACGCGAAAACATTTCTTCAGCAATATGAGGCATCATCGGAGCACATAACAAGCAAAGTGTACGCGCACATTCAAACCGCGCAAAAGCCATTTCTCTCTGCTGCTCTTCATGCTGTGATGTTTTTGTTTTATTTTTAAAGTGATCCTCTGTTGCAATGAGTGCAGAAGTTAACTCATGAATACGGGCAACAGCAACGTTAATGGTAAAATGTTCTAAAGCCTCTGTCACAGCAACAATCGTACGATGTGTCATCCGGCGTAATGAGTCTGCTGCTGTTTCTTGTTCTTGTACAGATTTCTTATCCGTTTTTTGGATAAAGTCAGTTTTACAGGATTCTGTTACGGAAGACTCTATTGTTTTTTTTACAAGAGAATTTTCTAGGTCTTTTTTACAAGAAAGTAACGCGGTTTTTTCTACAGCCACACCACAAACCGAACGGAAAAGGCGTTGTACAAAGCGCCCTGCACCTGAAACACCGACTTCTGTCCATTCCATATCACGATCTGGTGGACTATCTGAAAGCACAAACCACCGTGCTATATCTGCCCCGAATCTTTCAATAATTGCGGCAGGAGCCACCGTATTTCGCTTTGATTTGGACATTTTTTCAACACGCCCAACCGTAAGAGGTTCCCCCGTAATCCGATGCACAGCACCCATAGATGTACGCTCCACATCTTCAGGATAAACCCAATGCCCATCTTGATCCTTATAGCTTTCATGGGTCACCATGCCTTGCGTAAATAATCCTGCAAAAGGCTCATCAATATTTACATGTCCCGTACGATGCATCGCACGCGTAAAAAACCGCGCATAAAGCAAATGTAAGATAGCGTGTTCAATCCCTCCAATATATTGATCTACGGCAAGCCAACGATGAACGGCTTCAGACACGGTTGGCGTTAGTGCATGAGGTGCTGTAAAACGAGAAAAATACCATGAACTATCTACAAATGTATCAAAAGTATCCGTTTCTCTTATAGCAGGTTGATGACAAACGGGGCAGTTTGTGTATTTCCAATGTGGGTGATGCTCCAGCGGATTACCAGGTTTTTCAAAGCTAACATCTTCTGGCAGCGTAACCGGCAACTGATCTTCAGGCACGGGAACAGCACCACATGTCGCACAATGAATAATAGGGATAGGGCACCCCCAATATCTTTGACGTGAAATCCCCCAATCCCGTAACCGCCAATGAACAACACTTTCTCCAAGCCCTTGTTTTTCAAGCCGTTCTATCACCACACGACGTGCCTCATGTGTCGTAAGCCCATTAAGAAAATCCGAATTGATTAGCCGACCATTTCCCGTATACGCCTGTGCTTCAATGCAGTAATGATCTTGATTACCCGACTTTTCTATCTCAGGAGGAAGAATAACAGGCGTTACAGGAAGATTATATTCACGTGCAAAGTCCAAATCACGTTGATCACTTGCAGGGCAACCAAATAACGCCCCCGTGCCATAGTCCATAAGCACAAAATTAGCAATCCAAATAGGAAAATCCGTATTTAAAAAAGGATGAGAAACACGTAAACCTGTATCGATTCCTCTTTTAGGGGCAGTTTCCACTGATTCAATAGAAGTACCAAGCCGTTGGCATTCTGCTACAAATTCTGCTACTTGAGGGTTTTGTTCTGCAGCCCATAGGGCTAAAGGATGGTCAGCGGCAATCGCCAGAAATGACATCCCAAAAAGCGTGTCAGGACGTGTTGTAAAAACCGTAACTTCACGCAAATGAGGCTCTAATGCATCTGGAGGACAACTAAGGGGAAAACGTATTTTCACCCCCTCTGAACGACCAATCCACCTTTCTTGCATAGTTTTCACACGCTCTGGCCAACGGTCAAGGCTTTTAAGTCCGTCCAATAAATCTTGTGCGTATTCTGTAATACGCAAAAACCATTGTGAAAGCTTCTTTTTTTCAATAAGTGCCCCTGAACGCCATCCTCTACCTTCAATCACTTGTTCATTCGCAAGCACGGTTTGATCAACAGGGTCCCAATTAACCCAACTCTCGCGTCGTTCTACTAGTCCTGCACGTAAAAACTCTAGAAATAATCTTTGCTGTTGCCCATAATATTCAGGCATACATGTGGTTATTTCCCGATCCCAGTTAAGAGAAAACCCCAACCGTTTTAAGGTCAGACGCATCGTAGCAATATTGGCAAATGTCCACTCTTTAGGATGAATACCACGCTCACGCGCTGCATTTTCAGCAGGTAATCCAAAAGCATCCCACCCCATAGGATGAAGCACGCAAAACCCTTGTGCGCGTTTATAACGCGCAATAACATCGCCAAGCGCATAGTTCCGTACATGCCCCATATGCAACTGTCCAGAAGGATAGGGAAACATTTCCAAAACATAATATTTAGGTTGTTCTGACGAAGGAATATCTGGAACAGAAAATACACCTGCATTTTCCCAGACTGCCTGCCACTTAGGTTCAACATTCCGAAAATCATAAACTAAAGAATCTGCAGCAGAAGATGGCGTAGAAGAAAACGTATGCGACACCAGAAATTCCTTATATGCAATGATATTAAAAAATTATGCCAAAAAGCGCTATTTATTACTCTCAAGATGCAACTTACGCGCACGTGAGAGAATACGCGCTGCTATATCTGAAGCTGTATTCGAAGCTGGTGGTGTATCAACCCATTTATCACCTTCTTTCACTTGACGAAACACACTCAAACGTAATGCATCAGAACGTAAATAACGGCTTAAAATAAAGGCTGTCATTTTAAAACGTTCATCATGAATGGCAGGAGGTGTATACCAATCTGTAAGAATAATACCTCCTTTCGCATCCGCCATAGAAATTGGCATAAAAGAAAGAGTATCAAGGGTAGCACGCCACAAGTACGCATTCACATTGTCTTTTAATGTTGCAGTTCCTCCTGACGCGTTACGATCTTCCGATAAAAGCTGACGACGTGGGATAGCAAGCGTATTATTTTCTTTATGGAAGAAAGAGCATGCTCCCAAACTAACACTCAAAAAAATCATAAGACTAGAGTAGAGAAATACAGAACTACGCGACATAGTGTGCGACATGGTATAAAATATGACTCCTCAGATCATTAACACAAAGTCAGGGTCTTTTGGCTCCCTCTTCAGTAGAACAACATAGCACACACGTATCACGAACAGAAATAAGTAGATAATTATACAACATAACGAGATCAGTTGATTCTACACAAGCCATTTCTCAAACATTCATTAGTAAGTAATTATGTAGAATAATTATATTTTCGTCTATCTCTTCCCTTAATATCTCAGCAACTTATTAATGAACAGTAACGCATGTTATCCCTTTCTGACGAAGTATAGAGCAAATCATACCCTCTTTCTCAACAGGTAATCCTGTTAAGCGAGTACGCCAGACTGAAACCCCACGAGAGGTTACCACATGATCGACATGCCCTACAGCATGTTGTAGCATGTTAGAAACACGACGTGCTTGGGCTATAACTTTTTGTGCATGTTCTGGTGTAGAAAACGCACCTATTTGAATAATTGCGTTACCTGTACCTGGCACTGATTTCCATATAATAGTAGGAGATGCCACAGAAGATTGTGCCATAGAAGCTGGTATTATCTGTCCGGTTCCTTGAGTTGAAGATGTTTGATCCGTAGAAGATTGAACTCCACCAGAAGGTAATGATTCCACCGTGTCTCCTAATACGGCTTGAGATGTGCTTTGTGGTGGAGGAAGGTCAGCTCGTATAGGTGGAGCAACCCCCGTCATACCTGAAAGATTACTAGACGTATTCATATTATTAGAATAATTCTGCCCATAATATGATGATGTATTAGATGATGAAATTTCATTTCCCTGACGGACATTACGCCCTATAAACGTCGCCTGTTGGAGGGCACTTTCTATAGACTCTTGTGTATTATCTCCTCCGGTATTGAGTTGAGAATTTGGTTGTGTTTGTACGACTTCCACAGGTGCAGTGCGAGGTATACTATCTCTCAAATGAGGAGCAACAGCGGCAAGATAGGCACGTGCGTAACCGGGAAGAGGTGTGCCATATCTACGATAATTCTCAACACATTGAGGACCACAATTATAGGCTGCCACAAACATAGGAGACCCAAAACGATTATAAAGTTCACGAATATAGCCACTTCCTGCTATGATATTATCATGCGGATTATACGGATCAGACCCTAAATGGTAACGACGTGCGAGAATCGCGTAAGTTTCGGGCTTAATTTGCATAAGTCCAACGGCTCCATGTGCTGAACGAATTAAACGACCGTGCAAGTATTGGTGTCCACCTGATTCTTGATTCATAATGGCACGAATCCAACTTTGCGGAATTGAAAAGCGCTGCGCCGCTTCATGAATATATGGTCCCCACAAATTCATAGCGGCACCTGGAGGATGATATGTATAATGATGAACAGGCGCAACACATGCCGATAATATCTGTAACACGAGTAATAAGAGCGCCAGACGCATCATAGCGTTGCAACACCTTTACAAAAGTCCCTATCCCATAGCATCGATAGAACAACCTTTCCTCTTCCTTATCTCATCACATAATTTCTAGAAGGCATAAGAGCTTTTTAAATACATAGGGTTATATTTTAATCAATTAACTTTAATATTATATATTACCCATTTGATACTACCTCTTTGCCTTGCCTTTATTATTGATTAGACTTCTCTTTTCTCATATCTTTATGATAGAGTCGCGCTAGAAAATGCTCAAAAAATGTGGTAAAAAAACAGGTTTTAAACAGATTGTTTTTTCTTGACTTCTTTGTCATTTACGACAGTTTTTTTATTTCCTAATCGCAGAACCAAGAGATTCTAACGCTTCCCGCAAAGGACATTTGGGGAAAAAAGGTAAAAGACATACTGAAGCCCTTAATAAGGGAGATCGGACTGCATGTGACGATACATATGTCTGTCTTCCTCCAGATAAAGTACTTGTAGAAGTTTTTATCGACTCTTGCACGATACGTATTCGTTCGACAAGAGAATTACCACTCCATTTATTGATACGCGCTATGATCATTTCTGTTCTGTATTGCATTTCCAACGCTACAGGACCTGAACAAGCTACTGTTAGCGTTTTTGCTGATATTTTTTTAAACCTCGTCTGTGCAGCAATATCTGCCCCAACAACATCATGCCAGCGAACGAAGAGCTGTATCTCCGTTGGAGAACGACGACGAAAAGAAGCCGCTGTAATACTTGGCAAAAGGAAAGCAAGACTACGTGCTGTACATGTTCTGTGAGAAAGATTTTGTTCTTTTAGTTTTCCGATCGATTCTATAGACTGCATATACTCTATAGACTCTGTTGTCGATTCTCCCAATAAAGATGACGCCACGCCTATAGTATTATTTACGTCTAAGTCCAAATCTTTCTCTATCATCGCGTTTTGTCATGCCTCCCTCTGCACGTTCCTTACTTCGTTGGTATGACCAACACCATCGTAACCTCCCGTGGCGTGCCCCTATTGGACAAACCGCTGATCCTTACCATGTTTGGCTTAGTGAAATTATGTTACAACAAACAACCGTTAAAACTGTTGTACCCTACTATTACCATTTTTTAGAACGTTTTCCTACACTCACAACTCTTGCACATGCTGATAAAGACCTTGTCCTCGCCACATGGGCAGGGCTTGGGTATTATTCTCGCGCACGAAACCTCCATACATGTGCACAAGTTGTTGCGCAACGTGGTGGCTTCCCTCATGACATTCCGAACCTCAAAACCCTTCCTGGTATTGGACCATACACAGCTGCGGCAATTGCAGCTATTGCTTTTAGTGTACCTGTTGTACCCGTAGATGGAAATGTAGAACGCATTACGGCACGTATTTTTAACATCAATACACCTTTACCAAATGCACGCCCCTTACTTGCTAAATTAGCTACAACGCTCAATACGGATCACGAAGCACAAACACGCCCTCATGATTTTGCACAAGCCCTTTTTGACCTTGGTGCTTTAATCTGCTCCCCACGTAATCCTGCTTGTGGATTATGTCCTTGGCAACAAAATTGTGCTGCTTACGCTGCAGGAACTGCCGCGATTTTACCAAAAAAACTCCCAAAAATCGTACGTCCTCAACGCTATGGCGTTCACTTTTTAGTTATTGACAAAGCCGGATCTGTTTTATTACGTCGTCGTCCAGAAAACGGACTTCTCGCCTCTATGATAGAACTCCCAGGAACAGAATGGCACTCTACACCTTGGAATGAAAATGAAATCCTTAAGATCTCACCTGTTCAAACGAAATGGCAACGAGCGGGTATTGTACATCACGTCTTTACCCATTTTTCCCTTGAACTTGTTGTTTATGTTGGACGAGTTACACGTTTCTCTAATCAAGAAGTTGCAAAAGGATTTTTACTGCCTTTCTCACAGATTCTATCTCAGAAGCGGGAGGTTGCCATTCCCTCTGTTATGAAAAAATGTCTTACACTTGGATTAAAAACTTTTACGTAAAATAATGGTAAATATATGGTTTTTGACTCTATTATCCCATCTCTTCATAACCAGACAACATCCCTACACCCAACGTCACACATAGGGATTATTTTGTCTGCCCTTGGCACACCAGATAAACCAACGTACCACGCCGTAAGACGCTATTTATCAGAATTTTTATCGGATCGACGTACTATCGAAACACACCCCCTTATATGGCAACCTCTTTTACAAGGAGTTATTTTGTTAACCCACCCTATTACAAGTAGCAAAGCCTACCGCCGTATATGGAACAATACCAAAAACGAAAGTCCTTTACGACTTATTACCCGCAAACAAGCAGAATACCTTACCGAAAGAATGGCACCATCAGGAGTTAATGTGACATTTGGCATGCGTTACGGCACACCTTCATTAAAAGAAGCAATTTATAGCCTTATACGCCAAGGATGTCAGAGGATCCTATGCATGCCGTTATATCCCCAGTATAGTGCTACTTCAACAGCTACTACAAATGACCAAATTTTTAGAATCCTGATGCAACTCCGTCACCAACCCGCTATACGCACATTACCCTCTTTTGCTGATCACCCACATTTTATAACTGCCCTAGCCTATAATATTCGAACAGCCCAAGCCAAAGCTGATTACCCTTTTGAGAGAATTATTGCCTCTTTCCATGGATTACCTCAAACCTACGTCGACAAAGGAGATCCTTATCCCAATGAGTGCCTACGCACCGTGCAGGCACTACGTTCTGCACTCGATATAGATGAAATAGTTATGCCCATCACATACCAATCACGATTTGGACGCGCTTCCTGGCTCACTCCCTATACAGCACCTTTTATTCAGGCATTACCTGCCCAAGGAATCAAACATATTGCCGTTATCACACCAGGTTTCATGGCAGATTGTTTGGAAACTTTAGACGAGATTGGTCATGAAATACATCACCTTTTTCTAAAAGCAGGTGGAAAATCCTTTACACTTATCCCATGCCTCAATGCAAGCACCACGAGTATTGATCTGCTTGAAACACTAGCACGAAACGAGCTTGCAGGTTGGATTACTTAAAAAATATAGCAAGATTCTCTCTACACATTCATTGCGTAATATTGGAACTCTTGCTTTTACAAAGTGCCTAGGTATTTTTAATCAGATTTCTTATTAACTTCTTTACACGGGAAAAGACAAATATTCTGCACAACACAACGCCAACATTCGGGTCGGCGTGCCTTACAAACATAGCGCCCGTGTAAGATCATAGCATGATGAGAGACACATTTCATCGATTCAGGAATACGTTTCTCTAATGCTTTTTCAACAGCACGAACACTGCGCCCTCTCCCCAACCCGGAACGATTAGCAAGACGAAAAATATGTGTGTCTACAGGTACTGTAGGCTTCCCAAAAGCAATACTTAAAACAACATTAGCCGTTTTACGGCCAACACCTGCAAGTGTTTCCAATGCTTCGCGAGTCTGCGGTATTTCCCCCCCATAATTCGTAAGTAGCTGCTGCGACAGTCTAACAAGATAGCGTGCCTTGGCACGCCACAATCCAATGGTCCGTATACACGTCGCAATACCTTCTTCCCCCAAAGCGACCATCGCTTCAGGCGTTGGAGCCAGAGCAAACAAAGTGGGCGTTACTTTATTCACAGAAACATCTGTTGTTTGAGCCGAAAGCACAACGGCTACGAGCAAACTAAAGGTATCTGTGTAATAAAGCTCCGTTTGTGCATGAGGTGACGCCTTAACTAACGTTTGAAGGAAAATGACAATCTCACCTTCTTTCATATCACGCGATGCTTCATAAGAGACTTTATAAGACATCATCCGCCCCTCCTAATATTTCTTCTTGCAAAACCAAAATCCCCTCCTATAAGAGAAGTGTCCTTTCATTAATCTTTGACAAATCCCCCTATAAGAATTATAAGAAAACGTTATTCTACAAAGGGATTTGATACAAATTTTATACAACTTCTATCCATGTATTCCCCATCAACCCAATTACGCATATTATTAAGCACGCCAGTAGCACAACAACCGCAGGCCGTCTTTTTCTGACAAAAAAGCTACATGAGAACGAAAAAAACTTCCCCTTTTTCCCGCGTTATAAACAATACACTCATTATAACTATCGGACGAGTAATAAATGCTCTTTGCAGTTTTATTTTTATTCCGTGGACAACAGCAAGCATTGGTATAACAGAGTTCGGACAACTCGTCCTTCTCATGGCATTCATTTCATCCAGCGCTAAGATTACATCTCTCCAAGCAGGACAAACACTCGTACATTATGGCTCTGCCCCCTTTCATAAACAAGATGCACTCACCTTCCGTCAGATTTTAGCCTTTTGTATCCGATTAGAATGTCTTAGCGGTATAATGGGAATGTTCGTTGGTTGGATCGGAATTATATTTTTTGGGAACTTTATCTTTAAGGGACAATTAGAACTATATTCATTAGCATATTATTGTTTGTTCATCATTCCGTTTATAAATGCAACATGGCAGGTTGGTGTTATACAGCTTGTAAACAAGTATTATCTTTTCGTACCTGTACAAGCTTTAAGTACTACTATTCGTACATTAGGCTGTTTTATTGGTTACGAAAACCATCTTCGTATGTCATATTTCTTAGCAGTTTGGTGTATAACGCAATTGACAGATTTCATCGTTTTAACAATTCTTGGGATTTATTTAACACGAAATCAGTTTAATATAAGTTCTCTGTGGAAAACGCTCTTTTTTCCTTCTACTCCTGTTAAAGGCATTTGGAACTTTGCTCTTTTCACAACCATCAACAATTTTATCTTTTCATGTAGCGGACAAATCTTTACGCTCATCGTCAGTGCCATTGTGAGTACGGCAGATTTAGCTATCCTCTCTGTCGCTCGCCAGATAGTATCGACGGCTTTTCGCCTATCTTCTTTGATTGGAAATAATCTATACCCCGAACTGACAAAACTACGTGATGATAAAAACTGGCATACATTACGTCGTACTCTTTTAAAAACCTTCTATTTTCTAGGATCTCTTGCCGTTATTCTGATCCTAGTTACTTCCACCTTTGGTCGATATATTCTTTCTTTTATGCTTTCATATCACGCCCCTACTGACAGTATTACACTTCTCAATATTCTTGCTGTTGCCTATATCATCGCCATGGCCTCAATGCCTCTCAATCTTCTACTCACCCTCTTTAACAATCTCTCTTATATCACAAAAGCAAAAAGCCTTGTCTTTACGATATGGTGTATACCACTCCTCTTGTGGCTTACCCATGCATTCGGTATTAACGGTGCGGCAGCAGCTGACGGGTGTGAAGAATTTGCTATCTTTTTATTATATATCTACAAAGCGACACGCATTATAAACAGTCTGCCTATTCATAAGAAATAATAGAAAGCAGATTTTTTGACTACAATAGACATCATAATTCTTGCCATTATAACCTTATCTACGCTCTATGGTATTTGGAAAGGATTTACCCGTATCTCCCTAAATTTGTGTTTGTGGATCGTTGTTTCTATAGCCGTCGCACATTTTCGAGCCCCTGTTACAATATGGCTAAAACTCTTTATCGCGTCACCTATTTTGGCACAGATTATATCTTCTACAATCATTTTGCTAGGTGTTATTATAGTAGGAGGCTGCCTATCGGCTTGGATTGTACGAATAGTACACTTAACACCCATGCGTGGAGTAGATCACTTACTCGGTGGTTTATTAGGAGGAGTTTGCGGGATTCTCTCTATTATTACAATCTTTTTTGTAATAAGTTTTTTACCAAATACAACACTACAGAAAATAGAAACAAACAGTAAGTTTACACCCTATATCCAATTAGAAGTTCATCAACTCAAACTGTTAGCCCCCTCATTGAATTTCAATAAAATTTCACATAATCTACTCAATAGTTTAAGTAATTTGAATCACTTAAATTAAGAATATTGATTCTTTAATACAAGACTTACAATGAGTATAATAGGATTTGTCAAGTTTATTAAGATGTCACGTCTGCTATTTAAGTTTAAGTATGGTATCCTTTAATCTTATTGAGTCAACCCTGAGACCCTATTTATTAAGTCTATGTCCAAGCATTTCCATCCCACTATCATATTAGAAGACAACGACCATCCACATGAAGAATGCGCTATTTTTGGCGTTTGGAATGCTTCGGATGCCTCTGCGTTAACAACATTAGGATTACATGCTCTTCAACATCGCGGGCAAGAAGCAGCAGGTATTGTCTGTTTTGACCCAAAGACACAACAATTTCATGCCCATCATGGTTTTGGTCTTGTCGGAGAGGTATTTTCTGACCCCCACACTATGGCTACCCTGAAGGGGACATGTGCGATTGGACATAATCGTTATTCAACTTCCGGAGCGTCGTTGTTACGTAACGTACAACCAATTTTTGCAGAATTTGTTTTTGGTGGTCTTGCTCTAGCCCATAACGGTAATTTAACCAACGCTCGATTACTACGACATGAACTAATTCAGAGAGGCTGTTTATTTCAGTCAACTATGGATACAGAAGTTCTTGTACATCTTATCGCTATTTCTCCTTATACAACAGTAGAAGATAAACTCCTTGACGCCCTTAAACATGTTATAGGAGCTTATTCTCTTGTCGTTCTATCGCAAAATACCCTTATCGGTGCACGCGATCCTTTTGGAATACGCCCTTTAGTTCTAGGGCGCTTACCCACCAAACAAGGACACGATTCTTGGGTGTTATCATCAGAAACATGCGGTTTAGATATTATTGGTGCCCAATTTGTCCGAGATATTGAGCCAGGAGAGGTTATTTTTATAGAAAAAAACGATTTACGTTCTGTACACCCTTTCAGTACAAAAACACCACGTTTTTGTGTATTTGAATATATTTATTTTGCTCGACCAGATACTTTTTTAGAAGGCTTATCTGTCTATAATGTCCGTAAAGAAATTGGTCGAGAATTAGCTAAAGAAAGTTCAATTGATGCAGATTTGGTTGTTCCTGTACCCGATTCTGGTGTACCTGCAGCCATTGGCTACGCCGAAGCAAGCGGTCTTCCCTTTGATTTAGGAATTATTCGTAATCACTATATTGGGCGCACTTTTATTGAACCCTCTGATCATATTCGACATCTTGGTGTTAAAATGAAACATTCACCGAATCGTGCTGTGTTAGAAGGTAAACGTGTGATTCTTGTTGATGATTCTATTGTACGTGGAACAACGTCCCGTAAAATTGTCGATATGGTTCGTACAGCAGGTGCTAGAGAAGTACATATGCGCATTTCTTCTCCACCAACAAAACATTCTTGTTTTTACGGAATCGATACACCAGAACGAAATAAACTTCTCGCCGTGCAACATAACATCGATGCAATGACGAAAATTATTGGGGTTGAAAGCTTAGCCTTTATCTCACATAAAGGGTTAAAACACGCCATTCAGAGTGTATGTAAGGACGACAAATGTAAAACGTATTGTGATGCGTGCTTCACCGGAGATTATCCTATATCACTTACCGATTACGAAAACATTCATAAAGAAAACAAACTAAAATGATTCTAGCGTAATAGATGATCACAAAAGAGAAACTTTTATAATACACTAGAGGAAGATTTACAAAGATAGAAGTAAGAAATTAAAGAAATACGAGAACTCTTAAGAACTTATTTATTTTCTCAAATATGTATAAGAGATAATTTCTTTAGATTTTAGAGGATTTAGAGTTGTATAACGCGCCTGATCGTGTTAATCACTTATAAACGTTGGTTTGTTTGTCATCTACTAATAACATAAGGTATGCCCGCTTAGCTCAGTTGGTAGAGCACGTCATTCGTAATGATGGGGCCGGTGGTTCGAATCCGCCAGCGGGCACCATGCGTTCCACAGCACTCCAATAATACAACTAGTGGTAAATAGTCTCCTTTGTATGTGGCATCATATCTGCTGCATAAAGGCTTATATTTAAGAAACGCCCATTAGAATAGTTAAACCCTCTTACATGACCTCGGCTTATCACGTCCCCATGCCAGTGTTGTAATGCGTTAAAAAAATCTGATTGTTCACGTTGACCAACAAGCGCTATTGTACAATGAGGATTTTTTTGTATCGCGTCGGCAGCATGCCTGGCACTTGTTAAATGGACATCTCCGCGAAGCAAAAAAACAAGGCTTGGCTCAGAAAAAGAAACTGAAAAAATATCCGTATGCGAACAAAGTTTTTTTTCTTGAACAAGGTTATTTTGGATAAGAGTTACAAGACGCGGTGCAAGCCAGATTGTTTGTAGATAAGGAATAACGAATACAAATAATCCCGTATAAAGAAAAATCGCGGCACCTAGACTACTCAATAAAGCATAACACAGTTTTTCTTGCCAAAGATAAACTGTCGCTAATCCAATGAGGCACAACACAACAACGGCAAAAAGAAAAGCAAAAAACGAAATACGATTTTCTAACTTCCACAAAAGAAACGGGCCAGCACATGCCAACAAACAGCCTACTAGGCACCAGGCTATACGATATACACCAAGAAAAAATTGCCATAAGTGCGTCATTATCTCTTTTTTCCAATATGCTTGTATTACTCCCCCTGCTGTAAGAATAGCAATAGCAGGATAAACAGGAAGAACATAATGTGGTAATTTTGTTGGAATCGTTTCAAAGATCAGCCAATGAGGTACAATCCAACATAAGAGGTAACGCACATTTAAATCGTGTTTCTGACACCAAATTGCGGGTAAAACACGCATAGTAAAATAGGACCCGGGCCAGAAAGTTATAAGAAAAATAAGTAAATAGTACCCGGGCCATAAACCATGAGATTCTTGCCCAGAAGAAATTTTTCCTAAAAAATTTTTCCCTATTGATCGATAAAAAAAATCACCGTGGCTAACAAATCCAATAGCCACAAGCCAAGGAAGTAAAATAGCAATAGCAATGAGCCATCCCCAACGCGGTCGCATACGATACCAAAGGCTCGCATTTTTTTCTATTAGTGCAAGTGTTAAAGGTGTTGCTAATGAAGGCATTAGAATCACAGGACCTTTAAGCATAAGCCCACAGCCTATAGAAACCCAATAAAGAACAGCCGTACCAATATGAGTTGGTTGATTTAATTGCCGATCTTGTAAAGCGCGTACAAGAGCAAGTTGTGCCAAAAGAACACACACTAACAAACAAGAATCAATCGTTGCCATACGGCTCTCCGCCGTAACAAGCACACTTGATAACAATAAAAGACCTGCCAAAATACCCGCTGTCTGACCAAAAAACATACTTCCAATACAGGCAGTTAGCATAACCGCTATTGTCATAGCTATAAGAGAAGGAATACGATAAGGCCATACACTGTGCCAATAACGTTGACCTGCTAAAGCAGCACATATAGCTTCCAACCAATAAATACCTGCAGGCTGTACATAGCGCGGTTTATCTTGAAACCGAATATCTATAAAACGACGTGTTTCCAGCATTTGAGCCGTTGCTTGCATATAGCGGGGCTCATCTCTATCAAATGGAGGAATACTTACTCGTCCAGGAAGAAAGGTGATAAAGGCAATAAGCCCTAATAAAGCCAGTGACTTCCATTGTAATGCTGTATTCAGTCCAGATCTTTGCTTTTGCCAATTAGCAAGATGCAAAATATCATAAAAACCAAGAAAAAACTTTAGCATTCACGAGTATGTGGTAGATGCGTACGATTACGTAACCACAAAACACCGAGCAAATCACGTACACCAACCAGAGCACGATGAAAATTCGTATATTTAGAAACCCCGTAGAGTCTCGGTCGATGTGTTACGGTATGACAAAGAAGAGGAACACCGTAAGTAGCCAATAAAGCAGGAAGATAACGATGTAATCCCTCAAATTGAGGGAGACGCAAAAAATCGACACGACGAAAAACCTTAATAGGACCTCCTGTATCAGGACAACGATCTTGTAAAAGATATTGACGTAGACTATTTGCAAGACGGGTCGCAATGCGTTTAGAAAGACTATCACACCGTTTCTGACGTATACCAACAACTAAAGGCGGTGTTCCGGCTTGGTTACAAGCGAGTTTAACAAGATCTGGTAAATCGCGCGGGTCATCTTGCGCGTCACCATCAAGAGTCGCAATCCACTCTCCTCGAGCAGCTGTAATTCCTGTTCGTAATGCCGTGGACTTTCCACATCGTCTATCATGAGCTAAAATACGTAAATACGGTAGTCCAAGGCACCGATGCTGTTGCAAAGTTTCAACAGTATTATCCGTACTCCCATCATCAACAAAAATAATTTCAGTCGGAGGAAGTTTTTGTAAAGCCTCGATAAGTTCCGAACAAACCTGCGATATATTACCTTGTTCATTGAATACAGTAATAACGACACTCACAATAGGTAATGTTTCCGAAAGATCCTTCGTTTTCTCTAGCACTACTTGCATAGAAAAATAACCTAAAGCATATGTTACGCAACCTGACGTGTGATAACTTCAGGAAATGTAGCAATCGCCTGATTGATTAAAGTTTCCGTTGCTTGATTATCAAGAGCCTTTGGAACAACTTCCTGTGCCGCCTCAAAAGTTATATCAAGAACGATCTGGTGTACTTCTTTTATCGCAGCCCGTTCTGCCGCCGTAATACGATCACGAGCAACTTTTTCGTGATGACGAATCGCTTCTTCCGCCTGTCTACGCAGATGTGCTGTCATCTCTATGGCGTGTTGACGAGACCGTTCAATCAAAGAACGCGCTTCTACAAGTGCTTGTTCACGCTCCTGTATAGCATTTTCAAGCATTTGCTCCGCTTGACGACGCATTACCGCAACTTCATCAAGTTCACGACGCACCAACTCTGCTCGATTATCAAGAGCTTTGGCTATAGGTAACCAGAGTTTTTTCCCGAAGAGAACAAAAAATAAAACAAATGAGACTGCAACCCAAAAATTAGCCTCATGAAAAATTTCAGACATTTTTTTAATTCTCCAGCAGCACAGTTAAATCAAACGACGAGAGTACGCGTTTTCGACCTGTTCTTTAATACACTGCTCCTCAGGCATAACTCCCGCTACACGTTTTACAAGGAATTGCGTTGTCTCATAAGCAATATCTTTCACGCTTTCAAGCACACGTTCTTTCTCAACAGAGATATCTCGTTCTGCTTCATCGATCTCGGCTATCAAGCGCTCATGAACTTCACGCATACGTTTTTCAGTCGCAAGACGCTCTTCCTCTAAGGCTGATTGAAGGTGCTCTTTTGCTTCGATAAGAGCATCCTCACGCGCTTGTTGTAGTTCAGCAATAGCTTTATCAGTATCCCTTTTGGCTTTACGTGCAATATCAAGATCATCCCTAATACGTTTACTACGATCTTCCAAGACACGACCTATACGAGGCAACAAAGCACGACTCAGCGCAAAATAAAATGCTAAAAAGATAACACCACCCCATACAACCTGACCACTCACCAAAGGGTTCTGAAAGTCAAGCTGGGGCATTCCCGTGGCATGTGCGCTAGGTATGAAAGAAACCAGCATAAAAATACTGCAAACCACCATAAACACTTTGGTCCGATATATTTTTATCATCACAGCCACAAGACCTCTCCTCCTAAGTAAAAAAGCACCCTTAAACAAAGAGAATAAGAAAAGCTATTAACAAAGCGTAAAGAGCAACAGCTTCCGTAAGCGCAAATCCAAGCATACCAAGCCCAAAAACATGCGGACGTGCGGCAGGATTACGCGCAATACTACTTACAAGCGTTGAAAAGATATTCCCAAGTCCAATACCAACACCTGTGAGAGCGATCATCGCAATACCAGCACCAATTTCCCGAGCTGCATGAACATCCATAATCTTAAGTTCCTTATTTCAAAAAGAGAGTTAAAAAAAAACGGAATACGCAGGCACCTACCGTGCGACAGCCTCCCGTAGATAAATGCAAGCCAGAATAGCAAACACATAGGCTTGCAACACACCGACAAGCAACTCGAATGCCATAAGTGCTACATTGAGCGCAATAGGACCAATCGCACACACGTCACCAATAACACCGAAACCAGCAAGCATAACAACAAATGCGCCAAAAATATCAAGCATAACATGCCCCGCAACCATATTAGCAAAAAGTCGAATTGCTAAACTAACAGGACGAGAAAAAAAAGTAAGAATTTCAATAGGCACTAGGAGAGGTGCCAAAAATAAACTGACCCCTTCTGGCATGAAATGTGCGAAAAAGTGTAGCCCTTGATTCTTTATTGAAACAACAATAGCAAGCGTAAATGTAGCAACAGCCAAAGCAAAAGTAATCGCAATATGACTTGTAAACGTATACTGATACGGCAAAAGCCCGATATAATTCCCCACAAGGATAAAGAAAAATAGGGCAAAAACAAATGGGAAATAAGCAGTCCCATCAGGGCCAATAGCATCTAGCACCATATCATGGATAAACTCGTAACTCATCTCAACTGACGCTTGAAAACGTCCTGGCACAATAGCAGCTGGCTTAATACCATAATACAAAAACGCCAAAACAACAGCAACCGAAATCATCATGTAAAAAGGCGATTGGCTAAAGCATAACGCTTTCCCTATACTTCCTAGCAATGGGTGTAGCTCAAACTGTCCGAAAGTATTAATACTAGGCTCACCTACCATGACGATTTTCCCTCAAAATAACACTAAAAAAATAAAACTAAAAATCTTCTCGACTCTAATAATCAGATTTCACTACTTACGACGTCTCCATCGATCTGACAAGACGCCAAACATTTAATACACCTGCACATCCCCCGAGAATAGCAAAAACAATTAAAAAAACCGCCTTCGTTCTCAACCAATGATCTAACTCCCACCCAATCGCACCACCCACAAACAAGGCAGAAAACATTTCCGTTCCTACTCGTAAAGCAATACGCACTAGAGACTGATTCGCCTTCTGACTATCACCCAACGCAGATGCTTCTTGCTCTTGAGACACGAGACCATAACGACGCTCAGCTGCGCTTAAACGTGCAGAAAAGGATTCAAGATCATTTTTTCTCATATTTTACCATTTTGAGAGTGTCATTACGTTTTTTAGTTAAAGATGATGTCATCTTTCTTCAAAAAAGTAAAGATAAGACTTTATTCGCCTTTAAAAACAACTCAAAAGACTAAAAACGACCGATAGAAAATTCTAAATAAATTTTAAATAAATTTTACATCTAGCATATTACTCTTTATGAAATTCTCCGGAACAACCAATAAGCCCACGCGCATAATCTTTGGCTGTAAAATGTCTTAAATCTTCAACCTGTTCACCAACACCAACAGCATGCACAGGCAAACCAAAGCTATCCGCTAAAGCAACAACAATACCCCCTCGAGCAGATCCATCTAATTTCGTAACAACAAGCCCTGTGACTTTAACCAATTCGAGAAATACACGCACTTGTTCTAACGCGTTTTGCCCCGTAGTTGCATCAAGCACAAGCAAAACAGAGTGGGGTGCTGTCTGATCACATTTTTGCATCACACGAATAATTTTAGCAAGTTCTTCCATAAGAGCGCTTTTATTATGTAATCGCCCTGCAGTATCCATAAAAAGAAGATCTGCTCCTTCTGCTTGTGCCTTCTTTAACGCTTCAAAAGCAAGACCTGCTGCGTCAGCCCCTGAAGGACCAGCGATGACCGAACACCCTGTTCGTTGTCCCCAAATCTGGAGTTGTTCAACAGCTGCTGCACGAAATGTATCTCCCGCAACTAATAAAACTTTATTTCCTTGATCTGCAAAAAAACGTGCCATTTTACCAATTGTTGTCGTTTTACCAACGCCATTAACCCCTACAACCAGCACAACATGTGGTTTATGTGTCGTATCAGGAGTAAAAGGTTGGGCAATCGGATCAAGAATTTTTGAAATTTCATCAGAAAGAGCAAGACGAATTTCTTCATCTGTAACTTCCATACCAAAACGATGAGCACGAAACGACTCAATAATACGTCGTGCAACAGAAGGTCCCATATCTGCTGTAATAAGAAGTTCTTCTAATTCTTCTAAAGCCACTTCATCTAATTTGCGTCGGGTAAACATACCGCTTAACCCGGTTGTCAATTTTTGTGTTGAACGTGAAAGACCTTGTTTAAGACGAGAGAAAAAGCCTAATGCCATGGGTTATTCACATCCTTTCAGCGACAATGTGACACGATTCTACGGAAATAGGGTTTAACGTTATAATATCTCCTACACGAGCCTCTCCCTTATTCAAACGAACTGGGGCAAATTGTTCACTATGTCCCTGTGTCGTTGTTTCCATTAAAACACGTAAAGGTTGATTGAGAAGGCTTGTATAATAACGCTTTGCAGCCTCCTGCCCTAAAGCACGCAATAAAGAAGCACGCTCTTTACGTTCAGAAAAAGAAATAGCTGGCATATGCGCCGCAGGTGTACCAGGGCGTTCACTGTAAGGAAAGACATGCAAATAAGGAATCGACATTTCCCTTAAAAAATCCTGTGTTTGCGCAAACAATGTTGCATCTTCCGTAGGAAAACCCGCAATAATATCAGCCCCAAGACCTATATCATGACGAATATGGCGTGCTCGCATAACAATACGCTTCGCATCTGCAACACTATGGCGGCGTTTCATACGTTTCAAAATCAGATCAGAACCTGCTTGTAATGAAAGATGTAAATATGGCATGAAACGCGATTCTGTTTCGAGAAGATTCCATATTTCCTCATCGATCTCTACAGGATCAACAGAAGATAAACGTAGCCGTTCGAGTTCAGGCACAAGCCGTAAAATACGAGAGCAAAGCTGCCCAAGTGATGGCTGTCCAGGTAAATCGGCTCCCCAAGAAGTCAGATCCACGCCTGTTAGTACAACTTCACGATGTCCTGATTGCACAAATGCCCGAATTTGCTCAACCACAGCTCCCGCTGGTATAGAGCGCGAAGGACCACGACTAAAAGGAATAATGCAAAAAGTACAACGATGATCGCAGCCCTGTTGTACTTGGACAAATGCCCGTGTACGCCCCGAAAACTCTGTTATAAGAGAGGACTCTATTTTCTTCTTGCTTTTTTGCGGGCTCATAATGTCTGAAACCATAACTTGGCTTGTCAACGTCGTTGATGCCCAACTCTCTCCCTCAAGTTTTTCTTTATTCCCTAGTACATGCGTAACACCAGGAAGGTTTAGCCAACGTGTTGGGTTAATTTGAGCAGCACACCCCGTCACAATAATACGCACATGGGGTTTTTTACGATGAATGCGACGAATAGCTTGTTGGGCTTGTCGCTCTGCCTCACGCGTAACAGCACAGGTATTAATAATCACTGTTTGATTCAGCTTTTGCGCACGCGCATGAAGACGAATCACTTCACTTTCCCATGTATTAAGACGACAACCAAAAGTAAGGATTTCTATCTCTTGAGAAGAGGCTCCCTGACAGGATAAGGCAGATCGTTCTCCTAATCCTACTGTCTCTGTCTGTTCTGTCATATGGCAAACGCGTTAAGATTTACTTTTCCTTCAAAAGGCGTTGCCACAGGACCCGTCATAAAGACATGCTGTGTCTCCGCCTCCCATCGAATATGCAAAGTACCACCATCAAGCACAACATCACAAACTCTTTCAGTTAAACCACGCCTTACAGCGTTAATCACCGCAGCACAAGCAGCCGAACCACAGGCTTCCGTTACGCCAACACCGCGTTCATACACTTTAAGACGTATCCGTTGCTGGGATTCTATCAAAGCAAACCCAATATTTGCTCGTTGAGGAAAAAGAGGATGACGTTCTAATCTTTCTCCTTCTGCAAGAAGGCTAAAATCCTGTACAAAAAAAGTGACATGTGGATTCCCAACCGAAATAGCAGCGGGATCTCCAACAAGGGGGAGGTATTGCGTATCTGTTTCCATAGCAAGGGGAATATCATACCACGCTGTTTTTGGAACGCCCATGTCAACCGTAACAAGACCATTTGATCCAATAAAAGTAGGAAGCAACCCTACACGTGTTTGTAGAACCGGCTTCATAGCTTGTTGACACCCTATGCCACGCATCCTTTCCTCATCAGCATGAGAAGAAATAAAAGAGGCAACACAGCGTGACCCATTACCACACGCATAGGATTCTGACCCATCTGCGTTAAAAAATCGTACGAAAACATCTGCTTGGGCGTGCTCTGGTTGACTTAAGGTAATCAACTGATCACACCCAATCCCACGTTTACGATGAGCGAGAGCTGCTATACGAGTAGGACTTAAAGATAGAGATTCATTGCGTTCATCAAAAATAATAAAATCATTCCCTAATCCGTGCATCTTAACAAAAGGTGTTTGCTTCATAGTCTCTTCCCTACCCATCAACCTATAAAATCTTAAAAATAAAATTTCTGAAATAAAAACTATATGAAAACAATATCTCACTTAACTCCATTGAGATCATCCTAACAAAACACGTTTTCCTGTCATTGACATATTCTTACATACAAGACATAATCGAGGCATTTTATAAAACAACACATTCTCTAAAATACGATCATTAAAATACAATCATTAAGAACGAAACAAGTCTAACAAACGATCAAACTAAAAACGACCAGACGTACCAGCAAGCACACCGTTTTTATTACCGCGTTGAAGTATTTCAATACGATAGCCGTCTGGATCTGTCAGAAAAAAGAATTGTGCTACTTTTTCCCCATTATGTTCTAATGTTTTCATAGGTGTTATAGTGTACCCAGCCATTTGCAAACGATCATATTCTGCCTTGATGTCGTCAACTGATATAGCTAAATGACCATAGCCATCACCAAGAATATAAGGATCCGTGCGCCCATGGTTAATCGTCAGTTCAAGTTCAAAACGCTGTGAAGTCGGTAAAGACTGAGAAAAAGAATCTGCAAGATAAACAAGCGTAAAATCATCAAATTCAAGACGTTCTACCACATGCAAACCCAAAACCTCTGAATAGAATCGAACAGAACGCTCTTCTTCTAAAACACGCAACATTATGTGGACAATCTTTGTCATAAAACCTCACTCAAATTATAGATAAACAGATAACAACTGCCTCCAACGTTATTGTATCCCATAACAAACATCTTTAACTACGCTTTAATTCTTAATGATATTCTTCAAGATATATATTTTAGTTATGAATTTCGTTGATGTTCTAAAATTTTAAAATCGCACCTTAACGCTCAAATTGACTATAGCAACTTCAAGACAGTTCAAAGGCTGTTAACACGATTGCTGAACATGGTATTACACTTGTAAATAATTTTTTATATTAAAAATGAACAAATAAGCTTTTTAGTATCTTTACAAAACAGACAAAAATAATTAGATTGTCACTCCCTAAGGCGTAACGCGCCTAAACATTTGGATTAGCAATACCACATCATAAAGAAAGTAAAAACATGCGTTCTTTTCAGACTGTTTGGCGATTACCAAAATTTTGGCTCCCTTCTCTCAAGAAGAGTCTCTTTGCAGGCACTATCCTTATTTCTGGCGGAATCGTCGATTCGTTTGGCACCCAGGCCCGAGCAGCAGCTAACACAGATACATTGGCACAACAAATTGCCAAACTTCAAGCAGAGCAACGTGAACTCCAAAAGGCTCTCGCCTCCGTTCAAAGACAAATGGTCACACAGAGGGTAAGACGGAGTCGGCGTAGTTATTCACGTGAAGTACAACCTACGTTCGCCGGACCCGCCACTCAAACCGTCATTGGTCAAGGAAATGCTGCTTTAACAGCCCGCGTTGCCCCTAATAATGTAGGCGTATACCCACCCTATACAGCTGGTGCACAACAGACAAGTGCACTAACCAACAAAGGGCTTATTACTCTAGGACCTGGTTTTTTTGGTACCCCTGATGTAGAAACAGTAACTGCCCAAAAAGATCAGGATTTAACGGTCCGCGTGGCGCCAAACGACGTGGGTATTCACCCGCGGCAAACAGCTGGTAACCAGATCGTGAGCGCCTTAGGTAATAAGGGTATTATCAATATCGGTCCTGTCACTATGGTTCTCGGTGGCTTCATCAACGTGACCATGGCAGAACGCAACCGCCACATGCCAACCGATACCTTTACTGAGTTTAAGAGCATGCCTTTCCCGAATGAACCACGGTATTATACTGATAACTTCTCGGCAACAGCGCGGTACTCCCGCATTTCTATGTTACTGCGTGGAAATCTGAATAAGCACTCTATTGTGTCAGGATATTTCGAGTTTGGTTGGGGTGCGGCAGCAAACACAACGAACTTCTATAAGAGCAACAGCTTCACCATGCGTATGCGGCAAATCTATTTGACCTACGATAACAATAAATATGGTTGGCACGTTCTTGTAGGACAGGCTTGGTCTATGTTTACGCCGAACCGAATTGGTATCGTTGCCCGTCAGGAAGCCTTGCCGATTACGATTGACTGGGCTTTAGTCGCTGGCTCGGTCTGGGCGCGTCAACCACAAATTCGTGTTGTGAAAGATTTCTACCATCATCGCCTGTGGGCAGGGTTTTCGGTTGAAAATGCCGCCAATATCTATGGCATCCAATGTGGGGGTGGAAGTGCTGCTTGCAATACTGGCAATGGTACAGTAACGCTACCGAATGGCTATAAAGTGACTTATGGACATGTAGGACAAGGCTTAACCAATAGTTCTGCTGTCTACCCCAACGAAATCTCACCCGACATTATTGGTAAACTCGCATGGGATCCAGCATGGGGGCATTACGAAATCGAAGGTATGCTCACTTTCCCGCATAATCGTGTTACGACAGCTATGGGACAGGGGCATAACAATACGGCTATTGCCGGAGGTGGCGGTGCCTCTATGGTCCTCCCACTAATTCCGCATAAAATGGAAATGCACCTTGGCGGTGTTGTGGGTAAGGGTATTGGTCGTTATGGTGGTACGTTCTTACCGGGTGTCACCCTTAGCCAATTGGGGCAACCTATTCCTCTCTTTTCAGCTATTGCTTCAACGGGCATTGTGGGGCACCCCACCAAATCAATCGACGTCTATGGCTACTTTGGTATGCAAGAAAGCGGACGAAGCTATTGGGGCAACCAATATGGTTATGGCGGATACGGTAGTCCATATTTCGCAACCGCAGGTTGTATGATTGAAGGCGGCACTTGTCAAGGAAGTACGCACCGCGTTATCGAGGGAACCGTCGGTGCCTGGTGGCGTTTCTTCAAAGGACGCTTTGGTACAGTGGAAAGTGGTGTACAACTCATTTACGCCCAGAGAAAACTCTGGCCTGGTAACGGTAACGGAGATCCTAATGGAACAGGACATAGAACTGATATCAGTACACTGATGCTTTCTTTCCGTTACTTGCCGTTCCAAGGGTAAGACGGTCAGGTTACAAAATGTCTTGAATAAAAAGATAAAAAGGCTTAAAAGTTTATGCTATAAATTTTTAAGCCTTTTTTACTTTTAGTTTTTGTAATTTTTGTGTTTTGTTTTACACCATACCTTTCTTTCCACTTTCTATCCATTTTAGCTAAAATACTCAATACATGCCTTTTCGACACGCTTCTCCGCCTCTTGCGCGTGCGCTTTCTGCACGCGGTTTTATTGCACCAACCCCTGTACAAGCTGCTGTTCTTGCTGAAGATGCCAAAGGGCGAGATCTTTTAGTTTCAGCCAGAACGGGATCGGGGAAAACCGTTGCTTTTGGTCTTGTTTTATCAGATCTTCTTCTTAAAGATAATGAGCGTTGCCCCCCACCTTCTGCACCTATCGCCCTCGTTATTGCCCCCACGCGTGAATTGGCTTTACAGGTACGTAATGAGATTGAATGGCTCTATGCAGAAACAGGTGCGCGTATTGTTTCTTGTGTTGGCGGCATGGAACCAAGACGTGAAGCGCGTGCCTTGTCGACAGGCTGCCATATTGTTGTTGGTACCCCTGGTCGTTTATGTGATCATGTCGGGCGTGGTCACCTTGTCTTATCTCAACTTCAAGCTGTTGTCTTAGACGAAGCTGATGAAATGCTCGACCTTGGCTTTCGTGAAGATTTAGAATTTCTTTTAGACGCCATGCCAAAGACGCGTCTGACTTTGCTCTTCTCTGCAACCATAGGACGAGATATTGCCACGCTAGCACGACGCTATCAAAACAATGCTTTACGGATTGATACAATCGATGCCAACACCCCACATGCAGATATTACTTATCGTGCAGTCCTGACCGATCCATCGGATATTACGGGGGCTGTTGTCAATGTTTTACGATTAGAAGAGGCACGAACCGCAATTGTTTTTTGCCACACGCGTGAAGCCGTTCGGCAACTTCATACCACCTTAGCCGAACGAGGTTTTTCTTCTGTCGCCATTTCTGGCGATTTAGGACAAAATGAACGTCTTCGTGCTATTGAAAGTTTACGCCATGGTCAAGCACGTGTTTGCGTCGCCACCGATGTTGCAGCCCGCGGTATTGACATTCCTGAGCTTGGGCTTGTTGTGCATGCAAGTTTGCCTTCCTGTCCTGAAACATTGTTACATCGTTCTGGTCGCACAGGGCGCGCGGGGCGTAAAGGGGTTTGTGTTTTATTAGTTCCGCCCGCGCGACGTCGTACGACAGAACGTTTATTCCAAGCTGCCAAGATTACCGTTACATGGAGTGGCGTTCCAACAAAACAAGCGATTGCTGAAGCCGATGCCGCCCGATTGTTACAGGCTCCTATTCTTTCTGACTCACAAAACGTTAATGCCTCTTTGCAAAAATTGGCAGATCGTCTCCTTACAACGCATACACCACAACAAATCGCTTACGCCTTAGTAGATTTATGGCATACACATCTTCCTCTGCCCCTAGATGTTCGTGTTCTCACGCCAGAAGTTACACGTCGTAATCGTTTTGAACGTCATACACGTACAACGACGCAAAAAGAATACCGTCGTAATCAGGCTTCGTCTACATCATGGTTTCGCCTTTCTATAGGACGCGCTGATAAGGCTGATCCCAAATGGCTTGTACCCATGTTATGTAAAATAGGTGGACTCCGCAAACAAGATATTGGTGCAATCCGTATTAACAACCATCACACGCTCGTCGAAATTGCTCAAGAGAAAGCACAAAACTTTGCTCATCAAGCCATCAATAACGCTGAGGGAATCCTAATTGATTCAATACACCCTCCTGCGAGGGGTGAACATAGACCCCTTACAGAACGGCGCTTTATAAAACGAACCAAAACCGAAACGAGAAGAAAAACCTTCTCAAACTAGAAAAACTCAGTAACGACTCTGTCGCTTTTCACGGTTGATGCATCACAAAAATAAGAGATCAACCTTTAAATCTCTTTCAAAGAGATTGTAAAAACGTTAAACGTCATGCCCGACTAACCGATAGACGATCAACAAAGAAAAAATTAAAAACGGGGCATGACATTGCTCACACTGTTCACTGCGCTATTAACAGCCCCATTGACAGCATTACTCACCGCACTATTAACGGCATTGCTCACCGCATTCTGCACTGCGCCCTTCGTATTTTGTGCAATGTTATTTGCCGTATTCACAGCATTTGTGCCCGCCTGTGCTGCATTCTGAGCAATACCAGAAACAGCCCCCTGCGTCGCCTGAAAGCCGTTTGCCAGACCTTGAACACTTTGATTTGCCGCATTATTTACCGCCCCGACCTGGTTCTGGACACCCTGCTGAGTACAGGAAACCACATTATTACAAGGTGCTTGTGCATAAGCTATACCGGCAAACATCGTTAGAGGAAAAGCCAGAAACGCTATTTTTTTTGAATTTTTTAGAAGAAAATACATAAATTTCCCTTTCATATTCTTTAATTGACTCCGACAACACGCACTCCATGTCGTATGATGGTTTTATTATAACACGTTTTTTTATACACAATCACTCTCACACCTGATGAGAGGCTCTATTATATAGCTGTTAATCACTTTTCATGACTTATACTAGCCAACAACAACTATATTTATAAAAAAAGCTTTGTAGGAAAAACATTCACATTAGCATAATCGTTTGTAATTTAAGCCATCCACCGTCTTTTTCAACTAAAATATCATGTAGGATCTTTCTCATAAAAAAACAAACACAACACGATATCAAAAACAAAATTAAGATTATGCTTTTTTTTTATAACAGAGGCCCAATATAAGTCTTTGTTCAGAAACTTAAAAAACATTTTCAAGAAATCTATTTATTATTATAAAAAAGACCATTAAATACGTAATATACACGTAAGAGGATAAAATAGAATCAAAGATATAATGAAAAAACAAGAAAACTGAAGAAACACAAAAAACTATAGGGCAGAGCACAACCATCTCTACCCTAAGTAATTAACAAAATACTTTTTTACAACGAGTAAGTAGATATAAAACCTACTTTCGACCCGTTTAGCGTTTGCTGAATTGGAAAGAACGCCGTGCTTTAGCACGCCCGTATTTCTTACGCTCAACAGTACGCGAATCACGCGTAAGAAAGCCTGATGTCTTAAGGACATTACGCAATTCAGGCTCATAATACGTTAACGCCCGACTAATACCATGTCGTACTGCGCCGGCTTGCCCAGACAATCCCCCGCCTTTAACGGTACAAACCACATCAAATTGGTTAGACCGATCAGCAACAAGAAAAGGTTGAGAAATGAGCATCCGCAATACAGGACGTGCAAAATATTTAACAACGGGACAGCCATTGACCACGACCTCCCCTTTTCCAGGTTTAATCCATACACGCGCAATCGCATCTTTACGGCGCCCTGTAGCATAGGCACGACCTAAGGAATCACGTTTAACCTCATAAACTGGTGCTTTTTGTGAGGCTTCTGCAGCGACAGTCATAGCAGATTTAAGATTAGCTAAAGCCCCTGTAAGTTCTTGAGTTTCAGACATGGATTAGCCTTTCTGCACGTTAATAACATTTTTACGGTTTAAAACCGCAACATTAAGTTTCTGAGGATTTTGACCGGCATGTGGATGCTCATGCCCAGCATAAACATGAAGATGACGCATTTGAACACGTTGAAGCGGACCACGCGAAATCATACGCTCAACAGCTTTTTTAATTAAATGTCCTGGACAATTCCCCTCACGTCTTTGACGTATAGTACGCGTCTTAATACCGCCCGGATAACCTGTATGATAATGAAAGAGTTTTTGCTCTTCCTTACGCCCACTAAGAGCCACTTTTGCTGCATTAATAACAACGATATGATCACCACAATCCACATGTGGAGTAAATTGAGGTTTATGCTTACCACGCAAACGTTGAGCAATAATAACAGCTAAGCGCCCTAAAGCAAGACCTTCGGCATCAATAAGGGTCCAATTTTTTGTAACCTCCGCAGGTTTAAGCGAAAGAGTGGTTTTCATGACTGTAAAAATCCATTATATGAGCTCATAAGCTATTGAATACATTATAGAGTAATATACTTATGCGACTTCTTAGAAAAAGAGTCAAGTCCCTTCCTTATAACAGAAACCATACGTTACTATAAATATTATCTATCGTTTTTACTATCATTTTTCATTTTACAGTTTTGTTTTATCTCACTCTAGAGTGTTTCAAAAATACTCCATTATTTATGATAAAGGGATCCTTTTGGCCTTTTAGCACAAATAAGAGATTTTTCAGGTGAACTTTAATCAAAATTGAATCAATCTTGATAAGACACAAATCATAGATCATACTTTCTCTATTATCTACAAAGCTTAAGAAAAGTCATCACAAATTAATCTAAGGTATGTGACATTTGAAAAAGCACTTTCTCGTTACTCTTGCAAGTATTCTTGTTGTAGGGTGTGCAATATGGGTTGGTACACGACGTGCTGAATATGTTATACTCGATAAGCATATTGATATTTTACGCCAATCCCTTGGGCAAGACGTCTTTTTAACATATGATTCGGCACGTCCAGGTCTATTAGGACGAAGCACTGTATTTACAAACGTCGTTTTCCGACGCAAGAATGATACGATTACAGCAGAACAAGCAGAACTTTCACGTCCTGATTCAGATAGTAAAATATCAGGTATTACCCATCTCTCTTTTCACAATGTACAAATAACAGGCACTGATGGCAATATTCTCGCACAATTACTAACGATTGATGATTTGATATTGCAACCACGTGGACAAAAACAAGCTCGCTCAGCGCATTTACCGAGTATTGCTCATGCCCATGCCTATGGCATTCACGGATTTATTAAGGCTCTACAAGCTAAAGTAGCTGCAGATTCTATAACTTTAGACCATTTTGATGGTAAAATTACCGATAAACTCCTTATTAAAAATATTCTCTTATCAGTTGATACAGGATCTTGGCGACGTTTTACGATTAACTCTATTCATGCGAATGGATTTAACATTGCTAAATTATATTGGAGTCTCTACCACGGCGTCCCTCTCTATAACGGTATTCCTGTCACATCGTATCCTGGACAACGCGATGTAGAAATGCACCACATAGAAATTGATGGTGAAGCAATAAATAATAGCGAGAAAGCATCACTTTCGATCACTCCCTTATTACGTATTAGTAATCTTTCCTCACACATCAATTTAACAAAGGCTTCTGAACAAGAAACTTCTAGCATACAGGGCATTGAAATCTGGCCAACAACGCCATGGTTTCATTGGCTAGCTCCTTTAAAATATGACCATATTCGTGCTTCTCTTGTCTTTAGTGATATCTATAATTTCAACACAAGACACCTTCACATTAAAGAATTAAATGTAACCGCACCAACAATGGGACAGATTCACCTCCGTGGAGACCTTTCCTCCCCTCTCTTACCTTCTACCATAAGTGATTCTATTAAATCCTTTATAGACTCACCAATCAGTCCTGTAATATCTTGTATCAGCCCTGATGTACATCTTATTTTCCCAGACATGCACATTGCTTCAGCGACTGTAACCTATTTTGATTACGGATTAGTCACACGGGCTCTTAAAGTTCTAGCAACAAAATCGAATACCACACCTTACCATTTACTCACTACCTTATTCTTCCCCAACATGCTTCAAACTTCTTTACCTATTACTCCAAAATTTATTACTCCAGAAAAACATATGTCCAAAACAACAAATACCGATATAGATATACACACTTTAAGTAAATTAGAATTAGGTTTAGAAAAAACACCTGTAGAAACGTCAGACATCCAAAACACGTATTATTACACTGTACAGAAAATAGCTGAGTATTTAATTCATCCTGTCAATAAGTCTATCGTCATCAATATTCACCCTATCCAACCCTTCTCTATAAAAGATATTATTTCCATCCTTTCTAAAAATAGCAATAATACAGGAAAAATATTACCTCAAATTATACAAAAAACAGGTTTAACGATAATAAATCCTTAAGGTTTGATAAACATTTGATAACAAGCCCCCATCACCAATTTAATATATAAACATCTTAAAAATTGGAGTTATAGTCGTCTTCAACGCGTATAATATCATCTTCCCCTAGATACGAACCAGATTGCACTTCTATAAGCGTTAAAGGAAGACAACCTGGATTTTCGAGGCGATGTAATGTTCCTAAAGGTAAATAAACACTTTCATTTTCACGCACCATCATTTGCTCTGTTTCACGCGTTACAAGTGCTGTCCCTTCCACGATAATCCAATGTTCTGCACGATGAAAATGTTTTTGTAACGAGAGTCTTTGCCCTGGTTTAACAACAATACGCTTGACTTGAAAACGATCCCCACGAATAAGACACTCGTAAAACCCCCACGGACGATAGATCTTATTATGCTGTTCTGCCTCACATCGCCCCTCTTTGATCAGTCGTGAAACCATAGTTTTAACAGATTGTGCACAATCACGCTGTGCAACCATCACAGCATCGTTAGTCACAACGACTATAAGATTTTTAACCCCAAGTAGAGTCGTAACACAATTTTCGGCGTGAACATAGCAATGATGGGCACGCTCAAGAAAAACATCATCACCAGAAACGACATTACCATTCGCATCCTTAGGCATAAGCTCCCATAAAGCATCCCAGCTACCAACGTCAGACCACCCAAAAGTGCTAAGAACAACTGTCGCCAAACGTGTCCGTTCTGCCACAGCATAATCTATCGAAATATTTGGCGATTGCTTAAAAGGCTCTTCAGCCAAACGCTCAAAATCCATATCACTTGAGCGATAAGCCACAGCCTCTTTAACACAAGCATAAACTTTTGGCTCAAAACGTGCTATTTCCTCTAAAAGAACACGTGCTTTTACAACAAACATACCTGAATTCCATAAGTTACGTTCATTCTGCACGAGCTCCATAGCCTGATCTATATCAGGCTTTTCAAGAAACTGATCGACACAGTAGACACCATCAGTGCCTTCGAGAGGTACACCGCATTGAATATATCCATACCCTGTTTCTGGTCTCGTTGGTTTTATACCAAAAGTAACAATATACCCTGCCATCGCCGTCTGCACGGCAACTTTCAAATCTTTTAATAAAGCCTTTTCATCTTGAATAGCCGCATCTGCCGCCATAATCCACATAACTGCCTCTGGGTTTTCTTCAGCAATAAGAAAGGCAGCCGCACTTATAGCAGGGGCAGAATTACGCCCCTCCGGCTCTAAAAGAATACAAGCACGCTCTTCCCCAACGGCACGTAATTGTTCAGCAACAATAAAGCGATGGTCAACATTACAGACGATAATAGGACGCGCTGTTCCTCCCGCTATCCCCCGCAATATTGTTTCTTGTAAAAGCGTTTTTGTAGAGAGCAGGGGCCAAAATTGTTTAGGAAAACTTTTGCGTGATACAGGCCACAACCTACTCCCAGCCCCACCCGATAAAATAACAGGGATAAGAGATAAATTTTCGTCAGACATATGAGTTTTTGGTTCAACAAACATTACACTTCTAACTTCACGTCATTTATGTAATATACATCTCATAAGAAGTTAAAAGGAGCAACAACATTAAAACAATGTGTTTTATATCAAACAAAAAAGCTAAAACTCCGTTAAACCAAAAAAAGTATTTTTTAGTCTATTCAACGTCTATTCAACAATTTTTAACTTTTTTAATAAAATAGTTCTCTGTCATCTGAAACTGGTGGGCGCACAAGGACTCGAACCTTGGACCCGCTGATTAAGAGTCAGCTGCTCTACCAACTGAGCTATGCGCCCTACACCCCGTTATGAAACAATTAACTTTAATATGTCTCTCTGATAAAAACAAGCCTTAAAACATATTATTTCATTTTTTCAATAAAGTCAGAATAGCATTGAGTTGATCAAGATTTTTATAATGAATTTTAAAAGTCCCCCCTTTTTTGCTGTTACATTTTATAGCCACTTTCAAACCGAGTTGATGACATAAATCGCTTTCTAATGCCGCTATCTCGGATTGGGATAAAACATGATTCGTATTTTTGGAATTTTTTCTTGGTTGGCGAAGAGCCTTTTGTACAAGTAATTCTGTCTGCCTTACAGAAAGTGCTTTTGCTATAACTTCTGTCATGGCAGAAATAGGATCAGGGTGCGTCAACAAAGCACGTGCATGTCCTGCTGAAATAACCCCTTTTTTCAACTGAGTCTGTAGTTCAAAAGGTAAGCGCAATAAACGTAACATATTTGCAACATGAGGACGTGATTTTCCGACCGTTCTAGCAAGTTCCTCTTGTGAAAGACGATGTTCCTCTAAAAGACAATAAAGCCCTTCTGCTTCTTCTATAGGACTAAGATCTGCCCGTTGAAGGTTTTCAATCAAAGCCGCCACCTTAGCCTCTGTCTCGGAAAGATCACGTATATAGACAGGAACCGTTTGACATTGAGCAATCACTGCGGCACGCCAACGCCGTTCTCCTGCAATAATTTGATATTTTCCGGTGATCTGTGGATGAGAACGTACCAAAATAGGCTGTAAAACCCCATGTTCTTGAATCGAACTGGCAAGTTCTTGCAAAAGTTCAGCATCCATATCCTGCCGTGGCTGAAAAGGACCAGGTTCTAACACGTCAACCGACAAAAACTGAATCCCACTTCTATCTTCGCCAAATAATGCCTCGAGACCTTGCCCTAATTGAGGTCTTTGTTTCTGTCGAGTTTTTTGTTGTGTACGAGAGCGACTTGCAAGATTATTCATACTATTTTTCTCTTTACTTCTTCTGCCAGCATAGCATAAGCCAAGGCACCAGTCGCACTAGGATCGTATATCATCACAGGCTGCCCGTAACTTTGTGCCTCTGAAATACGAATATTACGAGGGATAACTGTTTCAAAAACACTCTCTCGAAAAAAACTACGTGCATCAGAGGCAACAAGTTTAGACAAATTGTTACGCCTATCATACATTGTTAGAACAACGCCTATCATTCGCAAAGTCGGATTCATGTTTTTTGTAACACGGCTAATCGTTTTAACCAAATGCCCTACCCCTTCAAGAGCAAAAAACTCACATTGTAAGGGAGCTAAAACACTATCAGCCGCCACAAGAGCATTTAAGGTCAACAAGCCAAGACTAGGTGGGCAATCAATAATAATATACTCAATGTCTTCTAAAGTTGGGGACAATGCTGTACGCAACTTCCTCTCTCTGTCAGTTATATCGACTAATTCTATTTCTGCTCCCACAAGATCGGTATTTGCTGGAACAATAAAAAGATTTTTAACACCCGTTGGTTGAAGAAGATCACGTAAAGATTTTTCCTGCATCAATAAAGCATAGCTTCCTCCTTGACGGGCATCATATCCTATCCCTACCCCTGTTGAGGCATTTCCTTGGGGATCAAGATCTATCAGAACAACACGACTTCCTCCCTCGGCAAGAGCCGCGGCTAAATTAATTGCCGTTGTTGTTTTACCAACCCCTCCTTTTTGGCTCGCTATTGCTAAAACACGACATGTTTTCTTATTTTGTTCAAGAGACGACACGATTCAAATGACTCACTTTCAAAAGATTACCCTCAGAAGATAATAGACTCGGGTAAATATCTACCCTCATCCGCCAATAATGTTGTGCTTCTTTTATTTCCTCTGCAACTTGTCGCCCTTTTAAGAACAAACCCATACCGTGAGGTGCCAGAAATGGATAGGACCAATCAAGCAATTTTTTTAAAGGTGCTAAAGCACGTGCTGTCACAACAGGAGCAGGATCTATATTCACCCTTTCAAGACGTTCCGCAATCACCGTTAAATTAGCCTCCGTGACACGTATAGCCTCTCGCAAAAAAGCAACTTTTTTTTGATCAGCCTCTATTAAAACACCAGGTAATCCTGTAACAAGAGCAATTACAAGCCCTGGAAATCCACCACCAGACCCCATATCAATAAAATGTTTTTGTCCCTGCAACAAAGGTGCTATTTGTACACTATCTAAAATATGGCGTTCCCATATTTTTTGTATATCCCCTGAAGAAACTAAATTAATACGCGTATTCCATTTTTTTAGAAGGGCGACAAATACTTCCAAACGTTCCTGCGTTTCACGTGAAACATCAATCCAGTCAGGCCAAGACCTCATGTTTCTTTCCCTTTCTAATATAGGCTAATATCGCCACAAGAGCCGATGGCGTTACCCCCGGCACTCGTCGAGCGGCACTAAAATTTTCAGGTCTTGAAGCTTGAAGACGTTCACACATTTCGGTACTTAATCCACCAATAGCAGTAAAATCTAAATCCGGAGGAAAACGTATTTCTGACTCCGATTCAAGCTGACGAATTTCTCTCCGCTGACGATTCAAATACCCGCTATATCGTGCTTCAAACAAAACATGTTGCCGTGCGCGCTCTGAAAATTCAAAAAACCATGGCGCTAACTGTGCGATCAATTTTTCATCAACACCGCAAGCCATAATATCCCACAAACTACGGCGACGCCCGTCTTGAGCAACGTGAATCCCCATAGAGGCTAATTCTTGAGAATGCCAACTCTCAACCTCACTACGTTGTTGCAAACGTTCAATATCAGCCTGATCACGAGCCAATAGGTGAGAACGTTCTTTCCCGACACATCCCCACGACTCCCCAAGTGCTGTTAAACGCATATCCGCATTATCAGCCCGTAGCGTTAGCCGATATTCCGCGCGTGATGTTAACATCCGATAAGGTTCACTCACACCTTGCGTTGTTAAATCATCTACCATAACACCAATATAAGCCTGTCCTCTATCAAGCCTAACAAGAGATTGCCCACCTGCACGCCGTGCTGCATTAATACCCGCTAACACACCTTGGGCGCCAGCTTCTTCATAGCCTGTTGTACCGTTAATTTGTCCAGCCAAAAAAATACCAGGACATTGCCGCAATTCTAGCCCTGAAGAGAGTTCTCTTGGATCTATATAATCATACTCCACAGCATAGCCATATCTTACAATGACAGCCTGCTCCAAACCAGGAATAGAACGAATCATAGCCTCTTGTACAAAAGCAGGCAAACTCGTCGAAATTCCATTAGGATAAATCAAATCTCCGCCGTCGTGTTCTGGTAAAGCTTCGGGTTCTAAAAAGATTTGATGACTTGTCTTCTCGGCAAAACGCATAATTTTATCTTCAATAGACGGACAATAACGCGGTCCTCGCGAAGAAATACCCCCACCATAAACAGCTGAAAGATGCACATGTTCACGAATAATAGCATGTGTCTGTTCTGTCGTTGCTGTTATACCGCAAGTTAATTGTTTATTCGTTATAGAGTGGGTTAAACGGCTAAAAGGTTCAGGTTTTTCATCACCTTTATCTAAAGAAAGAGAAGACCAATCTATGCTTTTTCGTAAAAGTCTTGGCGGGGTTCCTGTTTTCAAACGCCCCATCCGCAAACCGAGTTTTTTTAATCTCTGAGCTAACAAAACAGAAGGGGCTTCTCCTACCCGTCCCGCAGGTGTTATTTCTTGACCAATATGAATAACCCCATCCAGAAATGTCCCTGTTGCCAATACAACAGCACCTACCTTCCAATGCCGACCATCTTCTGTGAGAATCCCTTGAACATGACCAGAAGGCGCACATATGACATCAGCAACCGCCCCTTCTACAATGTCAAGCCCGGTATATTCAGCCAATAAGTTTTGCATAGCTTGTGCATATAAATATCGATCGGCTTGGGCTCTTGGTCCTTGAACAGCAGGTCCTTTTGATCGATTTAATATCTTAAAATGAATACCAGCCGCATCTGCTGCCCGCGCCATAAGACCATCAAGAGCATCAATTTCACGCACAAGATGCCCCTTTCCAACACCCCCAATCGCAGGGTTGCAAGACATAGCCCCCACAGTCTCTTTACGATGGGTTAATAACAATGTTGTGGCACCACATCGCGCAGCAGCCGCAGCAGCTTCACACCCTGCATGACCACCGCCGACGACAACCACATCGTAAAAATTACGTGCTTCCATATTGTTTTTATTTTCCTATACAAAATTGACTAAATATAACCTCTAAAAGATCTTCGACACCAACATGCCCTGTCAACCTCCCTAATGCCTGCATAGCTAAACGTAATTCCTCAGCACATAATTCTGGTAAAGTTTGATCAAGAGAACGCTCTAAACATAAACAGGCTTCTCTTACCCCGGCTTCGTGTCTGGCACGTGTTAAGAGAGGCATACCTGTTGCCGATTTCGTCAGTGCTAAGGCGCGTTCTTCTAAAAGAGTATATAAACAAGATAATCCTTCACCCGTCAATAAACTAATAGGAATCAGGTCATGACCTGCATAATGCGAAGGTAATGCCTTGATATCTGCTTTATTCCCTACCAAAATAGCGTTTGAAAACACTTTTTCTGGCAAAATATCTGCCGAACACATTTGAATAATACAATCTGCTTGTTCCACGTGAAACAAAGCACGCCGCACCCCCTCCGCTTCGATTATATCTTCTGTTTCTCGTAAACCTGCTGTATCTATAAAAGTCACACGTACCCCTGCCAAAGTACTGACAACTTCTAAAGCATCACGCGTTGTTCCCGCTTGTGAAGATACAATAGCCGCATCTCTCTGAACTAACCAATTTAATAAACTCGATTTACCAACGTTAGGGGGACCCGTAATAACAAATGTCAACCCCCGTCGGACTCTTTCCCCCTTACATCCTTCTTGCATATGTTGTTGCATTTCGGCAATGAGTGTTCTACTTATGCTATGAATTTTTTCAACTATGTGAGATGGAAGTTCCTCATCAGGAAAATCAATAAAGGCTTCTTGCCATGCCAATAATGTTTTAAGTTTTTCAGCCCACTGATCATAAACACGACTTAACGCCCCTTTACTTTGTGCTAACGCTTGCTTCCGTTGGCTCTCTGTTTCCGCCGCTATCAGATCAGCAATGCCTTCAGCCTCAATTAAATCCATGCGCCCGTTTTGAACAGCCCGACGCGTAAACTCTCCTGCTTCTGCCGGGCGTGCCCCTAAAGTTACTAATACCTCTGACACAGCCTCAATAACAGCCGGACCTGCATGTAAATGAAGCTCAAATCCATCTTCTCCCGTATAACTTCGAGGCGCAGGAAACCACAAAACTAACGCTTCATCTAAAAGAGTTTCTTCCTCTTGCACGCGGGCATCACGCCAAAGTTTTCGGAGTACAGCATGTCGTGGTTTGGGTAAAGAACCACATAAATGTCTTAATATTTCTGCACTCCCTAAACCACTCACACGCATAATGGCAATAGCCGCGCGTTCTATACCACTTGAGAGCGCAAAAATTATCTCTTCTCCCTGATAGCCCATGGATATGCTATCCTTATTCTCCGTTCTTTATATTCGTCTCATCGCTAACAATATTTTTAGTCAGCTATCTCCTTATACACAAACTAATATAACTTAAATATAAAATAATTTTTTGAAAGTTTTTTATTGATGCCCCAACTTTCCTTACATTCTCCTTTAGGTGATCTCACCCTTTCGGAAGAAAATGGCTCTCTTGTTGCTCTTGATTGGGGATGGGGACGTGATCAGACCAAAACACCCCTCCTTTGCCAAGCACGAGATTGGCTCGATCAGTGGTTTGATAACCCTTTACATGCCGATGAGTTTCCTTTACCCTTATCCCCTTTTGGCACACCCTACCAAAAACGTGTATGGGCTGCACTTTGCACCATTCCCGTAGGACAAACAAGAACTTATACAGAACTCGCCCAACAATGCGGCGGTCATGCACGTTCTATTGGGCAAGCTGTTGCACGTAACCCTATCCCCATTATTATCCCTTGTCATCGTGTTATTGCTCAACATGGATTAGGCGGATATTCGAGTGATGGTGGTCTTGAAGATAAAATTTGGCTTTTAACCCTTGAAGGCGCTTTACAGTAATCCATTTGTGCATAACTTTTAGTGAATAAAGCAAGGCGAGCGTTGTTTATACCACAACAAACACAACACATACACGCTTACTTTGGTTAATGTGCGTAGGAAGTATTATCCCCCGTCAACCCGTTCATAGGGAAGAACGTTAATTTTTTCGATGAGGTCGACACTTTTAAGCGACACTGTAATGAGTTTACAAAGGGTGTCAAAAAGATATTTTTCCCCTCTAAACGCGTTAGGATCGTTGGGAACAAGCGTGTCTTTGTCCATTGTGTTTTGGTATCGCTCTATAAACCCATCAATGGCGGATTTGCCGTTAATGGTATAGGCATAGGCTTGGGGCGGAATATCCTCAAGGGTCATAAACGCGTTATAGATAATCTTTGCGCCATCTTTTGAGCGTTTGATTTTGTCTACCCGGTAATTTTCTTCTTTAATGGTGGTTTTGTCATAGGGCGTTTGTTCTTCGTAACGACAATGGAGGTCGCCTAATGCTCTGCCTAGGGCTGCCAAAGTCTGAAATTCTTTCAAAATCGGCACTCTTGGTGCTTCTTTGGCGAGATCATTGGCGTAAGTTTCTGTATAGGTTTTGTGATGAAACACCGCATAACAATAATAAAAAATGTCTTCTGAACCAATCGTGTGATCCCCTAACACGTTTTGAAAGCGTTTCACAAAATACGGGTTGATATTGTCTTCCCTGCCGTAGTCTGTATAGGTGTAGAGGGGGAAAACTTGGGTCGTTGGTAATAAATTCCGATCGGGAAGCGTATCGGTCATTAAAACAGAAAAATCTCTCGCCGCATTGCCACCAATCAAAATCGCTCTATTATATAAATTTTCTTCTGGGAAGATTTTAGGTAATTGTCTTTGACTTTCATTCCATGTTTTATCCCAATAAAGATTGGTTTTGACAAAAGGACGATATAAGGCTGTTCGGATAGAATCCGGGTTAAAATCAGGGATATTTTCTTGTTTAATCAATTTTTGTTTTAAATCCAACGTCCAAGAAATTTTGGTTGAATCTGTGGTTATGTCTTTATCGGTCAGGGCTTTATATTTGTTAGCGTTGGGTATGTTTTGCGTTCTTGCCTCAAAGGCTTTTTTATCAAAGGCGGCACAGTCTGCCCGATAGGTTGCAATACATGTTTCCATTGATTTTTGCAGTTGTGCGCGAGAAAAATTATAGACCCAAGCATCTCTGGACGACATCAATCCCGTAGAATTGACAATAAAAAGTATGTTTTCTTGGAGAGGAGCGCCTTTCTCCTTTTTGAAGGGAATAAGGGTTTCAAAATCAGAATTTCTTTGATTGAGCCAATCGCCTTTATTGTTGGGTGTTATATTGGTAAAGGGAATATCCTCTAATGTTTGAAACGACGTTAAAAGACTTAATTTGTTTTCACGGGTTAAATAATCCTCCACCGCGTAATAATGGATTTTTGCCGCTCCTTGATAAGCCGGGTTTCTCACAAAAAAGCAAATGGCAACAGTGGCGCGGGAACCCGTGTCGAAAATTCCGTCCCCTTCTTTTTTACGTGTTTCGCCCGATGTTCTTGCATTCCCCCTTAAATTGATCACGTAAATATTAGAAAAATCTTTCACAACACATTTGCGAAAACCGTCGGCAGATTTGGCATTCAAAAAATTCCCGTTGAGAATAAAGCCTATAATCCCGCCGTTTTGTTCTATTTTATTGGTCGCCATACGGATCGCTTGAATCAGGGTATCGCGTGTTGTCTCTCCTGACCCCCCTCCCTCTTTCCCGTATGTGTCTTTAATTTGTTGTTCTAATTCAGGGTGTGGCAGATTGACATTGTTATCATTTTGTGACCCTGCGCCGCCAGAATAAGGCGGGTTGCCGATAATAATGTTAATGTGTTCTCGGTCTAATTGTTCTTCTTTTTGTTTGTTGGGTTCTAACGCCTCAAAAATTTCTTTTCCAAGGGTGTCAAAGAGTGTGGGGTGTTTGGTGTTTTCTCTGGCTTTTTGGCGTTCTAAACTATTCAACGAATCCCCTAAAATTAAATTTTGGAAGGCTTGACAAGCGGGGTTTCTGTTTTTGGCGATCGTGGCAATATTCACCCCCGCGATGTAATACGATAAAAGCGTAATATCTTGCGCAAAGATCTCCTCTTCAACTTTTCTTTTGACATAGGCGTCATCAATAAAATGATTTTCTTTATTGAGTAATGCGGTGATAAAAGAGCCCGTACCTGTAAACGGGTCATAAATTTTCACGCCTTGATCGTTGAGGTTTTTTCCAAAATGCTTTTGGGTTAAATCCCGTGTCATACGTAAAATAAAATTCACGGCTTCTATAGGCGTGTAAACAATGCCAAATCGTTCGGTTTGTTTTTTGAAAGCCTGCTTAAAAAACGTGCCGTAAAGGTTTTTTATCACCTGTTGTTTTGAATTTTCCGAATGGGCATTTTTAACTTGTTCCTCAACACTCTCGTAAAGGGGTTTTAAATTACGCGTTTCGTTGTCTAAATGGTTATTTTTTAACGCCTCTAACACTTTATTAAGGGCTTTGGTTATGGAATCCTTTTCCCCCTCTGGAAAAAGGTGCTTAAAAATAGGCTCCGTCACAATATGAGACGCCAATAATTCAACTGCTTCTGTTTCTGTAATATTGGGGTGAATGGCGCTTTTTAAGGCTTGTACATAACTTTCTTTGAGAGAAGTCTCACGCTGAAAAATGCCCTCAATTCTGTCGATCAGGGTTTCTGTGATTTTGGCGGTTTTTTTCCCAAAAGTCCGCCAATATCTCTCAACCCCCATACGTGAGGGCATGACGTTAAATAAGGCTTTACTTAAGTGTTGTAGCGTTGTGGCGTGGAGCAGTAACTCCCCTTGTTGGTTGATGTCTTTTTGGGTATTTTTATCGGGTTGTTTTAATGGATCGGGAATGGCGAGTTTTATTTTCTTTTTCCATTCTCTTTCATCGACTAAAGAATCATCTTGGCTTCTTAACGCGCAAAGGACTTTCCAAATACCCTGAAAACCTTTTCCTTCAACGGCTTCATCTAAATTGTTTAAGTCGTTTTCATCGAGTACTAAAGGTAAAATAATATAGCCCAATTCTTTATTATCGGCTTTTCTTAACACGCGCCCAATGGCTTGAATAATATCGTTTTGCGATTGTTTGGGATCAAAGAAAATAACGGAATCTAAGGCTGGTACATCAACGCCTTCACTAAGGCAACGGGCATTACTGAGAATGTTGCAATAATTTTCTTGCGGGTTATTTAAGGTCGATAATTTTTGTAATCTGTCTTTGGCATTCATACTGCCATCAATGTGATCAATCTTAATTTTGAGTTTTAGATCCTCTGATTTGAAAAACGCGTTTGATTTCCTTAAATTCGTATCGTTTTGAGTAGTGTACCCCCCCCGTAACTATCAATAATCGTTTGAAAAAATCGACTTACCGCTTTAGAAGTTTTGATACTGCGACAAAATAACACCGCTCTTTGTGCAGGGGTTAAGGTGTCCAGAGGTTTTAAGAAAGTATTTTCCTCCTGTTGTTGGGGGCTTGTTTGTGTTTTTCCTTCTTCGTTAAGGAAATATAAATC
>JAZLEM010000022.1:0-1794 GCA_045615245.1 Acetobacter sp. | reverse complement strand
GATCCGACTTATAATGGTGGCAATAGCGGTGGTGGAAATAATAGCGGCAATAGCGATCATGATAACAACCAAACGCCCACAAAAACGACAGGAGAGTCGCCAACAGGGGACGGAACTCAAAACTCTGGTAATAAGGGGGATAATGGAAATCAAGACAACCCTACACCTGCTAAAAAGACTGTTTCTAACAGTGGCGAAAAAGGCAATGGCGAAAGTGGCACTGGTGATAAAGGAGAAGGCAACAAAGGGGATAATCACCAAGGTAGTGGCGGAAGCGGCAACTCTACATCTCCTCAAAAAACACCCGCCAAAAATAGTGATAATGGGGATGGAGATCCGTATACCGATGGTCAAAAACAACCTGGATATCCTTATCATGGACAGCCTTACCATTATCCTACAACTTGGCTGAAAAGTTTGCGAAGAATCAGATGCTCCATATATGGGGCGGGGCGTAGTCGTTCTGGTCAAATAGCTGGATCAAACCAAGAGGGACAGATCATCATCGATCCTGACAATGGGCAACCTTTGTGTATGATGCCTCAAGAAATAGGACCCTATGTGGATGGACAATTAGGAAACTGGCGCTATGCTGAAGAACCTGGTGGAAAAATACCCAGTAGTTGGCATTTCGGTGAAACATGGCCCGGTGTGAACCCCTACACACTTCCACCGGGTATCGTGCCGAGCGTGCTCTTAGGATATTTCAGCCCCATAGAAAATGTTTTTTCCCAATTCGCCAAAATTGCCAAGAATAACGCTGCGGGCAATTTAGCACAGTCTTTTGACATAGGCAGCAACGTAGGCTTTGCCGGGCTTGCGGCTTTTGGCTGGGGGTTTGGCAACGGCATGCGTGCCGAAATAGAGGGCTTTGCGGGGGGGATCGGTGGCAATCGTCGCACACGCCCCTCTTACGGGGGCTTTATCAATGTTCTTTATGACATTGACCTCCAACGTCTTTTTGGTTTGCGCTCGATTGTCACGCCCTTTGTTGGTATTGGTGGCGGTTATCTTGGACAGCATTACAGCAATATTGTCACCGCCAACAACACTGCCACGCTTTTTGGCACCAATAGCGGTTTTGCATGGCAAGGCATGGCAGGGGTCGGCATTGATACAGGGGTGCGGGGCTTGCAAGCAACGGCACAATATAGCATTATTGGACAGCCTCAATCACTTTCGTATGGTCTGCACTATATAGAGGACGACGGCGATCACGGAATTGCGAAAGCCAACCGTTTGAATAACCTCTTCCTTGTTGGTTTACGTTATCGGTTTCATGTAAGCCCCGAAAACCACCCCCCGATTAACACAGTGCTTGCGGCTGCGGCAGCACCGGCGCCTGTTGCGGCACGGTCTTACCTTGTGTTCTTTGATTGGAACAAATACGCTCTGACACCCCACGCCAAACAAATTATTGCAGAAGCAGCTCAAGCCTCAACACACGTCCAAACAACAAGAATTAAAGTGAACGGCTATACCGATAACTCTGCTGCACCAGGCGCGGTTGGCAAAAGATATAACCTCGCCCTCTCTGTGAAACGGGCGAAAAGTGTTGAGGCGGAACTTATTCGCAATGGTGTGCCATTATCAGAAATTGTTATTCGAGGTTATGGCGATGCGAACCCCCTCGTCCCCACAGCTCCCAACACGCGGAAGCCTCAAAACCGTAGGGTGGAAATTATCCTTCATGCTTAATAGAGGGCATGTCTAAAGGGCGTATTTCACAAACGCGGGGTCATGACCCGTGGTTGGGAAGTAAGGCTCAACAAAACAAACCTTACTCATGGTTCG
>JAZLEM010000021.1:0-2613 GCA_045615245.1 Acetobacter sp. | reverse complement strand
AATCAACCTCCCAACTGGCACGTAAACTATCTTGCCAACGATTCAAAAGCGGGATCGTGGCATCAGAGGCTTCCGCTGTGAGCATATCTCCCAGCTTAGTCCCTGCCGCACTTGCGCCCACATGTTTGAGGATATACTGCATTTCTTTTGTACTGAATTGCGTATAACTATACGACCCAGACGCGGCTAAATTAGGAAAACGCTCGGCATTTGCGATGAGAAGCTGACCCCGACTGACCGCCACAGTTTGTGCAGCGCGAAGAATGTCGAGATTTTGACGAGAAAGGCGATCTTCTAACGAGGTAAGTTCTTTATCATGAAAAACAGACCACCAATTTGGATCGGGTGCCTGTTGCGTTGTTGGTACGCTTGAAACTTTACCCTCTGCCCGCTGGCTTTGAGGCAACCATTGCTTTGGTGTCCACAATTTGGGTTTATGATAATCCGGACCCATGGCACACCCCGCAAGTGTTAGCGTTAACGCTATTGCTTTAACCCATTGCCTTTTCACTTTCTCTTCCTAAATTCCTCCACTTCTCAAATTCCTCTATTTTTCATAAGGCTGACGCCATGATTCTGAACGAAAGGCATAATAAAGGCAAGATTTTTTAACAAAGGGCTTGCCGATAAGGTGTTGATTTCAACTTTTTATGTATTTCTTATCTATGATCAACGAAACCTCAACCATGGGTCATGACCCATGGTTCGCGAAGTCAGGCACAATATAGCACATATCCCCTATGTTAGGGTCGGTAGTAAGAGTAAGAAATAAAATGAAACGACCTCTATATAATATATATATAAATTAACAGCATTTAGAGGAGAAGAGTAAAACGCTTTGATGGGTTTTGATTTATTTTTTATCCCCACTTGTTTTAGGAATAAAAAAAGACTACACTCCCAAAAAGAGAACTTTACCTTATCATATTTTTAAGAATGGTTTTGATTATCTGATTTTCTCATCTCAATACTCCTAACAAAAGTAACCCTATAAGTGTTAAGATTTTTTCAGATTTTTAATACAGAAGCATACGGAAGCTATAGAAATGAGCACCCCATTAAATACTAACGACGACACCACAGCGACAAAGCCCGATCCCTCTTCCTCTTTTGGGGCACATCACACCTCACAACGCGAGGCGATTCATTCAGCGATTTGGGCAATTGCCGACGATCTTCGCGGTGCCGTTGATGGATGGGATTTCAAAAACTATGTGCTGGGTACGATGTTTTATCGTTATCTTTCGGAAAATCTCACCGATTACATCAATGAGGAAGAACACAAAGCGGGGAACAAAGATTTTGACTATACACGTTTAACCGACGAAGAAGCAGAACAAGCACGCGAGGATTTGGTTCGTGTCAAAGGCTTTTTTATTTTGCCGAGTGAGCTTTTTTGCAATGTCCATCAACGGGCAAAAAATGACGCGAATCTCAATGAAACGCTTGAGAAAGTTTTTCGCCATATTGAAGAATCGACCAAAGGGAGCGCGTTTGAAAATCGTTTTGCTGGCTTGTTTGCCGATTTTGATACCAACAGCAATCGACTCGGCGCCACAGTCAAAACACGCAACGAACGGATAACCAAACTCTTGGATGGCGTCCATAAAATGGAGCTCAATATTACGGGGCGAGACGGGTATAAAGGCGATGCCATTGGTGATGCGTATGAATATCTCATGGCGATGTATGCTTCGAGCGCAGGGAAATCGGGTGGCGAATTTTTTACGCCCGCCGATGTGTCTGAACTCTTAACGCGCTTGGGTACCGTTGGCAAGAAAACCCTCAATAAAGTGTATGACCCTGCGTGTGGCAGTGGATCGCTTCTTTTGAAAGCTATTAAAATTTTGGGCAAAGACAAAGTACAGCGTGGTTTTTACGGACAAGAAATTAACGTGACAACGTATAACCTTTGTCGAATCAATATGTTTTTACATGGCTTAACGCCGGATCAGTTTTCGATTGAGTGTGGCGATACCTTAACCGACCCCAAACATTGGGACGATGAGCCTTTTGAACTGATTGTATCAAACCCGCCCTATTCAACCAAATGGGCAGGAAAAGATAACCCCTTGCTGATTGATGATGAGCGCTTTGCGCCAGCGGGTGTTTTAGCCCCCAAGAGTAATGCCGATATGGCGTTTATTATGCACGCGCTGGCATGGCTTGCCACCAATGGCACAGCGGCGATTGTTTGCTTTCCGGGTATTTTATACCGGGGCGGGGCAGAACAGAAGATCCGTCAATATCTAATTGATAATAACTATGTGGATTGTGTGATTCAACTCCCCTCTAATCTCTTTTTTGGTACAAGTATCGCGACATGTATTTTTGTGATGAAAAAGGGGAAACGTGATAGCGATGTGCTTTTTATCGACGCGAGCGATGACTATGTGAGTGTAACGAAAAACAACCGGCTTGAGCCCCAGCACATTGCGCATATTGTTGACGCGTTTACCCACCGCCAAGATATGCCCCATTTTGCCAAACGTGTTTCTTACGACGCTATTAAGGAAGCGGATTATAATCTTTCGGTGAGTACGTATGTGACCCGTCAAGACACGCGCGAAGTCATCGACATTCACGCCCTCAATGCCGAGATTGACGCCATTG
>JAZLEM010000020.1:0-2698 GCA_045615245.1 Acetobacter sp. | reverse complement strand
CCCCCCTGCTTATGGGATACGCGACGATAGAGGCACAGCAATAAAGCTTATCAGGCTTTAGGGTTTGATATAACAATAGTTATTGACATAAAGATAAAAGCATAATACAAAACACAGAATACGTTGGTTCCTCATCGGAGGATGAAAAGGGAACACGGTAAGGTTTTTCCTCAAGCCGTGGCTGTCCCCGCAACTGTAGGCGGTCTTTCTTTGTATAGGGGTATAAGCCCCACCCACTGAATGGCACTTTTCGGGAAGGGATACAAAGTTTTTAAAAACCCGCAAGCCAGGAGACCTGCCAGCGTGTGCCGTTACGATAGAGCAAATACTGGTCGGGGTGTGCTAGTAGGTTGGGCGAGCAGTGATGTCATGCGGGTGAGTGCCTTAATAAACACGCTTTAATTAAACCACGCATGTGTTCTAACCGCAGTCTTGTCGTGACGTTCATGGTCATAACATGAGGAGACTGCTCTATGACAATACGTATTAACAATACGTTTTTTTTATGGCGTTATTTGAGTCGTCATTTAGTGACGGCTGTTTTTTGTTTTTCAGTACAGCAAGGGCTTTTAGTGTGTACTAGTGTGGCGACAGCCGCAACGCCAGACCAACTGGTCGATGAATCTAGTAATAAATCTCTTAAAGGCATACGTAAGAAGAAATCACAGTTAAAACAAGCTCAAACACCGCAAACACAGACAAAAAAATCTGCTAACCCATTGGCGGCGCGGTATGTGCCTTCTCTGCGTACCGACTCGTATCCTGCTGATGTGACAGTTACTGCGTCACGAAGACCTACGCGCCTCAGTGATATTGGGACACAAGCTACTATTGTCACCGAAAAGCAAATTCTTGTTCAACAACGCCGTGAGCTTAGCACTGTTTTAACGCGTCAACCCGGTTTAACTGTGGTCAGAACTGGGGGCTTTGGGGGGAGTACGTCTATTTTTATGCGGGGAAATAATTCAAATGCCATTAGGGTTCGCCTTGATGGGATGGATATTAACGACGGAAGTACGACGAATAATGCATTTGATGCTTCAGAGTTTGTAACAAATGGAATAGGGCGAATAGAAATTTTGAGAGGTCCACAAAGTGGTATTTATGGGGGTAGTGCCATGGCAGGGGTTATTAACATTATAACCTCGCGTGGGCAGGGGAAGCCTATGCCGTATGTTCGTTTAGAAGGGGGTGCGTATGCGACTTTTAACCAAGCTGCCGGGGTTCGTGGAAGTACAGGGCGCTTTCATTACAATGTGGCTATTGCTCATTATCGACAAACGGGGTTTCATGAAATTCCTGCACGCTACGATCAGTATTATAACGCGAACGAACGCCAACGAAATGAAACGAATATAAACGATAATAAAACAGCCAACGTTCGTCTCGATTATGATGCAACAGATAACCTTGGCTTTACGTTGACTTCACGCCTTATTCAGGGGGGGTATAACAGTTATTCTGTCTATGATTTGCAGGCTGAAAATGAACCTGATTATGATAGTAATGTACAAAAACAGCGTGAGCTATCAACTGTGAATGAAGCTATTGTGCGTGGTACTGCGCATCTTTCCTCTTTTTCTGGCAAGTTCAAGCAAGTTCTTGGGTTAGGGTACATGAACGTTAATCGCAGTTTTCGATATACGGGTGCCTTAAGAAATAACCAAGGTTCCATCGTGTATGATCCTACTTATTATCATTTTAGCCGTCTTCAGCTCGATTGGAATGGTACAATTAAAGTACATCATAATGGGACACTTCTTATTGGTATGCAACATTTTTACAATCAATTTGAAACGAGATCAGGAGGTTATACAAATATATTATATACATCATCACCGCCTTATAATAATGTTGCAAATATGAGTATAACGTCGGGATATGGACAATATCAAGGGAATTGGCGCCATATTCTCTACGGTGCGGCAAACGTTCGTTATGATGCCACGTCACTTTACGGGAATTATGTGACATGGCGTGTGGCTCCTGCTATTCATATCCCAAACATAGGCACAATCATTAAAGCGAGTGCTGGCACGGGGTTTACTGGTCCGTCAATGTATCAGTTATTTGTTAATCAAAATGGATCGGGTTATTCTGAAAAAGGAAATAGATCATTACGGGCAGAGCGTCTCATAGGATACGATGCGGGTATTGAACAGAAATTAAAGGTTTGGGGCACATCTTTACATTTTGGTGCCGATTGGTATGACAACCGTGTAAGAAATCTCATTCAGAGCACGAATACTTGTGCGAGTTACGCCGACGGCTACTGTGCTGATACTGTGTATTCTTATGCCAATGTAGCACGGGCGCATATGTATGGTGTTGAGGCTTTTGTGAATTGGAAGCCTTTGAAAGCATTGGAGTTCAATCTTAGTTATACGTGGATACACGCCCGTAATGCTTTAACAGGACAAAAGTTACAACGGCGTCCACAAAACAAAATTGATTTAGGTATAACATGGAAGCCGTTAAAAAAACTGGTATTTTCCAGCAATATCTTATATGTGAGCAGTTGGCGTGATTATCCGGTTGAAAATATATCATGTCCGCCTGGTGAAAGTTCTATTTGTGCGAGAGTGCCTGGTTATGTCACATTGGATATGGCTGTTACCTATCAAGTTCTGCGATATTTAAAAGTTTTTGCGCGGGTCAATAATTTGGCGAATGACCAATACGAAAATCCGCTAGGGTA
>JAZLEM010000019.1:0-26240 GCA_045615245.1 Acetobacter sp. | reverse complement strand
GAGATGTCGCTTAAGTTTTTCGCAAATGCGACGTTGTTTTTCTGATATTTCTTGCATGGCGGCTCCTAGTAAGAACCGCCGTTATAACGGGTTATAAGCGGGCTGAGACCGCTGTTTTCTGCCCCCCGTGGGGGGGGGGGTAATGTAATATTATCTCCTCACAAGCCGCTAAAACGCGCACAAGAAGCCCCTTATAAACTTTGCCCAGAAAAAATCCCCACAAAATCACCAGCACACTCAAAATCTCCGCGTGCTGCGCGACACAAATATTCAGTGGAAAACTTAAACCTCCGGCAGTCATACCCAATGTCCAGCACTCTTCATAAAAAAAAATAACAATCGCCAAGAATCATACCAACATCACACAACCAACGCAACCCTTTTAAATAACCCACAAAAATCCACCACCAAAACTCTCAAACTATGACACCTTTATGACTCTCCCCTTGTTATATGAGTAAAAAACATCATACAAATTTTAAGAGAGAGAGTAAGAAACAATGTTAGAATTTAGTTAAGACTAACGAGTACGCCCACCATATAAAGCCGTAAGGCTTGCAGAAGCCAGTTGATGATGGTGTACCATAAACCCGACTAAAGCCGGAGTTGTGTTTTCAGTGACATCAAGTTGGGGAACATCCATCGCATACACTGTAAAAACATAACGATGTACACGCCCGGGCGGCGGTGCTGCCCCACCATAATGAGACGTGCCAAAATCATTACGCACTTGTAACGCGCCATGCGGAAGACCACCCTCACCAGAACCAGCCCCTTCAGATAATGATGTGACATTTTTAGGAATATTAACTACCACCCAGTGCCACCATCCTGATCCTGTTGGAGCATCGGGATCATAAAGTGTAACAACGTAACTTTGTGTACCCTCTGGTGCCCCGTGCCAATGCAATTCAGGCGACAAATTTCCGCCTGTTTGCCCCATCCCATTATAGACCTGTGCTTGTGGCAAAACTTGCCCTGTTTCAAATGAAGGACTCGTTAATATAAAAGACATGTTTCCTCCTAGCAAAAAGTTCTCTACAGCCACAGAATAAGGACAAATCACTCTCTTGACCCTAAATTTTATAGCATGTCATAAGAGCCGGCGAACATCAAACAACATTAACCCGTTTCAACCATTTCTCACAGTGTTTAGCGTTCAAAGAAAAAGAAAAGGAATGGAAAGAAACGATTTATATATCTCTCGAAGAACACCTCTTATTCTATAACTCCTTCTTTCGCAATGTTAAGACTAAAACATCTCTATACGCAGGCTGATCTGACTTGACGGCTTCAATCGCTGTGACACCATGATAAACACGATGGTCATCGATAAAGGTCATATCTAACGCTTGCATCAGTGTAAATCTACCCACGCATTGATGATGTAAGTTATAGACCGATGTTTCACCATAAACGATATTTTCCCGTTGTATCATAACCACGCAAATCCAGTCTACACCATCACGGTGTACCCCTTCAGGTGTAGGAAAACCAACTTGACCTAAACGTGCCTCAATTCGAAATTGATGCATCTCAACATGCCATAGAAGAGGCAAAGAAGTTAACTCTGTCACAACCTGATACACGAGTTGCAGAATAGATCGCAAAATCGAGCTCTCGATGACTTTAGAACATACAGGTTCAAACCACCGATCCACGCCGCCGTTAAGAGGATTATAAACCAGTGTCTGGTAATGTGGCTGATGTGGCTGTAAAAAAGCACCTCTTGCACTCAGTAAAAATGTCGCATAACGGCGCTGCCGATAACAACCGCCATCCGCCATATAGCCATCTGTTTCCAGATGACACCAACTTGAAGAAAAACTTTTCCACTGATATGCCCACGGCATCAACACAAGATCTGCTAATATCGGGTAGACATTTTCTGCGCGCACTAAAGCAAAACCCTTGCGCTGAAGTGGCGTTTTTATAAGACGCCGAATATTTTTTATACTCTGTATAGAAAAATTTGTAGAAAAAGATATTTGTGTCATAACACAGACTTCAACTCTACGCCATCACGCTCATGAGATTATTGCACCTAAGGTGGTGCCTATCATTTATGCGAATCCACCACAACATGAAGAGGTATATCAGGCGTATAGTTAGTATTCACATAAAACTGAACACCCATTTGTGTCATCATCGGGCATGCCCGACGATAAAGCTCGCTCTGCACCCTCCATTTCATCATAGGCGCCGTTTTAATCATCCCCACTAATACAGCTCCGTTTTCATCTGCTTTTTCCACGCCAAGATCAATATAATCTGAATAAATCATAGATTTATATTCTTCATCTTGACGCATCGCACAAACAGCATCCTTGAAAACTTTAGCGACTCTTTCGCTATCCTCTCCAACATCCAGAGTGATACGCACAATCACACGATTAAACTCCCGCGCTGTATTCGCAATTGATGTTACAGAAGAAAAAGGAATAATATGCAAATCACCGTCAAAAGATCTCACACGCAGAGTACGAATGGAAAGATGTTCCACCTTTCCCTCAATCCCCCCTGTCGTCACCCAATCACCAACCTGAATCGCATCCTCTGCCAACATAAAAAAGCCGGTAATCACATCTTTAACCAAACTTTGTGAACCAAAAGACAAGCCAACCCCCAAAATACCTGCTCCTGTTAATAAGGGTGTCACGTTAATGCCCATCTGTGCCAATGTCGTTACTAATACCAAAACAATAATAATTACCAGCATTGTTGTACGAATAATAGGAAGCACTGTACGTAAACGTGCAACACGTGTTTTTTGATCTGAAGAGATATAATGTGCAATCCGCCTGTTAAGAAAAGCATTCACGCACTCCCATGTTAGAACAGCTACAATGACCCCTGTAAGTAAACAAAGAAAGGCGCTCGTAACACGATCCCCTAACTTTGACGCTAATAAAAAAGTCAGCAACGGTAAGCGCCAACACTGCGCCAACGCAATGACTGTGCCAAGAAGGATCACAAATGTTGTGGTATAACGAACAAAGGGATAATAAAAGTCCATTTTTTTCTGTAACTCGGGATATTGCTCCTTCAAAGCAACACTGACTTGAAAAAGCCTATTTTGCAGCCCGTATATCAACAAGGTAAGTATCCACGAAAACAAAAGACACAAAAAACTAAAAACCAATCCGTGTGATAACCACTGATAGTCTTTCTGAAGGTTCATTGCCCATACAAACCACAACACCATATCGACAACAATCGCTATCACCCACCACAAACGTATAAGAAGCCCAACGCATGCCCATATAATACTCTTCATACGCTCTGGCGAAGGTTGTAGCATTTGGCTGACAATATCGCGAATACGCCATAAAAAAACAGCTATAATAAGATGCTGTACCAGTGACACGATACGTAGCATAATGTTTTCTCCCTGATAAGGGAGATCAAGAATGCCTCCTAAAGTTGGTAAACAAACCATAACAGAAGGTACAACGACCAGCAGATTCCACCACCGTGTTAAGGAGCATGCTATAGAGTCTGAAACTGGAATAAGACGCATAGCAGGAGACTGTTGTACTAAAAACGTTTCTCCCACCAAATAAACCACCCGCGCCCCCACATAAGCATTAACAATCGCTATGATCGCCAGACGCGTTTTATCTGTTTCTGCCCAAAACTCAGCACCCATATATCCCAAAAACAAACACACCACTACAGGCACAAGTTTCAGTAAAAAATGAATAAAAGCATAAGGGACACGCGAAAGATAGTGTAAGGCTTCCTTACTTCTAACAAAATCCGTCCAACGAAGTTGATTTGTTTCTTTCTCAAAAGGAAATGCCGTGAATGCTTGCTGATGCGTTTTAGCCCAATAGGTTACTTTTCGCAATGGATTTTGCAGAGCAACACTCGTCAGGTATTCAATCAGCAACGCAACACTCATGACAAGCAATGCACGAGAAAAAACATTTACCCCTATTTGACGAAGATTCTGACTATGAACGAGTTTATGAAACCATGCCCCAATAACACGCATTTTGTAAAAAAAACTTACAAAGTCATGCACATATCCTTGGATAACATGCGCCATACGTAACAGCCCATGCCACTCAAAATATATATCAGAATCAATTGTTACCGGTTGTTCTTTAAGTGTTGTTTGCGTAGAGGGCAAAGCTTTAACCATAAGCGCTAATGTCTGAGAAAACTCCTCCCGCTTTTTTTGGTCGTTAAGAATGCTTAAAAGCTGCTGCGCCTCTTGTTGTGTCACCCCGCCCGTAGCAGAAGCCACAACATATGGCTTATTTTGTGCATAAGTCACCGGTAAACAAGCGACACTCCAAACCACAAAACAGAAACCTATCATCAACAAGTGATAAATTACTGTTTTCGATAATCGAACAAAAAATTTCACTTTTTGAGAGAGACAAAAACACCGAGGATAACAGATGCTCATATCTCGGAAATCCTCTCTCGTCAAAACACCCTCGCAAGAAAAACGAAACAACCTCTTTTTCTTACAACATTATGGATATAATACCGCTTAAACCAACAGGTACCTGTAATCATGCTTCTTTCAAAGTTTCAAGTGTCGTTTCCTCATGTATCGTTTTTTCAGGCATGAGAATATTGACTTTAACTTTCCGTTCAACCACAGTACGAGCGATAAGGTCGTGTAAACTTTCCTTACGCGCTGTAAAAGCAACCATCACAACACCAATATATAGAACAGGGAAGGAAATAAACATTTTAATTAAAAAACGTAGCGCAGCACGCCAAAAACCTATACGTCTTCGATCATATGTCACCACTCTCATATGAAAGAGCATTTTTCCCGGCGTTGCTTCAAAACGAGAAGACTGAAAAAGTACACAATAGAAAAAGAATAGTAATCCCCCTAAAAGAAAACATAATCCCTCAAAAAGAAAATAGTTTTCTAGATTTTTATCATTTAGAAAGCCAAGAGAACTATGAGAAGCAAAAAAAATGCCGACGGAAACCCATACAATCAATGAACAGATGCTAAAAACCAGACAATCTATGAGATACGCGCAAGCCCGTATCCAGAAACCCGCATATATCCAGCCATCTCTCTGCACAGGCGTCATCAGCTCTGATGAGAAATTTGTATCAGACGGCGATGACGTAGAAACAGACATTATCAAACTCCTTTGCGTGCTATTTGTTCAAATAGTCACTATGTTATTGTTTAGCTTCGATAAGATCCATTGATATCAACATAACCGTGTGTTAAATCACTACTCCAAATTTTTGCCGATCCATTTCCCTGTCCTAAATCAACGGCAATATCAACCTCTTGTCCACGCATATGGGCAACAACGTAGGTCTCATCATAGCCATCACACACAGAGCCATTATTCGCAATACAAATGCCCCCAACAGATATACTTAATTTATCTCGATCCGCTGGCTCTCCACTCTTCCCAACAGCCATAGCAATACGCCCCCAATTCGCATCTTCTCCCGCAATAGCCGTTTTAACTAAAGGAGAGTTCCCTATTGCCATCCCCACACATCGCGCCGAATCATCAGAGATAGCACCCGTTACAGTAATATGCATTAACTTTGTAATCCCTTCACCATCTCGTACAACCATCAAAGCAAGATCGTGTAACACAGCGTTAAGGGTTTTACGAAAATCTGCTAGATTAGGATCTGTTAAAGCATCAACGTTCTCCGTTATCGGCGGATGAGTAGCAAAACCTGTACTAAAGAGAATTACCATATCCGAGGTAGAGGTATCAGAATCAACGGTAATACAATTAAACGTTGTTTTAACCCCTTCCGATAATAGAGCCTGCAAAACAGAGGCTGGCAAACGTGCATCTGTTGCAATAAAAGAAAGCATCGTTGCCATATCAGGTGCAATCATACCGCTTCCTTTTGCAATACCTTGGATAATGACCTCTTCTCCTCCAATCCGGGCTCTTCCCACGGCTGCTTTAGGGAAAGTGTCGGTTGTCATAATGCCATGTGCAGCCTCTGCCCAATTCGTTGCCTTTAACGCGTTAAACAAAGAAGGCAAAGTATCCGTCATGCGTTCAACTGGTAAAATCTCACCAATAACGCCCGTAGAAGCTAAAAAAACCTCTTCCAAACGACACCCAATAAGACCTGCAGCCCCCTCGGCGGTACGCAGGCAAGCTTCGTGCCCCGCCCGACCTGTAAAAACATTCGCATTTCCTGCATTCACAACAAGAGCACGCGCAATACCACCTCGCAAAACAGAACGACACCAATCCACTGGAGCCCCCGGGCATTTATTACGGGTGAACACACCCGCTACTGTTGTCCCCGAAGTAAACTCCATCAGAACGAGGTCCGTTCGCCCTGTATAACGAATACCCGCTGCACCTGCAGCAAGACGCACACCACGAACAACGCCTAATTCTGGTAACGGCAACGCAAGGGGAGAGATCCGTATTGTCTGAACCATACAAAAACCTTTTAAGTATACCCCTCCCCTCTATCAGGAAAAGGTCAATATTTCACTTCTTCTGAGCTGCTGACGTTGGCTGTGCGGGCAGAGGCTTACCAGTATTTGGATCAAACCGCTCCACTTTAATGCCTCGCATTACATTTTCAACAGCTTCACGTCCATATTTTTGAAAGAGAATTTGACGAATCTTATTTTTCACCTCATCAAGCTTTGGAACCGGCACCATACGAATACCAAGAACTTGAATAATATGATAACCATACTGACTTTTTACAGGTGTGCTACTAATCTCTCCCTTTTTCATAGAGAAAGCCGCATTAGCAAAGGCAGGGACCATATCGCTTTTTCTAAACCACCCCAAATCGCCACCATTTTGGCTAGCACTTCCCTTATCTTTAGAGACCTCTGCAGCAAGCTGTGCAAAGTTAGCCCCTGCCTTTAGCTTCTTAATAACAGCTTCTGCTTCCGCTTTGGTTTGAACAAGGATCTGACGCGCATGCACTTCCTCTTCTGGGGGTTTATTGGCATAATTTTGTTCATAATATTGTTCAATAGCGTCATCAGTAAGATGCGGCATCACTTGTTGAGATAACCACGCGTTTTGCAGAACCGTATCAGACGCGACAGCCATTAACCTTTGAACGTCAGGCTTTTTCTCTAGCCCTTCCTTACGCGCTGCAATCAAAATACCCTTTTGATCTATAAGCTGATCAAGCATTAAAGGATAAATCACATTCGGCGGCAGCTGGTGCCATTGCGGAGGCACATTTGCTAAAGCCGCCTGTAAATCAGCGATTGTGATTTTTTCACCGTTGACAATAGCAAGCAGTGTATTCGGGCTCAAAGTTTTTGAAGGTGAAGAGTTTTTCCCTGCAGAAACAGTAGTCCCTGTAGAAGGTGTATTTGCTGCATAAGTAGAAAATGGCACAAAGCTAAAAAATGCTGTCGAAAGCAAAGCAAAAGTAGAAATTGTCAATCGCATCGATACAAAAACCTTAAACTAGTGAAAGGAAAATTACTTTTGTTATTATGAAACGGTTCAACTCTTTTCGGCAAGCCTTAAACTTCATAAATACTTTTAAATCATTGACCATTACCTAACACCCTCTTAATTTTGTATTGAATATTTATTATACTTTGTACTCTTTTCTGACTACTTGTCATCAGTATTCAAAACACACTACTCGAAATTTATGGAAGGTCTGCATGCTTTCACGTTTTATGCGCGCTCTCTTTGGGACTACAAACGATCGAGCTCTTAAGATTTTTCAACGTCGTGTATCAGACATCAACGCCCTAGAACCAAAAATGCAAGCTCTTGATGATGCAAGCCTTACGGGTATAACAAGTGAACTTCGTCACAAGCTCGCTCATGGTGCTAACCAAGATGACATACTCCCCGAAGCTTTTGCTGTCACACGTGAAGCCTCTCGACGCGTATTAGGAATGCGTCATTTTGATGTACAGCTTATTGGAGGCATGGCTTTACACGCTGGGCATATTGCAGAAATGAAAACAGGTGAAGGGAAAACCCTTGTGGCTACCCTTGCGGTATACCTGAGCGCACTCTCAGGAAAGGGTGTCCATGTTGTCACAGTCAATGATTATTTGGCGGCACGTGATGCTACTGAAATGAGTAAACTTTACAGCTTTCTTGGGCTCAGCACGGGGATTATCGTCCCCAATATGCCAGATGATGCCCGCCGTCAAGCTTATGCCGCAGACATTACTTACGGCACCAATAATGAACTCGGCTTTGATTATCTCCGCGACAACATGAAATACCACCTCTCAGAGATGGTACAGCGTCCGTTTCACCATGCCATTGTTGATGAAGTCGATTCTATTCTTATTGACGAAGCACGAACCCCTCTTATTATATCGGGTCCTACAGAAGATAGTTCTGACCTTTACCGCACGGTAAACGCTGTCGTTGCCAAGCTAGTACAAAATCCAACTACTTTTGAAAAAGATGAAAAAATGCGGTCTGTCATTCTCACTGAGTATGGGTCAGATCACATAGAGGAATTACTACAATCCGCCAATATTTTAGAAAATGGCGGATTGTATGACCCCCACCACGTAGCCGTCTTACATCACGTGCAACAATCCCTCCGCGCCCATACACTTTTTACACGCGATGTCGATTATATTGTACGCAATGACAAAGTCATTATCATCGATGAGTTCACAGGTCGTATGATGGATGGTCGACGTTACTCTGATGGTCTACACCAAGCATTAGAGGCAAAAGAACACGTCGAAATCCAACAAGAGAATCAAACGCTTGCTTCTATTACTTTTCAAAATTTTTTCCGTCTTTATCCAAAACTTTCAGGAATGACGGGTACTGCCATGACAGAAGCTGATGAGCTCGAAGAAATTTATAATCTTAATGTTGTGGCAATTCCCACCAATAAACCTATACGACGCATAGACGAAGATGATGAAATCTATCTTACAGAATCAGATAAATTCAAAGCTGTTGTGAAACTGATTCACGAAGTACATGAACGCGGTCAACCTATTTTAGTTGGCACAACATCTATTGAAAAAAGTGAGGCTTTATCAAAGCAACTCCAACAAGAAAAAATCCCTCATAATGTCCTAAATGCACGCTTTCACGAAATGGAAGCCAAAATCATTGCACAAGCCGGCACACCTGGTGCTGTAACCATTGCAACCAATATGGCAGGACGAGGTACAGATATCAAACTCGGTGGAAACATTGAAATGCTCATCGCACAAGAACTCGGAGAAATAGAAGATTCGCCTGAACGTCAAGCTGCAGAACAAGCCATCCGAGACCGTGTTAATCGTGACCATGATATTGTTTGTGCGGCAGGTGGACTTTACGTTATTGGGACTGAACGTCATGAAAGTCGCCGTATCGATAACCAACTTCGTGGACGCTCTGGTCGACAAGGGGATCCTGGTAATTCGCGTTTCTTTATTTCCCTTCAAGATGATCTTATGCGTATCTTTGGATCAGAACGTATGGGTGGATTCCTTCAAAAAATGGGGTTAAGAGAAGGAGAACCTCTTATTCACCCGTGGCTCAGCAAAGCCTTAGAACGTGCACAAAAAAAAGTAGAAGCACACAATTTTGAAATGCGACGAAACACATTAAAATATGATGATATTGTGAATGCTCAACGAAAAGAGGTTTATGCCGAACGCCGTGAATTTATGTCGCTTAACGATGTTTCTCCTATTATCAACGATGCTTACGAGGACGTCATCGAAGCCATGGTGGCACGCCATATCCCTGAAAAATCTTTTGTTGAACAATGGGCTGTCGACGAGCTCACAACAGAAATTCATAAAACTTTTTCCCTTGATCTTCCTGTCTCCGATTGGGTTAAAGAGGATCATATAGAGCCCCATGATGTTATTCAACGCATCTATACTGCCGTCCAGCAAACACAAGCAACTCGTGCTGCTAATATGGGAACTGACCTCATGCGTTTTATCGAAAAACAGATACTCCTGACAACATACGATACTGTTTGGAAAGAACATTTACACGCCCTTGATCAACTCCGCCAAGGGATTGGCTTACGTGCCTATGGACAAAAAGATCCTCTTAATGAATATAAACATGAGGCATCTGTACTATTTACCTACATGCAAGAAGAGCTACGGCATCGTATTGCATCTTTACTTGCACATGTTGAAGTAACACTCCCTCCCCCGATCGATCCTTTAGAAAATATAGCGTCAATTCATTCTGACCCTGGTATACTAGGTTACACATCAGAACCAGGTCCACAAATTTCCTGGAAAGTCGATCCAACGATAGCAACCCCTATCGGCGCAAGTGCTATTTTACCGAGTGATCCTTCGAGCTGGGGGGAAACGCCCCGTAACGCCTCATGCCCATGCGGTTCAGGTCTCAGATACAAGAATTGTCATGGGCGCATACACTAACTTTTGTTTTATCAATGACAACACTCAACAAATAAGGTTACAACATGGCTGGACATTCCCAATTTAAAAATATTATGCACCGTAAAGGTGCACAAGATGCTAAACGCTCTAAACAATTCGCTAAAATTATTCGTGAGTTGACTGTCGCAACACGCGCAGGGTTGCCAGACCCCGCTTCCAACCCACGCTTACGTGCTGCGATTGCCTTGGCACGAGAAGTCAATATGCCTAAAGATACTATTGAACGCGCCATCAAAAAAGCCTCTGGTGCAATAAGTGGCAATGACTATACGGAAGTACGTTATGAGGGATACGGACCTGCAGGTGTTGCTGTTATTGTGGAAGGATTAACAGATAATCGTAATCGTACAGCTTCAGATATACGTGCTGCCTTTTCTAAACACGGTGGCTCTCTTGGGGAAACAAATTCTGTTTCTTTCATGTTCCGTCGTTTAGGTGTTATCATATATCCATCAGAAACAGTCTCTGAAGAAGATATTTTAGAAACTGCTATCGAAGCAGGGGCAGAAAATGTCATATCCAATTCTGCAGAACATCAAATTACATGTACAGTAGAGTCGTTTTTTACCGTACGTGATACTTTAGAAAATCGTTTTGGTCCACCTAAGATTGCCAAACTTGATTGGCAACCTGAGATAACGGTTCCTCTTGATGAAGAAAAAACACGTGCCCTTTTCAAACTGCTTGATGCGCTGGAGGATCATGACGATGTCCAAAATGTATATACCAATTTCGATTTACCCGATGATTTAGTTGAAAACTATCTTAAGAGTCATTCGTGATCCGTCTTCTTGGAATTGACCCCGGTTTACGTTTTACGGGATGGGGCGTCATCGATGTTAAAGATAACAGACTTTTTCATGTTGCGAATGGTGTCATTTCAACTGATAGCGCGACGAGTGTTCCTGAGAGACTAAAAAAACTTTATCAAGAATTACAGACCCTCATTACACAGCTGACACCTGCCGAGGCTGCAGTTGAGGAAACTTATGTCAACCGTAATGGCACCTCTACTCTTAAATTAGGCTATGCACGTGGTATTGCTCTTCTCGCCCCTGCTATGGCAGGTCTTACAGTATCAGAATATGGCGCACTCGCTGTCAAAAAAGCTGTTGTTGGAACAGGCAGTGCGAGTAAATTACAAGTACAAGCCATGGTACGTCACTTGCTCCCTGGCATTGCTATTCCCCGCTCTGATGCTTCTGATGCTTTGGCCATAGCCATTTGCCATGCCCATTACCGGACGAGCGTACACCATATAATGGCTAGAGTAAGAAATTAAGAGAATCGTATGATTGCTTCTTTAAGTGGCTTTATTATTCACCGCGATACAGGAAGTTGCGTCGTTGATGTCAACGGTGTTGGTTATTTAGTTGCGACATCATCTCGTACTCTAGCAACGCTTCCCTCTCCGCCAGAAAAAACAAGCCTCTTGATAGAAACTATCGTACGTGAAGATGCTATTTTATTATACGGTTTTATTGAGAACAACGAACGTGAATGGTTTCGCCAGCTAACCAGCGTACAAGGCGTAGGTGCTAAAATGGCTCTGAATATTCTCTCCACACTGACATTAGACGAATTAGAGACTACTTTTGCACTGTCAGATAAAACTTTTCTTATGCGTACTCCAGGAGTAGGCAACCGTCTTGCATCACGTATTCTGACAGAACTACGGGATAAAGTAAGTAAAACGTTCAGGAAAGACAACACAACAAGCTTTTCTCCGACAATTTCTCCCAACGATGGAAATGATAGAACAGAAACAGACGCTTTAACAGCCCTCACAGGATTAGGCTTTCAACGCCTTGAAGCCAGTCGTGTCGTTCGACGTATTATGCATGCTTTAGGGCCAGAAGCGTCCCTTGATACTGTTATTCGTGACAGCTTAAAAGAGCTTGATAAATGAGCGTTGATCCCTCACAAAAAATCGTAACCCCTTCTTGGCAGGAAAGTGATACGAATGAAACTGCCTTACGACCGAAGACACTAGCCGATTTTACAGGACAACAGTCGAGTCGAGAAAATTTATCTATTTTTGTGAGCGCAGCACGTCAGCGTGGCGAAGCGATGGACCATGTTCTCCTCCATGGGCCACCTGGTCTTGGAAAAACCACATTAGCACAAATTATTTCACATGAACTTGGCGTAGGATTTCGTACAACCTCGGGTCCTATTATTCAACGAGCTGGTGATCTTGCTGCTATTTTAACGAATTTACAACCCCGTGATGTACTGTTCATAGACGAGATACATCGACTCCAACCAACTGTTGAAGAAATTCTTTATCCCGCTATGGAGGATTTTCAACTCGATCTCATTATTGGAGAGGGACCCGCTGCCCGTTCCGTCCGCATTGATCTTCCACCTTTCACACTCGTAGCTGCGACCACACGTGCTGGCTTGCTTGCAACCCCTCTACGCGATCGATTTGGCATTCCACTCCGACTTGTCTTTTACACACCAGAAGAACTCTGCCAAATTGTTACACGCAATGCTCACAAACTTGGTTTCTTACTCTCTTCTGAAGGTGCTATGGAAATTGCCCGCAGATCTCGCGGAACACCGCGTATTGCTGGACGACTTCTTCGTAGGGTACGTGACTTCGCCTCACTCTCTATACCAAGAGATAAGACTGTAGATGCCTCCATCGTTGATGCTGCCCTCCAACGCCTCGAAGTCGACACGCTAGGGTTAGATAACATGGATCGCCACTATCTACGCCGCATTGCAAACTACCATCACGGAGGACCTGTTGGTATAGACACACTCGCTGCCGCATTAGCAGAATCACGTGATACGTTAGAAGATGTTATCGAACCCTATTTGATTCAAGAAGGACTTGTCCTTCGCACGAGTCGTGGCCGTGTTTTAGGGGAAAAAGGTTGGAATCACCTCGGCTTATCCCCACCGAAAGAACAGACAACTGATAATAAACAGCTTAATTTTCTCTCTCTGGACGAAGGAAAAATATGAGTACTCACTCTATTCACTTTAGAGTCTACTATGAAGATACAGATGCCAATGGTATTGTGTATCATGCTCGATATCTCGTTTTTGCTGAACGTGCACGTACAGAAACGATACGAAACCTTGGGTCTTCTGTCTTAGAATTAGTCAACAAACATAAACTTATTTTCGTGGTGCGTGATATAACCTTATCTTGTAAAAAGCCACTTCGTTTAGATGATCTTTTTAGTATTCAAACGGAACTAACAAAACTCGGTCATGCAAGTTGTGATATGAAACAGACCATTGTAAAAGACTCACAGATTTATGCACGCATCAACGTTCGATTGGCTTGTGTCCATATAGAAACAAAACGTCCTGTTAAATTTCCAATGGCATGGTATCATCTTTTGCGAAAACTAACCCCCCATTCATGAATAAGATCATCTTGTTACTTTGCATTAAAACACATATTGTATGCATATAATTAACATATGCGAGTATCTATTTATATCGGAAAACTGATTCTCTAAAACCAATTTTTCAAATGAGGAGGCATTATTGGATCGTACAGTTGATACAGCAAATCTTGGGGTAACAGCCGCAGGACATTTGTCAGTTTGGACATTATTTATAAATTCATCACCTGTTGTTAAACTGGTTATAGCCGGACTTTTACTCTGCAGTATCGTTGTTTGGGCTGTTATTTTTGATAAAATAGTCACCATACGACGTGTGAATCGTGCTGCCTCAGATTTTGAAGAACGATTCTGGTCTGGTGGAAGTCTTGACAGTTTATATGAGAATGACGGTGCTAGACCTACCCACCCACTTGCTGCTGTATTTGGCGCTGCTATGGGAGAGTGGCGTCGTTCTGCTCGTATTCCGCATGCTGACCTCGTACATGGAGGGGTTAAAGAACGCGTTGACCGTGCTATCGATATTACGATTACCCGTGAAATGGATCGTTTACGTCGCTGGGTTACTTTTTTAGCAACAATAGGACCAGTTGCTCCTTTTATCGGATTATTTGGTACTGTATGGGGTATTATGTACGCATTTGACTCCATCGCAGCTCAACACAATACGAACCTAAGCGTTGTCGCACCAGGTATTTCTGAAGCCTTATTTGCAACAGCTGTCGGTCTCTTTACGGCTATCCCAGCCTATATAGCATACAACGTAACAAGCAATAGTCTTGACAAATTCCAAGATCGTATGGAAGGTTTTGGCACTGAGTTTACAGCTATTCTGTCTAGACAGTCTGAAGAAAGGGGATAATTCATGGGAATAGTCTCCAGAAAACGACGTCGTAAGCGTTTAATGGCTGAAATCAATGTAACACCGTTTGTCGATGTTATGCTTGTGTTGCTTATCATTTTTATGGTTACATCTCCTATGATGACGAGCGGCGTTAATGTTGATCTTCCTAAAACTGATGCACGACCTGTCAACACAGAAACAAAACCCATTACTGTTTCTATTAAGGCTGATGGTTCACTTTATCTAGGTGATACTCCTGTAACACCTGACCAACTTGTTACTGCTCTAAAAGCCGCCTCTAACAACGATTCTTCACATCGTATTTTTGTCCGTGGTGACGCTCATATTGATTATGGTCGTGTCATGCAGGTTATGGGACAAATCACTGAAGGTGGATTCACGCATGTGGCTCTATTAGCACAACAACCCGCCAACGGTAGATTTTAGTTAATATGCGCTTAAACGGACAAACTAAGTCCTTATCACGACTACGCCGTTCAGAACGAACATTGCTTTGGCGTTCTTTTTATTCGTCTATAGCAGCACATATTTTATTTTTATTTATTATTTTTATCGTATTGTCTCCAACTGAGCCGCCAGAAGGAGAACCACCTGCCACCATAGAAATGGCTTTTGAGCCTTCTCTTACACATAACGAAAGTCATTCAGCTAGAACAGCCTCGCTTACAAAAACACCAGTATTAGAACAACCTCAACCACTCCCCCGTACAGTAACACTCCCCCCTGTACCGTCACCAACACTACCACAACCACAACAAGAGACAGAATCCCTCCCTGCAATACCAACACCTCCAAAAGCAGAGGAGCCTTTAACTGAACCTATCAAGACGATACCGACTCTTAGTCCTCTAGTAACACCTGTACGTACAATCAATACACCTTCTCCCCTGACAGAACACCCTGTATCTCTTCCCAATATGGTTATACCTTCACACATTACTCCCGTTAGTAAGCCAAAAAAGACACAACAAGACTCCGACTCTCTGCTAGAAACTTTGAATACATTTCGCTCTGATGAGAAAAAAAACGATTCAATGCTTTCTACAAAAAGATTATCTAGAAGTAATCAAACTTCTATAAGTAATATTGTAGGTCGTCTAAGCACAAGCGAACAAAAAGCCCTTGGCGCGCAAGTTCGTCGTTGCTATACTGAAGACACAGCTGCAAAAGACTATGCCTCTTTCGTTGCACATCTTATCGTAACAGTGGACGCAACAGGGGAGGCGCGTGTCGTACAATTTTCCCCCGAAACACAGGCCCGTATGAATACAGACCCATCTTATCGTGCTCTCGCAGAACGTGCTCGTGCTGCGGTACTTAGTCCGACATGTGCTAAACTTCCCATCCCCAAAAAGTTACTTGGCCAACCCAGACAACTTAAATTTGTCTTCAGACCATAATTTCTACAAGAGAGGACAACAACATGCTTCAAAATACTCGCCCCCTTATTTCTGACCACGACGCCGATATTCTCGCTACGTCCTTACGTCGTCGCACATTCGTTGGTGCAGGCGCTACTATAACAGGTATTCTTACAACACCTCTTAAAAGCTTTGCACAATCAAACACCAGTACACACACAATGCAAGAGGCAGAAATTACCGTTGATCAGGCGAGAACTGCACCTATCCCTATTATTATTCCAGATTTCAACAACAATATAGGCAGAGAAATCTCCGGAGTCATTACAAATGACCTTAACAGTACCGGCTTATTTAAGGTCATACCTGGCAGTAATGTACAAGGTATACCAAATTTTCAAATTTCTAAAAACATGGGTGCTCGAGCCCAAATCACTGGAGATGTCTTAAGTAATGGCTCTTCTGTCAGAGTAGAAATGCGCCTATGGGATGTTTTAACTCGTCAACAAATTCAAGGTACGGCTTATACCACACCGATGGCAAATTGGCGACGCGTTGCACATATTATAGGCGACGTCATTTATGAACGCATGCTGGGAGAAAAAGGATATTTTGATACGCGTATTGCTTTTATTTCCCGATCAGGCCATCGTGGACGCCAACGCACACGCTTAGCTATTATGGATCAAGATGGGGCTAATGTCCGTATGTTAACGGCCGGACGCTGGCTAACAATTACCCCACGATTTAGCCCAACAAAAGATCAACTTGCATTTATGTCATATGCCTATAATCGTCCGCGTGTCTATCTGTTTGACCTTAATAACGGTCACCAACGGCTCTTAGGTAATTTCCACGGTATTTCTTTTGCTCCACGTTTTTCTCCGGACGGACATTCTGTTGTACTTTCTGTCACTCACGGTAGTGGCTCTGATTTATTTATTGTTGACCTTGTCTCTGGCTTACGCCGACAAATTACCGCCTCAGGCGCTATTGACACAAGCCCTTGCTACAGTCCTGATGGAAAACAGATTGTTTTTACCTCTGACCGCGGAGGGTCTCCACAACTCTATATTATGCCGGCCTCTGGCGGAAGTGCACAACGTATTTCTTACGGACATGGGAATTACGGAACACCCGTTTGGTCACCTAGAGGCGATTTAATTGCTTTCACACATATTGTCGGCGGTATGTTTTCGCTTGGAACTATGGCACCAGACGGTACAGGAGAACGAATTATGACAGAAGGATTTACAGTAGAAGGTCCTAGTTTCTGTCCTAACGGTCGCGTTATCGCATACTGCCATCAAACACGTGCCGGTGTTGGTGGCACTGGCTTTAGTACAACCATTAACATGGTAGATATTACAGGTTTTAACAATCGTGTATTAATAACACCAGAAGGTGCTTCTGATCCTGCGTGGTCTCCTTTACATGGATAAGTCCTTTTTGTATTTGTATGCCGTGATGTTAATAGCTACTTATTATGGTAGACATCGTTATGTTGTTTATACGAGAGATGGTATATAAACAATGGCGTATAAATACACGAAATTTATACACTACTTGACGACTAAAATAGAGTGTGACTATAATGTATTAACGACCAAGAAATTCGTCGACTCGTAAAAAGTTCTGGAATGAGTTCGGAAGAATCTTGGGAATACAGGTTTTAACTCTTTTCTCTGATAAACTCGGAGTTAGTTATTAGGATTAGACACATGAAAATAAAAGTTGTTGCCGTTCTTGGCATGGTTGCTCTTCTTTCTGCGTGTGCACACGAGAAAGCAAATAACACCTCTGGTGCCTCTACAGCAGCTATAGCTCCTCCTCCACCGGCTGGTCCTGTTCCAGGTAGCGAGGCTGATCTCATTGCAACAGCTGGCAATCGCGTTTTCTTTGCTTTCGATAAAAGTAATTTAAGTGATGATGCAAAAGCAACTTTGCAAAAACAAGCTGATTGGCTTGCCAAATACCCGCAAGTTAACGTTCAAGTTGCAGGTAACTGCGATGACAGAGGCACTGAAGAATATAACATTGCTTTAGGTCAACGCCGTGCTAATGCAGCCCGTGATTTGCTTGTTGCAAAAGGTGTTTCTCCTTCACGTATCTCTACGATTTCTTACGGTAAAGATCGTCCTATTGCTCTTGGTGATAACGAACAGGCTTGGGCGCAAAATCGTAACGCTACGACAACTGTCAAGTAAGTTTCCTTTAATACTTTAGTTAAAAAAAGGGGCTGAAACATAAATGTTCAGCCTCTTTTCTTTATTACGCTAACCCTTGATATTTTGTAGGTTATCAAAGATAATGGCTAGGATTTTTTCAAAATTAGGATAACCACGTGAGGTCTCTAATGGACACCCAGATGATAAGAGCACGTAAGCTTTACAATAGTATTGTTTTTCTAAAATTTGCCTTTGTAGCATTTACACTAACAGGGTTTATTTACACACCCGTATATGCCCAAAATATCACAAGTCGCGAAGGTATTGCTCTGCAAAATCAAATCCTTGAATTACGACAGACACTTGCTCAGATGCAAGAATCGTTAGACAATACGCCCACCTCATCAAATGTCCATTCTTCTTCTCGCACCCTCTCTTCTGGCGATAGTGATCTTCTTTCTCAACTTTTAGATCGTGTTAACTCTCTTGAACAACATCAACGCGATATGCGTGGTGAGATTGATCAACTCAAACAAGACCTACAACAAAAGACTGCCGCTCTTTCTAAACAAATTGCGGATAATCAATTTGCTGCCCAAACAAACCTCAAAAATACGCCTATGGCAAAGCCATCGGAATCTCTCCTTGCAAATCGTAATTACTCCCCTGAAAATCTTATAAAAATAGGGGAAGAAGCCTTGTTACGCAAAGATTATGCAGCAGCACGTAGTCATGCAGAAGCTGCTCTAAAAACGGCTAAAGGTAATTTACGCATTGATGCTCGTTTCTTATTAGCACAGTCTCTAGCAGGTCAAAAACAGTACCAACGTTCCGCTGTCGCCTATTACGATGCGTATAAACTTGCTCCCAAAAGTCTACGCGCACCTGATTGTTTACTTGGTATTACAGCAACTTTACTAGCATTAAATAATAAAAAAGCTGCATGCGAAGCCTTACACAAATTGAAAAAAGAATTTCCTCATCCCACAGATCGTATCAGTCGAGCTTATAATATCTATCTCAGACGTGGAAACTGTCACTAATGAGAATCTCTACTCACTTCATACATTAACAATGAGTATTTTATTATAATATTGTCCTCAAATCGTTCTGTATTTTCATCAACCCATGTTACGCCAACATGGTTTGCTAACAGAATGTCTGACCTTGGTCCTTTTTTGGCTGATAATCCTAACTTGCCTCCTATTGCTATAGCTGTATCAGGAGGTGGAGATAGTTTGTGTCTTGCATGGCTCGCGCGAACATGGCGTGTTAATATTTTGGCACTGGTTGTCGATCATGGAATACGGGCAGAATCTACTCAAGAGGCCTTATGGACAATTGCACGTTTACGCGAGATGGATATACCCTCTCGCTTGCTGACATTAAAAAAATTATCTCAAGGTCCTAGCCTTGCGGCACGAGCACGCTATGCCCGTTACACCATATTAACTCGTGCTTGTCATGAAGAAGGTTGTATTGACCTTTTACTAGGACATCAAGCAGACGATCAGGCAGAAACCGCCTATATGCGTGAAATCTCTGGGAGTGGTAACAATGGATTAGCCGCTATGGGTTACATTCGTATTCTGTCAAACATACGGCTCATCCGCCCATTACTTGACGTTTCACGCCAAGCTCTACGTAATACCCTAAAAAAAGCTAGCTTAAACTGGATAGATGACCCCTCAAATAAAAACCAACATGCTCAACGTGTACGCATACGCTCCACCCTTCGTAAACTAAAACTACGCGACTATTACTGGAAGCTTGCCATGCATGCTGGAGAATTACGGTCACACCAAACAAGAGCAACATCAAAAACTCTCGCCCAAACAGTTTCTCTTCTTCATTTTGGATGGGCACGACTTGGGAAAACCCTACCTGAACCTTATATATTAGCCTCTCTCCTACACGGCATAAGTGGATCACCTTACCCTCCTCCCATTAGTGCCGTAACCCGACTTCATACCTCTGAACGTGAAGCAACATTGTGGGGTGTAAGATTGCTTCGATGGCGAGAAAATTGGTATCTTATACGAGAACAAGCGGCTATTGCCCATCCTATCCAGGCTCATTCCGGTGCTATTTGGGATAACCGTTTTAAACTTATTTCATCCTCCTCTACGCACCTCGAAAAACTCTATATCTCTGCATGTGGTTTTGGTCTCCCCCGCCATGTTCGTAAAGGATGGCCTGCTCTTTTTTGCGCAACACTTCCGGCTCTCTGGCACCATGGTCAACGCGTAGCCGTACCACACCTTGACCTAGCAGAACCCGAATGGAAAAATATCTCTATCCTCTTTCACCCTCCTATTCCCCTCACAGGAGAAACCCTTTATGCTGACTCTCAACAACAAAATCATCTATATTAAACCATAGATTAAAGATAATTTTATCTTTTGGTAGATATACTTAAATTAAGATATATTATGCTATATAATATGTATACAACGTATCAAGGACTAACGGATATCCCGACATCATGAAAAATTTAGGCCGCAATTTGGTGCTCTGGGTTAGCATTATTCTAGTGCTCCTGTTTTTTGTTAATATGTTTCAGATAAAAGGTAACCGACGAGCAATCCAACAACTCGCTTATTCTGATTTTATTGCAGATGTAGAATCCGGACACGTTCGCTCTGTTGTCATACAAAACCGTAACATTTCTGGCGTATTAACAGATGGCACAGCTTTTGAAACTTACGCACCGACAGATCTAAACCTAGTCGATCGTTTGATAAATAAAAAAGTTGAAATTACTGCCAAGCCGATCGCTCAAGGCAGTAGCCCTTTACTACGTCTTTTCTTAAATTCTCTACCTATTCTCCTTTTAATAGCCGCATGGTTTATTATAATGCGTCAAATGTCAGGTGCAGGGGGGCGAGCCTTAGGTTTTGGAAAATCGCGCGCACGTATATTAACAGAAAAGCAAGGTCGTATTACTTTTGATGATGTTGCAGGGATTGACGAAGCCAAAGGAGAACTTCAAGAAATTGTTGAATTTCTAAAGGATCCACAGAAATTTACACGATTAGGTGGTAAAATTCCAAAAGGTGTACTTCTTTCTGGACCACCAGGAACAGGCAAAACTCTTCTCGCCCGTGCGATCGCAGGAGAAGCCAATGTACCTTTCTTTACTATTTCTGGTTCAGACTTTGTAGAAATGTTTGTAGGTGTTGGTGCTTCACGCGTACGCAATATGTTTGAGCAAGGGAAGAAAGCTGCTCCCTGTATTATTTTCATCGACGAAATTGACGCTGTTGGTCGTCATCGCGGTATTGGAATGGGAGGCGGCAACGATGAGCGTGAACAAACCCTGAACCAAATGCTTGTCGAAATGGATGGGTTTGAAAGTAATGAAGGTGTTATTCTTATTGCGGCAACCAATCGTCCTGATGTATTAGACCCTGCCCTTTTACGTCCTGGTCGTTTTGACCGACAAGTTGTCGTTCCAAATCCAGACATCAATGGTCGTGAAAAAGTATTGCGTGTACACATGCGGAAAGTTCCTCTTGCCTCTGATGTTGATCCACGTATTATCGCGCGCGGTACACCTGGGTTTTCAGGCGCAGACCTCGCCAATTTAGTTAATGAAGCCGCTCTTGCTGCAGCCCGCCTTAATCGTCGTACTGTCTCCATGCAGGAATTTGAGAATGCCAAAGATAAAGTACTGATGGGAGTCGAACGTCGATCACTCGTTATGAGTGATGATGAAAAGAAACGAACCGCCTATCACGAAGCTGGTCACGCTATTGTTGCTGTACTCGTACCAGAAAGCGAGCCTATCCATAAAGCAACGATTATCCCACGAGGACAAGCTTTAGGTATGGTCATGCGTCTTCCTGAAAATGATCGTTTATCTATGAGCTATAAAAATGCACGAGCTCATCTTGTCGTAGCCATGGGTGGTCGTGTTGCAGAAGAAGTCGCTTATGGCAAAGACAATATTTGCAACGGCGCCATGGGAGATATTCGAATGGCTACCCGTGTTGCACGTAGTATGGTGACAGAGTGGGGTATGAGCAAAAAGCTTGGTATGGTTGCCTATACAGGAGACGATCATAACAACAGTCCCTTTTCAGGATCTACTCGTCACTTTTCAGAGCAAACCGCACGAGAAATTGATGAAGAAGTTAAATCTCTCATTGATGTTGCTTATAATGAGGCACGCGGTTATCTCTATAATAATATTGATGCACTCCATCGCCTAGCTGCGGCACTTTTAGAGTTTGAAACTCTTACAGGTGAGGAGATCCGTCAAGTTATGCGTGGTCAACCCATTGAACGCACCGAAGTTGAAGATAATGGCCCGATCAATCGACGTAGTTCAGTACCACAGGTGATTCTCAAAGATAATTCAACCTCTGTTACCAGCCATACAACACCAATACCACAACCGAGCTAAGTCCTGACAGTTTAAAGCTATCAAATATTAGGTTACGTTATGTGGAGTCGGTTGGTAGAACCTATAGCTTTACTTTATGGATCAGATGCTCGGGATGCCATATATCGTGGTATAGGGTTACCTCTTATGGGGGGAGAGATCGCTTTTACGCATGTTCGCCTCATTGAGGGCTCTTCTACATCTCCTGTTATGCAAATAGATTCCGTACCCTCTACATGGCAGGATGTACTTATTCGTTTAACTCATATACCCTATACAAAATGCTTGCCAGATGGTCCACAAGTTATGGGTATTCTAAACATAACACCTGATAGCTTTAGCGATGGCGGGCAACATACTTGTATAGAAGAAGTTTTGACAACTGTACATAATATGAATACTGCAGGGTGTTTTCTCATCGATATTGGAGGGGAAAGTACACGACCAGGCGCTACGCCTATTACACCAGAACAAGAGTGGGAGAGAATAGGCCCCGTCATAGAGGCTTTACGGACAAATTTTCCACACGTGACTTTATCAGTTGATACCCGTAATAGCTTTGTTATGAACCGTGCACTTGCTTTGGGTGCCCAAATCATCAATGATATTAGTGCTTTACAACATGACCCACAAGCTTTACCTCTACTTGCTCAAAAGGATTGTGGTGTTGTGCTCATGCATATGCGCGGTACGCCACAAACTATGGACAAACATGTATTTTATAATCATATCGTTTATGATGTTGTGCGCGAACTTGGTGAACGCATAAACACTGTCGTTGCAGCTGGCATTTCTAAGGAACGAATCATCGTAGACCCTGGCTTTGGATTTGCTAAAACTCCCTCACAAAATATAGAACTTTTACGTCGCTGTCTCATCATGGCAAATTTAGGTTATCGCGTCCTTTTTGGCGTATCACGCAAACGTATGATTGGTGTCATGACACATGAATCTCAAGCAGCATCGCGAGATTCAGGAACACAGATTGCTACTCTTTCAGCTATGCCACTCGGTGCCCCTGTCTTACGTGTCCACAATGTTCCTGACATGATGCAAAGCATGCGCGTTTGGCAGAGTTTATATGGTTCGTGAATACTCATTCTTTAATTAATTTTTTGAGATAAAAACATGAAGAAATTTTTTGGAACAGACGGTATCCGTGGAACAACCAACACTATCCCTATGACCGTAGAAATTGCCCAAAAACTAGGCCAAGCAGCAGGCGTGTATTTTAAACGCGGGAATCATAGACATAGTGTTCTTCTAGGTAAAGATACACGCCTCTCTGGTTACATGATTGAAAACGCACTCGTTTCTGGCTTTCTCTCATCCGGAATGGATGTCACTCTCGTCGGGCCATTACCAACACCCGCTATTGCCATGTTAACGCGATCTCTTCGCGCCGATCTTGGCATTATGATTTCAGCCTCTCACAACCCATATAGTGACAACGGTATCAAATTATTTGGTCCTGACGGTTTTAAACTCTCTGATCAAGACGAGCTTAATATTGAAAACCTTATGGAAACTGATCTCTCAGCACATCTTGCCTCTCCTGATAAGATTGGTCGTGCCTCACGATTAAACGATGCGGCTGGACGATATATCGAAAGTGCTAAGGTATCTTTTCCTCGTAAACTTCGCCTTGATGGAATACGCATTGTTATTGATTGTGCTAATGGTTCGTCTTACCGGGTAGCCCCTACTGCTTTATGGGAGCTCGGTGCTGAAGTAACCCGTTTAGGATGCGAACCTAACGGAATCAATATTAATGATCGTTGTGGCTCAACACATCCTCATGCTTTATGTAAGGCCGTACAACAACACGGTGCCCATATTGGTATCGCCCTTGATGGCGATGCAGATCGCGTTATTATCGTTGACGAAAAGGGACATATTGTTGATGGAGATCAGATCTTAGCCTTAATTGCTCAATCATGGTTACAAGAGGAACGTCTTACCAAACACGCCATTGTTTCTACTGTTATGTCGAATATGGGACTAGAACGTTTTCTAGAGACACTTGGAATTACTTTAGAGCGTACTTCTGTTGGAGACCGTCATGTAATGGAGCGTATGCGTCAATGCGGTATCAACGTCGGTGGAGAACAATCTGGTCATGTAGTACTAACAGACTTTTCAACGACAGGTGACGGGCTTATTGCTGCCTTACAAGTTCTTGAGGTGATTGTTAAAACCAATCGCCCAGCTAGCGAAATTTGCCACCTCTTTCGTCCTTTTCCACAAACATTACGCAATATCCATTACCAAGGAAAATGCCCTCTTGATACGCCCATTATACACCAACGTCAACAAGAAATAGAACAGCGCCTCGCAGGAAAAGGGCGTCTTGTACTCCGCCGTAGTGGCACAGAACCCCTCATACGTGTTATGGTGGAAGCAGAAACTCAAAACATGGTGAATGAGTCTGCCACACTCATATGTTCTGCTTTAGAAGAAGTTATCAAACATAGTACCTAAAACATAGTATCTCAATATGTTCTCAAAGCCTATAGCACGTATTCTCTCTATAGCGGGCAGTGATTCTGGTGGTGGTGCGGGAATACAAGCAGATATTAAAACGATTACATCCCTTGGTGCCTATGCTTCAACGGCTATCACAGCTTTAACGGATCAAAATACGTTAGGTGTGTACAATATTCTACCAGTCCCTCCTGATTTTATTCGTGCACAAATCCGTAGCGTTATCAACGATATTGGTGCAGATGCTATAAAAATAGGCATGCTTGGGAAGAGTGATACCATTATTGCTATTGCGACAGAAATAAAACAAGTAACAAATCGTCACCCTTATTTACACGTTGTCATAGACCCTGTCATGCTTGCAAAAGGGGGCATAGCCCTCCTAGCAAAAGAGTCCATAACAACTTTACGAAGCGACCTTCTCCCCCTCGCAAACGTCATTACACCTAACATTCCTGAAGCTGAGCAGCTCTCTGGCAAAGCAATTACAACGGTATCAGATATGTGTGCGATAGCCTCTTATCTCCATAAAACCACTGGAGCAGCTATTCTCCTCAAAGGCGGGCACCTATCTGGCGATCAAGTCACTGATATTCTTGTCGATACAAACGAAGAACTCTATCGCTTTACTGCCCCACGGATCCAAAGCCATCATACGCATGGCACTGGTTGCACCCTAGCCAGTGCACTGGCTACCTACCTCGCACAAGGAGTTAAATTACCTGACGCTGTCAAACAGGCACGACTTTACGTACGCAATGCCATTCTTCATGCCCCGCAACTTGGGGCAGGCTCTGGTCCTCTTTGGCATGCACTGAGTATTCCTCCCCCTCCCACTTATTTGACAGAACCTCCTGAAAAACTTAAGTAGTAAGTAAGATCGTTATCACTTTATACCATTATTGTTTATGTTCTTTACTCATAGATTTATGATGCACATTTTTTCTCGCCCCATCTTTTTTGTTTTCATTCTTTGCGGACTCTTAACGTCTGTCGACACACCAACAATCGCAGCATCGCAAAAACACCGCTATCCTCCCCGCCCTGCATCTCACTCTTTACCTAAAAACAAAAAAGACCTACCCCCTTCTCCCCCTATCACATTAGGGCAAGATGGAGACGAGGATCGTGGCAACAAAGATATCGGACCAACAGCGGCTTTGTTTGATGCCATTAATCGTGGTGATGGCCTTGCAGCACGAGACGCCATCAATCGTGGCGCGGATATGAACGGA
>JAZLEM010000018.1:0-6752 GCA_045615245.1 Acetobacter sp. | reverse complement strand
CATATCACGCTGTTTATAACCGGGTACTTGATCTATTAGCGCTCCCAAAAGAACGTATTCTCGCGATAGGTGATTCGTTGGAAACAGATATAAAAGGCGCGGTATCAGCTGGTCTGGCGAGTGTGTGGGTGTTAAGTGGTGTTGATCAGATGTCCCAAGAGGAGGCACTTAAGAAGGTTAAAAGTGATGCTCATGGGATAAATATACGGGTAATGTCACGATTGCGGTATTGAGAAGGGTTTATCATGTAAATGAGCATAATTAAGATAAACATGCAAAGGAGAGGAAAAAAGAACTAAGGTTAAGTTTTCTTTTCCTCTCATCAAGGAGAAGTAGGATCAAGTTGATTTTCTATATGTTGTAGTTTTTCAAGCGACATTACTTAAGATCTAAAAAGAGCATCTCTTGTAATACCATTGCCATTGAGATATGATCCTGCTAAAGAAATTGCCTCGTGAAAAGATGAATTTTCTGCGTCTCCATATTGCATTACTATTGCTTGGTAAAGTGCTTTTGCTTCTCCTATTCTTCCTAATTCACTAAGTGTGATTATCTTTCCTACGCAAGCTCTAATAACACATTGTTGGAAATCTACACCTTTTCTCTTCTCAAAACGACGAATAACTTCATTATAGCAACACAAAGCTTCTGTATAACGATTAGATTTTATTAAAAACTCACCTTCCTCACATTTCTCAATGGCTGATTTCATGAGATTACTACGTATGTACTTCCAAAGCTCATAACATCCATAAATAATAACTAATGTTATAAACCAATGCTGAATTATCTCTTCAAAGAAAGCGACCAATAAGAAGCCAACGATTATAGCGGCATAACCAAGTATACGTGCATCAAACAGAAAAAAAAAACTTCATATTTCTTTACCTAAACTCCTATAAAACAAACCAGAAACGTCTTAATTCTACGTATATAATTATTTTATGTGCAAGTGAATATTTTCATATACATATGAAAAAACTTTCTTAAAAGCATATGGGGATTATAGGACTTAACTTATAAAACAATGTGAGATTGGTATTTTGAAATATTCAGAAATTTGGTATGGTCTGTTCGAGAATACCGCCAAGGCGTAGAGGCGCGATGCGTTGGGCGAGACCATAGGCATTTGTTTCTACAAACAGACCACAAATTGTCGCTTCACCTTCAGCAGGCTGAAGACGTTCTGTGGGTATTTTGCGTGTAAAACGCGTTATAGCAGTTTCTTTTCCCATGCCAATAACACTATCATAATCACCACACATGCCAACATCGGTTTGAAAAGCAGTGCCATTAGTAAGAATACGATAATCTGCTGTTGGGGCATGTGTATGTGTTCCGACAACAAGCGAGACGCGTCCGTCAAGCATATGTCCCAAAGCCCATTTTTCACTTGTCGCTTCAGCATGAATATCAATAATAATAGCGTGCACTGTTGTTCCAAGCCTATATTTTGTAAGCAATTCGTTGATACTGCGAAAAGGATCATCAAGGGGATCCATAAACAAACGCCCCATAATATTAGCAACTAATATTTTACGACCGTCTGTGAGGGAGACGAGAATAGAACCGTGCCCAGGAGTACCGGGTGGGTAATTGAGAGGGCGAATAATACGCGGTTGTGTATCGATATAGTTGATGAGAGCTCGTTGATCCCAGGCATGGTTACCAAGGGTGAGAACATCAATACCGCATTCTAAAAGAGAAGTGCTAACACTAGGGGATAACCCAAACCCATGACTAGCGTTTTCAGCATTAGCAACAACAAAATCAAGCGATAACGTGCGACGTAAATGAGGAATGTTTTTTATAACAGCATCACGACCGCTGCGACCAACAATATCACCGAGGAAAAGGAATCTCATAAAACTATCTCTTGAGAGGGGTTTTTAAGGGAGTTGATAACAATGGAGTATTTCTTTTTCTGTGACAATATAAGATAAAGGATAATCATAATGATTTGTTGGAAGAGAGGGTACTTCTTGAGCTGAATTGGCATACCCTATGCGTAAAGTATGGGGAAGGGTTGCAAAAGTACGATCGTAATATCCTCCACCATATCCAAGCCTATGACCTCTCCGATCAAAACCGATAAGGGGGACGATAATAGTTTGAGGTGTAAGAACCTCACCATCAGGGTAATAAGTGCTAAAAAGCCCTTGGATCATAAGGCTTTGAGGAGTCCAACGCCTAAAAATAAGAGGATGACCTTTTGGAGTCGTTTCAGGGAGCACTAAAGGAATCCCTTTTGTGTAGAGCGTGTAACAGAGAGGGCGTAAATCAATTTCATCCGGAAGAGGCCACACAGCGGCGGTAATTCGTTTCGGTTCAAGAGGAATACAGTCTAAAAGATGTTGAATGATATGCTGATCTTGGGACTTATCGCGCGTACGTAAAGCATTAAGGCACTGCTTACGCAAAATTGCCTTTTGAGTCGTGTGTGTCTTATTAAGAGAAAGTTCTACCATAATCTCTAATCAAGAGGAACCACCCTAACCGTGGGTCTTTCTAACCTCTATGAACCTGTGAGTACAGGTGGGCACCAGGTAATGTAACCACAGTTACAACAGAGCCAGCTCCCTAGGAAAGATTTATCGGTTCAAGGGATAATATGCCTCACGTGTCGGGTCGTTCCTCCTTTTGAGTGTAAATGTGTTCAATATCTGTTGCAAGGGCTTCTATACGTTTAGCGAGCTCTGTGAGACGATAGTGGTTTAAAGCTTGTTCGGCACGAAGGCGTTCAACTTCGAGGGTTGCTTGCTTTGTAGAATCGGCTTCTTTGCTATTGATAAGGTCTTGTATTTCATCAGCCATAAGCAAAGCGGCGAGTACAAGGATACGAGAATCGTCATTAAAGCCTAAGGCGCGAACACGCTGGATACGTTGTTCAACTTGATGAGCCATAGCTTGAACGTGTCGCTCTTCTCCATTCTCACAACCGATTGTATAGCTGTGACCGTTAATAGTGATCGAAACAACAGCCATAGTTTATTCCTTTTCTTGTCGTGGATTATCTGAGACAGAGGTATGATTTGAGGGTCTATGAGGTGTTAAAGCATTAAGGAGATGTTGCATATTTAGAAGTAATGCATTGACGTTTGTAAGAAGCTCTCGTTGCATCGTACGAATGGTTTCAAAAAGTTCTTGTTGTGTGATAACGTTAGGGATGTTACCAAGGTTTTGTTGTTTTTGCTCTATGGTTTTATTAACGGCAGAAGAAATACGTTGCAATGCTCTGTCGATCCGCATAATCGGGTCGTCTTCTTTCGTAAGGGAGCTTTCTAAATATTGATTGTCTGCGTGGGATGAAATAGCGGAGTCTATAGAGTTATTTTGCATGGTCTCTCCTCATAAAAATTTTTTCTGTATTCAGAATATCATCTCTCCATAAGATAATATCAAAGTATTCTTACCAAAAGGCTCTTTTTATTGTGACGATTCTTCTTCTTCCACATCATTTTGTTCTGGTTGCTGATCGTGCTTCTGGTATATATGGACTTGAACTAGCTCACGCGATGGGATTGATGAAACAGGAAGGGAGTGTGGCTTTGCTATCGTCGGCAGGTGCAGGCTGTTTTTTGGGGGTACCATGGTGGCATGCTCTTGTACAGGAATTAGAAAATACTTTTGAACAACATTTTATACATGTGCTTGATTGTGCGACAAGCCCAGCCCACGCTGTTATGGCGCTCACGCAGGGGCAACGTGTAGCCGTTCTTCTTAAAAGTGATAACTTACAAAATACTACAGCACGCGCTCTCTATGAACAAGAGGGCGGGATTCTTTTTTCTGAGAGACCAAAAACAATCAACAATGAATATTAACAACAATGAATATTGAGGTAATAATAAATGCCTAAGCATATCGTATGGATCTTATAAATTTTTGTTCTTTTTTCCTTAGTCTATCATAAAAATCTTCTATATTTAAGTATGTTGCTCTGTTTCTATTAGAGAAGAGTTGTTATTCCATGATATTTACGAGGTATTGTAGTATTATGTATCTTAAGAATAATGTAATTTATCGTTTTCGTGTAATGGTTAAAGAAAGGTTTCTAATATGATAATGACGCCGCAAGTAAAGACTATTCTTAACGGGTATGAAAGTGATAATCCCGGAACAAAAATGAATTTGGCGAGGTTGCTTAATGCGGGTCGTCTGGGAGGTACCGGGAAGCTTGTTATTTTACCAGTGGATCAAGGTTTTGAGCATGGTCCTGCACGATCATTTGCTCCTAATCCAGAAGCTTATGACCCGCATTATCACTTCAAACTAGCTATTGAGGCAGGGCTCAGTGGGTATGCGGCGCCCCTTGGTATGTTAGAATGTGGTGCGGCAACCTATGCGGGGGAAATTCCACTCATTCTAAAATGTAATAGTTCTAATAGCCTTGCTCATGAAAAAGATCAGGCTGTTACCGGGTGTATTTCTGATGCTTTACGTTTAGGGTGTGCAGGTATTGGGTTTACTATTTACCCCGGGTCTGAATATTGTTTTGAACAAATAGAAGAATTGCAAGAACTGGCTTCTGAAGCAAAAGCCGTCGGGTTGGTTGTGGTTGTTTGGAGTTATCCGCGTGGTCCTGGCTTGGATAAAAAGGCCGAAACGGCTGTTGATGTTTGTGCTTATGCGGCACATATGGCAGCGTTGTGTGGGGCACATATCATTAAGGTAAAACCACCAACGGATGTTGTCGCACTTCAAGCAAATCAGCGTGCTTATGAGAATAATAGTATAGATATTTCTACATTGTCGGCACGTGTTCGCCATATTGTACAATCTAGTTTTGCTGGGCGTCGTATTGTTATTTTTTCAGGGGGTGAGCAGACGAGCAATGATAGCCTATTGACCACGATTGAGGGAATTCATCTTGGGGGTGGTTTTGGTTCTATTATCGGTCGTAATGTATTCCAACGTTCTAAGCCTGAAGCTCTTGCATTGCTTGATCAGATTATTTCTATTTTTAAGGGTGAAAAATAATCCCGAGAGTGTGAAATCTGTCAGAGTGTATAGCTGTCATTAAAAGGAAAAAAGGGTTTATATGTGTGACTTTTCCTTGACTTTCCCTTTTTTCCTTTTACTTCCTATCCTTTAATTATGATACATTCTTAATTGTTGGGTATTCCCCTATCAGTAATAATTGTTGTTGGGTATCCCCATACCACTACCCCCGCACCATGACGCGTTACCTTGTCTAGTCCAATGGATCGCAGCATTATCGACAAGTGTGAAAGTGATTTGACACGTTTCTGTGACTGGTACCTCAGAGTAAAAGTTGTAACCATTATTACCATTTTCATAACCATAACGACCTGGACCATTTGCATTGGGAGACCATCCCCAACTCGACGCGTATCCTGTTTGTTCCATAACTTGCAAATGTAGATTATAAGAAAAAACGAGATAAGTTTTATTGCCGGCGACAAAACGGCGTTGTGGTAAGCCAAATGCTTTTATAAGTTCTTGAGTATTGTCACCAAGAAAGGTGTTTAGATGTTCTGGGGAAAATTTTTCTGTTAACTGCTGCTGTAACAGGTTAGGACCCAAGCATGCAATTAGGCAAAGGTAGGGGGATAGGGAAAGTAAAAGAATAATCCTGTTTGAAAGTTTCATCGTAATATCGAATCTTTATTAAACTTTCTAAAACTTATAAAAAGAATCACGAATAATCAATTTTTATTTGAGGTAGAGAAAGAGCAGTATCTGTGGACTTGCTTTTTATAAAGGGTGGTGGGGGGAAAGCATTATAATGAAACAGATTTATTTAACAACCGTTTCCTCTTCTTGTCCATTGGATGACAACACCATTAACGAGTTCAAAAGTGGTTTGACAGCTGTAAGTGTAAGCCATTGCTGGCATGCCCCAGCCACCCCAGCCGCCATAACCCCAACCTGGTCCCCACCCCCAACCACTCATAGGCATGGAGTAATCCGTCTCATTGTGGATGTAGGCTAGAAACGTATGGTTATCAATGACAAATTTACGGTTTGGTACACCAAAAGCTCGTATAAGGTCAATAGTAGGCTTACCAATGAACGAGTTAAGAAATTGACGTTGTTTTTTAGAGAGACCCTGACATGCTGTAAGGGTTAAAAGGGTTGTGAGTGATAAATATGTCAAAAGTTTCATTGAAGAAGGAGCCTAAAAATATATGGTTAAAGTTAGGGAGGATTGTCTATTTTAGCGGTTATATGATCATTAATCCATAGTACATCCTGTATTCGTGGTGTTGAACAGGCGAGCATAACGAGGCGGTCAAATCCAAGAGCAATGCCTGAACAGCGAGGCATGTAGGGAAGGGCTGTTAGAAGAGAATCATCAATGGGCCAGTGCGGACGATGGGGGTACAGATTTGTACGTCTAAAGCGATCTTTTTCAAAGCGGGCACGTTGTTCTGTTGAATCGGTGAGTTCCTCAAAAGCGTTAGCGAGTTCTATCCCTGCGAGATAAAGTTCAAAGCGTAGGGCAACACGTGGATCAAGAGGACTTTTACAAGCTAATGCAGCTTGTTCTATCGGCCAGTGTGTTAAAAAAGTTGGGCGTATACGACCGATAGAAGGTTCAATACGTTCTAATAAGAGGCGGAAAAAAAGATCTTCCCAACTTTCTCCTTCCCTAAGGGGACATTGTGCTGCGCGTGCCAACTTTTTGGCATCCCCTTGTGTTGAGAGTAAATCATCACAATCTGCATATCGTCGAAAAGAAGTCGGAGGCCAAGCGGTCTTTAGGAAAGACAAGCAAGTTGTTCAAC
>JAZLEM010000017.1:0-1418 GCA_045615245.1 Acetobacter sp. | reverse complement strand
AAACCCACTCTTAAAAATAAAACAAACCACAGAGAAAGAAAAACAACGCCCCTTAAAAAAACCTTAAAAAAACCACCTCTTACGTGGCGTGTTTCAAACTATTGGCTTTTAGAAGATAAAAGCGAGTTATTGGGCAATTTTGCGCAGCTTAGCGCCCCCCACTTTAAGGGCGGTTGTGAGTTTTACGAAATTATCCGAAATACGTTTTTGTACAGCAGCACTTCCATCATGTACATAGGTAATTTTACTGCGTGCCTCATTACTAATTTTCGTCTCTTCTTTCATAGCGGCTTTTGAGACACATTCATTATAAACCCGTGCGGCTTTTTCATACGCACTGACTTTATCAACACTCATATTATAATGCTGAACAGTTGATACATCAATTTTAGGGGGTTTTGGCTCCTCACCACAACCAACAGCAACCCACCCATGGGGTACAGCTGTTTTTTGTGCCTGATTTGTTGTTGCCAAAGCCGCTGTTGTATAGGTTACACCGCCTACAAATACCGCCATGAACATACGCGTCAACAAAACAAACTCTTTTTTCATCGTGTCCTCAACCTCTCTCGTGTTTTCTGGATATTTGATTCTAAATAATTATTTCTGAATATTTGCCTGTTAACAGATTATTTACAGGTTTTATTTCTTTTACACAAATTTACATAAATTTACACAAAACCTACTCTCAACAACGCATAAAAATATTTATAAAATATTCTTAACTCTATAAAAACTCAGGGCTTGGTAGAGATTAACTCTACCAAGCCACTTAACTGCTTTATTTCATTTATTAAAATAGGCTATTACAATCGGAAATATTCAATAATGTTTTTTTACCATAAAAAAAGTCAAGATTCTTTTTATTTTTTATTGTTTTTACACATTTAATGACACGTATTCTCTTTATTACAGCAACGCGTGTTGGTGATGCCGTCCTCTCTACAGGGGTGTTAGCAGAACTCCTCAAGCAATATCCTAAAGCGCGTGTCACCATTGCATGTGGGGAAAGTGCCGCAGGGCTTTTTTACCATGTCCCTCGTCTTGAACGAATTATTACCATTACAAAACGCCGTTATAATCTCCATTGGCTCACACTTTGGAAAACCTGCCTCCCTTATTCGTGGGATATCACCGTAGATCTGAGAGGTTCTCCGATCACGTGGTTCATGTGGTCTAAAAAACGCTATATTAAACACGGCGGGCGTAGCCATGGGCACCGTATCCACCATTTAGCAAAAGTGTTTTCTTTTTCTCCGGCACCGTTACCTACCGTTTGGTTCAGCGAAGAAGATAAAAAATACGCGGCAACCATCATCCCTGCAGTCGGCAGCTGAAGAAGATCCTTCCGGAAATCAGGGATATGGAAATCCCTGAGGAAGAGCCCGGTCTGGAAGACAGCGAACAGGCAAAACAGC
>JAZLEM010000016.1:0-6057 GCA_045615245.1 Acetobacter sp. | reverse complement strand
CCCATTTTATGAATAGAGCCCCGTTGCCCCGCACTTACAAGCGTACCGTCGGAGGTGACTGTGGCTTGCACGCGTTTTTTTCTGTCATAAACAACGGTACCGGCAATAATGACCCCCCGTTCGACAAGGTTACCAAAAGGTAGGCGTGGGGCTTCGCGTTTTTCTTGAGTGGTTTGAACAGCTTCTTCCGCAAGGGGAGCTTCGCGCTTAAGTCGCGCCGTTGCTGCTTTAACATAGTCAAGCTGTTGTTCAATGCCGATAAAACGCCGCCGCAAGCGTTTTGCCATAACTGCCGTTGTCCCCGTGCCTGAAAAGGGGTCTAACACAATATCATCAACCGCGGTTGAGGTTAAAATAACACGGTGTAACAGGCTTTCGGGTTTTTGGGTGGGGTGGATTTTTACCCCGTGTTCATCACGCAGGCGTTCGCTCCCGTTGCAGAGAGGTAAATACCAATCTGAACGCATTTGTAGCCCGTCATTGAGGGCTTTCATCGCTTGATAATTAAAACGATAACGGCTTTCAGCCCCACGCGCTGCCCAAATAAGGGTTTCGTGGGCATTCGTGAAGCGACGCCCCCGAAAATTAGGCATAGGGTTGGATTTACGCCAAATAATATCGTTCAAAATCCAAAACCCTAAATTTTGCAAAATCACCCCAAGGCGAAAAATATTATGATACGAGCCAATAACCCAAATTGTGCCGTCTTTGTGTAATAAACGGCGTGCTTCTGCGAGCCACGCATAGGTAAAACGATCATAGGCTTCAAAATCCGAAAATTTATCCCATTCATCATCTACGCCATCAACAACGCTTTCATCGGGGCGGCGCAATTCCCCGCGGAGTTGCAAATTATAAGGCGGATCGGCAAAAATACAGTGAATAGAACCCGAGGGAAGCGTGCGCATAATCTCCACACATTCGCCTTGTAAAATTTCATCTAGCGGCAATTCTGCAACCGTCTGCTCCTTATGAGCCGTTGTTGTTTGGCTTGTTTTTTGCGTGGTTTTTCTCATCATGCGCCTCTTTTTCAGCTTTTTACTTCATATTTATCGAATATTTACCGAAGAGTTCGCCCGTAATCAAGAGCAAGAGCAAGGGCTTGATGACGTTTTGACATACTGGTTGACATACTGGCGCACCAAGCCAAAGGTTTTTCTATGATGAGGGGAAATACCTCTTGTTTGAATGGCTTGCCGATGAGCAGCCGTGCCGTAACCCACATTTTGTTGCCATGCGTAACCTGCCCAACGTATGGCAAGGCGTGCCATAATTTTATCCCGCATGACTTTTGCCACAATAGACGCCGCCGCAATCGAAAGGCTTAACCGATCCCCCCCGATAACCGCTTGTACATGTTCTCTTACATGCCCGTTAAAATGCGGGGTTGTGTTCCCATCTACTAAAATATGATCAGGCGGTTTTGGCAGGCGTGACACCGCCCGCTGCATGGCTAAATGCGTGGCTTGATGAACATTTAAAAAATCCACTTCCGAAACCGAAGCCGCCCCTATCCCTATTTCAACCCCTTCGCCCTCTTTAGCGGCTTTAGCTAAACGTGTAGCAATGCTTTCACGCACAGAAGGGCGGAGTTTTTTTGAATCTTTAATCACATGCATAAGGTCAGCAGGCACCCCTAATGTAAAAACCACCGCTGCCGCAACAACAGGTCCCGCCAAGGGTCCACGCCCGACTTCATCTACCCCCGCAACCCGTCCGCCAAGGCTTTGCTCTCTTATAAAATTGGGCATGATAGAGATGTGTTGGGTGTTTTGAGGCATTTTTTCATAAAAGAGGTTGAAACGTTTTTATAAATTTATAAATTTACGCTTAAACGTCGTATTCCACCACCCAGAAAAGCCCTTCCCTCGCCTCAACGGCGAAGGAAGAACTTTTAAGGAGGAGAAAGCTTTTTTTACACATTTCGCCAATCGCTACTTGCGCCAGCCGACAGCAACGCTTCGTTTTACTCTATTTATGCGAATGTTCTTTACGCTTACACAGCTTTTTACAGTGTTTTTTCTCTTTTTTTCCGCCACCAAAAAGACAGTACCCTAACGTAAGACTCCCCATAAAAACAATAAGCATGGCTTCCAAAGGTTTTGTTTGAACAAAAGTAAGTATTTTTTCTAACAGGTTGCCCGATTGGTGTTCTTTATATAAATCTTCAAGATCTTGGCGTATATAGTCTGCAAATTGCTCACGCTTATGCCCATGGCCACCGCAACACGTATGCTGCCCTTCATGCCCCCCTGCATTATGCTCACTCGTATGGCAACATTCATGATGCTCACTTCCATGATGTTCTTCATGAAGTGCTGTAACGTTACCGCCCACTTCTTCGCGGTTATTGTGTTCGCTCTCGTATTCGCTGCTTGTCATAACATGTTCCCTTTCAATATCTAAAGTTTTTAACACCTAAATTTTGATAGACAGTTTTGATAGACCCTTTTATTCAAGTATCGCAAATATCCCGTCAACTTAACACTATTAAATCCGAATTTAACACCAATACCTCAGACGAACGACTTGCTTATCAGATAACAACTAGTATAGAGTATATGGGCGTATGGTTAAACGTTTTTTCTCTGAAAAAATTCTTCAAAGCTTTCTCCCTGTCCACTTTAATTATATTATAAAAGTTCTTCACGATTAAGGCTCTTCGAGCACGTTTTACGATTGTTTTGTTTGTTTTATTTATGAGCTCCCTACAAGCCCTTCCCCTTACTCAACACTCTCTCAACACTTTCTAACACGCCTTACTAAAAAATTCTTTTTAATCTTGCCTGAAAATTCTCCTTCCCCCTCACCTTATTTCTTTTCTCAAAAATGGTTTTTGGGTAGCAGTATTCTTGCTGTTCTCCTTATCGGCTTTGGCACATGGCTTTTTTTACACACCCCAGCCTCAAAAAATCGGCGACATCATGCCTTTATTCAACCTGTTGCAGTTCAACGGGTTATCCGTAGTAATATGCCCGTTATTCTTACAGAACTCGGTACAGTTATCCCTATTACAACGGTCACTGTACAAACACGTATTAGTGGCTATTTACTCAATGTGCTCTTCAAAGAGGGACAACATGTCCATAAAGGGGAAGAACTCGCCACCATTGATCCGCGCCCCTATGAAGTACTCTTAAAACAATATGAAGGGCAGCTTGCGCGTGACCGTGCCCAGCTTGAACAAGCGCGTGTGGATAGCGCACGTTATCAACGCTTGATTAAACAAGATAGTATTGACGCTAAAACTGCCCAAGACCAACTCTTTATGATCAAACAACTCGAGGGAACAGTCAAATCAGATCAAGCGTTAGTGGATAATGAAAAATTACAGCTCCTCTATTGCCATATTACGGCGCCTATTGACGGACGTATTGGGATCCGCGCCGTTGATAAAGGCAATTATGTTGCAGCGGGGCAATCAGGCGGGTTGGCTATTCTTACTCAAATGCAACCTATTTCCGTTATTTTTACCATTCCACAAAACCAATTACCTGAAGTGTTAGACGAACTCCATGCGAAAAAAAATCTCCCCGTAGAGGCGTGGAATAGTACAAATACTGCCAAAATCGCCGACGGCACCACCAGCGTTTTAGATAGTGAAATTGATACTTCCACAGGCACGGTGCGCATGCGTGCTATTTTTCCTAATCAAGACGAAAACCTTTTTCCTAATCAATTTGTAAACGCTCATCTCAAGCTTAAAACCCTTAAAAATGTTTTACTTGTGCCGAATGTTGCGGTACAAACAGGCCCATCTGGGGCGTTTGTTTACGTGGTGCAAGCCGACCATATCGTTAAAGTACAACCTGTTGTTACAGGGATTTCTGATGCCACAGACACAGTTATTCTTTCGGGAGTGACCCAAGGCGAAGAAGTTGTTACCGACGGCACAGACCACCTCCGCAATGGTACAAAAGTGGTGATCCCTGCAGAAATGTTCACCAAGATATCTCATAGAAAGGGAGACACAACCCCGTCAAATAGAACACACCTCAATAGAAAACAAAGCCCATAACAGTTTGCCTCAGCAAACTTTCTCCCCCAAAAAATATCGCCCCAATAACATCTGATGACCCCCTCGACCCTTTTTATTTATAGACCTGTTACAACCACGCTTTTTATGATGGCGATTTTTTTATCGGGGCTTCTCGCTTATCATTTTTTGCCTATTTCTGCCCTGCCACAAGTTGATTATCCCACCATTACGGTCGAAACTTTTTACCCGGGTGCCGGTCCCCATGTTATGGAAACCTCTGTGACAGCGCCTCTCGAAAGTGAATTTGCGCAAATGCCCGGGCTAGATCAGATGATCTCACACTCTTCAGGCGGGGCTTCCGTTATTACGCTGCGTTTTAACCTTTCTATGTCTATGGACGTAGCAGAGCAAGAAGTACAAGCTGCGATTAACGAAGCGAGTTCTCTCTTACCCACCGACCTACCCGCTCCGCCTATTTATGCCAAAATTAACCCTGCCGACGCCCCTGTGTTGACCTTGGGCATTACTTCAAGCACTATGCCACTCCCCGAAGTAGAAGATTATATCAATACGCGTGTACTTCCAAAAATCAGCCAAATTCCAGGGGTTGGGCTTGTCACTTTAGCTGGAGGCAATAAAAAAGCGATCCGTGTGCGTGTTAATGTCCCTAAACTGACCTCTTACGGTATTGATATGGACACGTTAAGAACCACGATTAGCAATGTCAACGTGAACTCTCCTACAGGAACAATTGACGGACCTCACCGCGCAACAACCCTTCAACTCAATGGACAAATTCGCAATATCGACACGTTAAAAAACCAAGTGATTGCCTATCAAAATAACCGACCTGTGCGTGTTCGTGATGTTGCTTCAGTTGTTATTGGCGCAGAAAATACACAACTCGCGGCTTGGGCTAATCAAACACCTGCCTTAATTATGAACATCCAGCGCCAGCCAGGAGCGAATGTTATTGCTGTTGTTGACCATGTTAAAGCCATTCTTCCCCTGCTGCGCCAAACGCTGCCACAAGGCATTACCATTATTCCGCTGACCGACAGAACAAATACGATCCGTGCCTCGATCGCCGATGTGCAATTTGAATTATTTTTATCTCTCTTACTTGTGGTGGCAGTTATTTTTGTTTTTTTACGCAATATTCCGGCGACGATTATCCCAAGTTTGTCTGTGCCTCTTTCTATTGTCGGCACACTCGCGGTAATGTATTTACTTCATTTTTCCCTAAACAACCTTTCTCTCATGGCACTCACTATTGCCACAGGTTTTGTGGTTGATGATGCTATTGTTATGATTGAAAATATTTCGCGCTATATTGAAGCCGGAGAAGACCGTTTTTCAGCCTCTATTAAAGGTGCGGGAGAAATTGGTTTTACCATTATTTCGCTGACGATTTCCCTTATTGCAGTGCTTATTCCCCTCCTTTTTATGCGCGATGTTGTGGGGCGTTTATTTCATGAATTTGCGTTGACTCTTGCTACGGCGATTGTTGTTTCTGCGGTTGTTTCTCTCACCCTTGTCCCGATGATGTGCGCGCGTATTTTATCAGAGCGCCCCCACGAGATTCCCCCTGAAATACTCGCCCAAACACCGCTGAATACTTCTGAAACAGCCCTCATAAAAAGACTTTTTTTAACGTGGTCTGTCCATGTTGAAAAAGCCACAGAACGGCTTATTACTGCTTATGATAAACTTCTCGGCATTGTTTTAACCCACCAAACGTTGACGTTGGGCGTTTTTACAAGTGCCCTTTTACTGACAGGTGTGCTGGGCTGGATGATCCCTAAAGGGTTTTTCCCCGTACAAGACACGGGCATTATTCAAGGTATTTCTGTCGCAACACAGAGCATTTCTTTTGCTAGCATGAAACAACACCAAGAACGCCTTGCCAAAGTCATTTTACAAGACCCAGATGTTGCCTCACTTTCGTCTTTTATTGGTGTTGATGGGCAAAACCCGACCATTAACCAAGGACGTTTTTTAATCAATCTTAAACCGCGTGAAGATCGCAGTGCCACAATGTCCGAAATTATCCGCCAGCTTGAAGAAGTCGGATCGTA
>JAZLEM010000015.1:0-7316 GCA_045615245.1 Acetobacter sp. | reverse complement strand
TAACCAACCTGTGCATATTCAACCCCCGCCTGTTCCAAGACCTATCGTTGCTGCAGCGCCTGCGCCAGTGCCGGCACGGTCTTACCTTGTGTTCTTTGATTGGAACCAGTATGCCCTCACCTCCCGCGCCCGGCAAATTGTGGTGGAAGCCGCGCACGCTACCACCTATGTGCATACCACGCGCATTAACGTCAACGGCTATACCGATAGTTCTGCCGCACCAGGACCTGCAGGGCAAAAATACAACTATGCCCTTTCTGTCAAACGGGCGAAAAGTGTTGAGGCTGAACTCATACGTAACGGCGTGCCCGCGTCAGAAATTGTGATTCGCGGCTATGGGGATACCAATCCTCTCGTTCCCACAGCCCCCAACACGCGGGAACCTCAAAATAGACGCGTGGAAATTATTCTCCACGCTTAAGCACTGTGAAAAAGAAGCCCAAAATATGGGCTTCTTTTTTTGACATCTCCTTGAGACGGACTGATCGTTTGTTGTAAGCCTGTCACCTGTCCAATAGTTGGGTGGTTTAGTTTCTGGGGTATGGGTTGAATCTGTTTTTTCTTCTGCTTTCTCTGACACTTTTCCCTGACACTGTGGCTTGCGTTGTTTTGAGTGTCAACTCCCGGCGATGTTAAGAGTGTCTACTCTAAGCGTCGGTGAATCAGTCCCGAAGCGGAACGATAAATCATGAGCCAGACGAAGAGAGGAGAAAATTTCTAATAAATGCCCTGCAAGGGTAAATTCGGTAATAGGTTCTGCAATTTTGCCATGGCGAATCATAAAACCAGTAGCCCCTCGGCTGTAATCTCCTGTCAGAAGATTAACGGCACTTCCCATCATTTCTGTAACATAAATGCCCTCTGTAATATCGTCAATAAGCTCTTGAGGAGAAAGCGTTCCAGCTTCAAAAAAGAGGTTCGTTGTTGCAGGCGTAGGAGGACCATGCAGGCGACGTGCTGCCCGCGCATTACTTTGTAGCCCAAGTTGGCGTGCAGTGCGGCTATCAAGTACCCACGTGTTAAGAATACCATCTTGCACGAAATGAAGAGGGGCGGTTTGTAAGGCTTCCCCATCAAATGGGCATGAATATAAACCACGCGCGCGATGAGGATCATCTATGATGTGAACGCCTTGTGCAAAGATTTTTTTTCCGAGAGAATTTTTAAGAAAAGATGTGCCACGGGCAATGCTTGCGCCGTTAATGGCATGGGCAAAATGGTCTAAAAAACTGGCAGCGACTCGCGGGTGGAAAACAACAGGGTAACGTCCTGTACGAGGGCGTGTTGGGTTAAGACGTGCGACAGCTTGTTGTCCGGCATTGCGTCCTAAAATGGCAGCTTCTGTTAGGTCTTCCAACCAGACAGTTTGATGATAGTCATAATCGCGTTGCATATCTTGACCTGTGCCAGCGAGTACGCAAACAGAATTGGCATGGCAAGTTTTATAATAAGTTCCTGTAAATCCGGCAGAGGTGGCAAGAGCTATTTGTGTTTTATGCCACGAGGCGTTACTGCCGGCACTGTTGGTAACACCTGTGACGGCAAGAGCAGCCTGTTCTCCGGTATGTGCACGTTCGAGTAAATCTTTTGTCGTTGGTTCAACAGGATCCTCTAAGTCTAGGGAGTTCGTGTCAAAAACGCCTGTAAGGGCTTGGGGGGCAAGCCCAGCATACTGATCGTCTGGCAAAATCTGTGCCATAGCAACGGCACGTTCGACAAAATTAGTGAATTGGTTGGGCTCAATGGTTGTTGTAAAAACGGTGGCGTTTTTTTTCCCTACGAAGACGCGGAGTTCAAGACCATGGGTTTCAGACCGTTCTAATGTCTCGACAACACCGTTTCTTACACCAACATTGAGCGAGGTGCCAGAAAGAAAAAGCACATCGGCGGCATCGGCGCCGGCACGTTTTGTATGACAAAGCAGATCAGAAAGAAGGTTCAGAGTTTGTGCCGTCATGCTGCGAGTATTTCCGTCATAATATCGAGGGAGGGAATTTTATGAATAGGTCCAAGAGCAGAAAGTGTCAGAGCCCCTGAAAACAAAGAGGTGGCAACCTTGCATATATTCTCTGTTGTGACAGAATCAATGTGCTGAACAATTTCTTCGGTGGGGATAATCCGCCCGAAAATTTGTAATTGGCGGGCAATGCGTTCGCAGCGGTTGCTTGTACTTTCAAGGGACATTAAGAGCGATGATTTAAGTTGCGCCCGTGCCCGCGCAAGTTCTTCATTGCTGACATGGAGGCGTATTTTTCGTAGTTCCTCTAAAATAACGGGGAATAGTTCAGCACATTCTTGTTCTCCTGTGCCGGCGTAAATACCAAAAAGACCGCTGTCTTTAAAAGAAGTATTAAAGGCGTAAACAGAATAAACCAACCCTCGTTTTTCACGAATCTCTTGAAACAGGCGCGAAGACATACCGCCACCAAGTAAAGTAGAGAGAAGCAAAGTGCTGTAATAATCAGCATGGTTGTAATCTATCGAAGGAAATCCGATCAAAATATGGGCTTGATCGAGATCTTTGACTTGGCGAAATTCTCCTCCGCGGTAACATGCCGGGGGTGTTGTGAGAGAGGGAGATGTTTTGAGATCAGAAAAAGCTGTTTGAACTTTTTTGACAACCGCGTCGTGGTTGAGATAACCAGCGGCTGAAATAACAATATTATGAGGTGTGTAATGTTTTGTCATGTACTGAAGAAGTCTTTCCCTGTGCATTGTACGGATAAGTTCTTCAGTGCCGAGGGTTGGACGCCCCATAGGTTGAGAGGGGAAAGCGGTATTTTGAAAATGATCAAAAACAATGTCATCAGGTGTATCATTGGCTTGACCAATTTCTTGAAGGATAACACCACGTTCTCGTTCAAGTTCTGTAGGGTCGAGGAGAGAATGCGTGAGAATATCACCAATAATATCAATGCCTAAATCAAGATTTTCTTTTAAGAGTTTGACATAAAAAGCCGTGTGCTCTCGTGCTGTGTAGGCGTTAATGTGTCCGCCGACATTTTCAATTTCTTCAGCGATACGAAGGGCAGAACGGTTTGTTGTCCCTTTGAATGCCATGTGTTCAAGAAAGTGAGAAACACCGTTTTCCTCTGCTGTTTCATGGCGTGTCCCAGCGGCAACATAGGCACCAAAAGAGATCGTTTCCATATGGTCCATATGTTCTGTAACAACAGTAAGACCAGAGGGAAGGCGAGTGAGGTTAACGGATTGTGTCATGAGTATCCTTTATATAGAAATGGTTGAAGTGTGGAAGTCTTGGAGAAGTCAAACGTTATTCAAAGGCTTTGTTTTTATGTTGTGCTGCTGTTCTTATAACACTTTTAATGGTCTCTTGACAGACAGGCACAGTGTGGTAACGCTCTTGACGGTGGAAGAGGTCAGCCAAATGGGGAGGAAGAGAAGGATGAACACCTGTTGCCGTAAGAATAGCGTCAGGGAATTTAGCAGGATGTGCTGTTGCTTCTGCAATCATAGGGGTACTTCGTTGTTGGGGGATACCTTGTTGTTGAAAACGGCGCCCGGCAACAATGCCAATAATACTATGAGGGTCTGCTAAGTAGCCCGTTTTTTGGTAGAGGTGGCGAATTTCAGCCTCTGTTTGTGTATCATCTAAAGAGAGGGCAGAAAATAACGCTGTTGCTTTTTGCCAAACAGCTTGCGGTACATTCATATGTCCACTTGTGCGGAAATGGGTCATAATTTCTGTACAAGCTGTGGCGTCACGATGAAGTAATTCAAACAAAAGACGTTCAAAATTCGACGAAATCTGAATATCCATAGAGGGAGAGAGACTGGGAATGACCTCTTGGATGGTCATATCATTCGCGTTGATAAAGCGTGAGAGGATATCATTACGGTTTGATCCAATACAAAGATGCTGAATAGGGAGCCCCATACGACGTGCTGCCCATGCTGCAAGAATGTTGCCAAAATTACCTGTTGGCACAGAGAAGGAAACCTCACGATCTGGGGCACCAAAAGTAAGAGCTGCCTGGACGTAATAGGGGATTTGTGCCGCAATACGTGTCCAATTGATAGAGTTTACAGCAGAAAGGTGCAATTCTTGACGAAAGGGAAGATCGGCAAAAAGTGCTTTGACAAGGTCTTGGCAATCATCAAATGTGCCTTCAACGGCGAGATTGGTAATATGAGGCGCAATGACAGTGGTCATTTGGCGTCGTTGTACTTCGGATGTACGTCCTTTAGGGTGGAGAATGACAACAGAGAGTCGCTCACTATTACGACAAGCCTCGATAGCGGCAGACCCTGTATCACCCGATGTGGCACCAACAATAGTGGCATACTCATCACGTTGTGTGAGGATATTATCAAACAAGAGGGCAAGAAGTTGGAGAGCAATATCCTTAAAAGCAAGGGTAGGACCATGAAAAAGCTCTTGCACAAAAAGATCAGTGTCTATTTGTGTTAAAGGGACGATAGCAGGGTGATTAAAGCAAGAATAAGCTTTTTTGCATAATGTATGGAGTGTTTCAAAGTGAATATCTGGTTCTGTGAAAGGTGCCATAATACGGGCGGCGAGTTCAGGATAGGGAAGCCCGCGTAAAGATTTCCATTCTGAAGGGGAAAATTCTGGCCATGTTTCCGGAAGATAAAGACCACCGTCGACAGCAAGCCCGGTGAGTAACACATCGGAAAAAGTAAGAACAGGAGCTTTTCCACGGGTAGAGATATAGCGCATCGTAAGGAGATTCCAAAATAAGAAGAGATAGGTTTCTACAGATATGATTAAAAAACAAAAAGGTTAAAGAAATATATTGTAGGCACGTACGGAAAGAATATTTTAGCAAATAGTACTATGACTTTGACATGGTTGCTTTGACAATACTGAAGTATTGCATAATAAATACCATAAAATAAATGGAAAAGAAAAAAGCCCTTAAAGGGCTTGGAAGAAAAACAAAGCAGGGCGCAGTATTATAAGATTTTCTCATGTGGTGAAGAAGCTATAGTATAATAAGCGTAAACGACACACAATAAAACGTTTAAATAAAGGCTGTTAAATGGGCAGTGTAATCTATACGATAAATATGACGAAGTTTTTAGAATTATCTTTTGAGCAGATTCGTTGATTCGTTCATGATTGAGAAAAAAGTCGTTTAAAAAGGTCGTTAAATGAAAATAATTCTAATTAAAACGGAGTGACTTTTGAAAACAAAAACGGGTGGTACACCAAACAATGTGCCTAAAACCATAAAAACAACCCAGAGTTTATCGAAAGAGATTACGCCTGCTATGGAGCAATGGCAGGCACTTAAGGCTGAAAATCCTGAAGCGCTCTTATTTTTTCGCATGGGGGATTTTTATGAGCTTTTTTTCGACGATGCCGTAACGGCTTCGTCGGTTCTGGATATTACGTTAACAACACGCGGTTATAATGCTGGGAACCCTATTGCGATGTGTGGTGTTCCTGTAGGGGCATCTTCTGTCTATTTGGCACGGCTTATTCGTCGGGGTTTTCGTGTCGCGATTGCAGAACAGATAGAAACAGTCCAACGTGGACGTCATTCAAAGAAGCTATTACAGCGTTCGGTCGTTCGACTGGTGACGCCGGGCACATTAACCGAAGAGGAATTACTTGAGCCAGGACGCGCGAATTTTCTCTTGGCGTTGGTGAAAAAAGCTAGTTCGTTGCGTGATGGTGCGCATAAAGAACAACAAGAAATAGAATATGGTGCCGCGTGGATTGATGTATCAACGGGGTTATTTGAAACCATGCGGGTAAAAAAAAGTGCGTTATTAGCAATGCTTGGTCGTTTAGATCCAGCGGAGATTTTGGCTGATAAAAATATTATACCAAAGGACTATGTACATCGTTGTGCCCCTTTTGAAGGGTATGCAGCTATTGAGAACGCACGGCAGAGATTGGCAAGTATTTTTAACGTGGCGAGTATTGAGGCTTTTGGTAATTTTTCTGATGAAGAGTGTTGTGCCGCAATGTTAGCCATAAACTACATTCAACGGACACAATCTGGAAAATTACCTCGCTTAGCACATCCTATAACACAGACAACAGCTGGTATTATGGGAATGGATGCCGCCACACGGGCAAGCCTTGATATTTTACGGACGCGTGACGGTGGAGGTGAGCATACGTTGTTTTCTGCTGTTAATCGTACTGTAAGCGCAGCTGGTGGGCGTATGTTAGCAGCATGGTTAGCTGCGCCTTTAACGCAAAGAACGCTTATTGTACAACGTCAGGAGGCTTGGTGTTTTTTAAAAGAAGAATTATCTCTTTGTAAGCGTTTACGTGAGGTACTAAAGAAAACACCAGATATTGTACGCTCGCTTGGCAGGCTGTCTGTTGGAAGGGGGCAACCGCGTGATTTAGGGGCTATTAGAGAGGGGTTGAATATTGCGCGTCAAGCCAGAACTATCCTAAAAGAAAAAAGTGTATCGCTTGTTTCAGTTTTACAAGATATATCAACGACGTTAGAGGCAGCGGAAAGTCTACGTATCACTTTATCTTCTGCTTTAGCTTTAGATATTCCTTTGCGTTTTGAAGAAGGGGGTATTATTGCCAGCGGTTATGATTCTGAACTTGATACGTATCGTACACTTTGCGTAGAGTCTAGAAACTTAATTGCAGCACTTCAAGCCCGTTATGTGGCACATTATGGGATCAATGCTCTTAAAGTGCGTTACCATACGCAATTAGGGTATGTTGTAGAGGTTCCCTCTACGATAGGGACGCGATTAAAGGAAAATTCAGAATTGATTTTGCGGCAGGGAACGGCAAGTGTCATGCGGTTCTCTACAGAGGAATTAGCCCAGTTAGATGTGCGTCTAACAGAGGCGGCTGATAAAGTCATTCAGCGTGAAAAGGCTATTTTTACGCATCTTGTTGAGTCTGTTATGGCTGAAAACGAAGTGCCTCTTATAGCTGAAGCTTTGGCTTTATTAGATGTTTTTCAATCTTGTGCCCTATTGGCGAATGAGGGGGTGTGGTGTCGTCCGTGTGTGACTCAGGATACAACTTTTTCTTTAACACGGTGTAGGCATCCTGTTGTAGAAGCGGCTTTACCATCGGGGGGGTGTTTTACACCGAATGAGTGTGATCTTGCACCGGAACAACGCGTGATGTTGTTGACAGGGCCGAATATGGCGGGTAAATCCACTTTTTTACGTCAGACAGCGTTAGCAGTTATTCTCGCCCAAGCAGGGATCCCTGTGGCGGCAGAACAAGCGTGTATTGGTGTGGTTGATCAGTTATTTTCACGCGTGGGTGCATCAGATGATCTTGCGCGTGGGCGTTCAACGTTTATGGTAGAGATGACAGAGACCGCGGCTATTCT
>JAZLEM010000014.1:0-8349 GCA_045615245.1 Acetobacter sp. | reverse complement strand
ATTATAACGCTTCTTGAACAGCGCCTTGTTGCCGCTATTATGTTTTTTTCAGCACGGAGTACAGAAAGTTGGTTTGGCGCTTTACCACAGAGCCAGCAAAAAATAGCCCGCACGATACGCTCTGTTGTCATTTCTGAAACTGTTGCGCATACAGTCAAACGTTTAAAGTGGAAAGCCCCTATTTCTATTGCTTCCCACCCTCACGCGGCAGGCATGATAGAGGCTCTTGGTTGTTACGCAAATGGTAAACGCTTCTGCGTGGAATAAATTCGCCAAAAACCACGCTAACAAGAGCCCTCATAACAAAAATTACGCCAAAGTTACGCCAAAGTTATGCATGCCCAACTTGGTCTGTCGTAGCTGTTGGGGAAGCTTGGTTCACGCGTGACTGCCATAGGGCAACAAAATCGATCGGTTGCATGACAACGGGCGGAAAACCACCGTTAGAGGTAATTTCACTTATGATGTTACGGGCATAGGGGAAAATAAGACGCGGAACTTCGACAAGAAGAATCGGCTCTACCATTTCTGGAGGAGGGTTGTTTAAAGTAACGACAGCCGCGTAAACGAGTTCAGCAATAAAAACAACACGATCGACTTTTTTATCGTTTGTTTCTTTATCGTTTGTTTCAGGGTTCTCTGTTGGTTCCGAAACTTCTTTGGCTTCTGTTTTAATGGATAAAACAACTTCGTAAGTCATCTGACCGTTGTCTTCGGCGTGTTTATTGGGGAGGCGGCTTGTTTGTACATCAATATTGATGCTAATTTGTGGCGGCGTGCGTAAAGATATAAAGATTTCTGCACCTGCAGGCACTTCAAACGATAAATCACGTACATACTGCCAATTGATCGCTAAGGGGAGCGTTGGTACGGTAGATTGGGAGATTTCTTCTGACATCGTTAATAATTTCCTCTAATGAGAGTTGTAGAAAAAATAAAATTAAGACATTCTCTTAATATTTGACGCCATATATTTGACGCCATATATTTCAGCATGTACAAGATTAGGCTTATTTTATGGCTTTGAAAATAGGCTAATCTATCACGAATCTATAAAGAATCTATAAAATCTATTAAAGAATCTATAAAAATGTGTTTGAGATCAACGGCTTGAGTATAATTATTCAGTGTCATTGTATTGAATACAAAAACATGATGAAAAATATTATTTATAAATATTTTAACACGCGCATTCGGATTTTACCTCTGGTATTATACGAAACAAGTATTATATCAAGTATTATATCAAGTATTATAAGTATTGAATCAACATGTCTTACATAGAGGCTTAATAGAGAAAATTATTCAGAAATGTATTCAGAAATGTGTTCGCATGTATTCAAAAATATTTCAAAAATATATTGAGACATGTATTTATTAACATCCAGAATGATACGGTGTGTTATGCGGTGTATTAACGGTGTATTAGGTGTATTAAAAGTCAGAAAGGATAAGTAATCTCTATGGATTTTTCTGTTGGTGGCATACCTGTTGACCTTATTTTTCTGGCGCTTATAGCTGTGTTTCTCGTTTTACGGTTGCGGAGTGTTCTGGGTAAAAAGGAAGGCATACAACCCGTTGTGATACCTGTTTCTTCATTGGGGGTTACTTTTCCGGAAAAAAACGCCTCAGGAGAACAAGAGGAAACAGTTGAAATACAATATGATATTCCTGCGCCAAATACGCGTGTTGGTCAATCCCTTCAAATCATTGAACAACAAGGTATTTCTTTTACGCCGAAACAATTTCTTCATAGTGTTCAGCTTGTTTTTGTTCAGATTGTTAAAGCTTATGCCGAGGGGAATAGAGAAGTTCTTCAAGAGCTTTTAACACCCTCTGTTTATGCAGTGTTTGATGCGGCGATAACGGCGCGTCATAATGCTGATCAAACGCAGAAAACAGATATTAAAGCTGTACGCTCTTTGGCGATTGAAGATGTGCGTGTTCTGCCTATAGAAGGGGAGCAGAAAGTTTCTAAAGTGTCTATAGATGTCAAAATCGTTTCCGATCAGATTAGTCTTGTTGTGGATAGTCATGGGCAACCGGTAACAGGGACCGAGGCGATAACAGAATTTTCTGATTTGTGGACATTTGAGCGTGTGCTTGAAGCACAGGCACCAGTACAAGGAAAAGGGCAGGGAGCATTACAACAAGGGGAACAGGGAAATAAATGGTTGTTAGCTTCGGCTTGTAGTGCATGATGTCATAAGAACACTAACCTTTAAATATTTGCTACAAATGTTGATGGGTAAGGGTAAGCTACCGCGTATCAAACGTTATAGAATAGGTCAGCAAGAAATTGTTCAAGCCGATTGCCTACGGGTTTTGAGGCGTATGTCGCCCCATTCTGTTGATGTTGTTGTAACCTCGCCACCTTATAATATCGGGCTGCCTTATCGACGTTACCCTGATTGTAAAACCGAAGAAGAATATCTTAATTGGATGTTCTCTATTGCGCATCAGATTCGGCGTGTCATAAAACCCAAAGGGTCTTTTTTTTTCAATATTTCGGGCTCTTCCTCACAGCCTTGGCTACCTTTTGAGCTTGTCGTCCGTTTACGCTCTTTGTTTGTTTTACAAAATCATATTGTTTGGGTGAAATCGATTTCTATTGGAGAAGAGAGCTTCGGTCATTTTAAACCTCTTAATAGCCAGCGTTATTTACATCATGGGCATGAGCATATTTTCCATTTAACATGTGATGGGTCTGTGCCACTTAACAGGTTAGAGATTGGCGTGCCATATAAAGACAAATCAAATATTGTCAGGCGTGGGCACAAGCGTGATAGACGCTGTCGGGGAAATACGTGGTTTATCCCTTATCCAACGGTGCAAAAACGTTCGGAAAAATTTGATCATCCCGGCTTGTTTCCTGTAGCTTTGCCCGAACATTGTATACGTTTACACAGACCTGAAGGGGAGTGTGAAAATCTTCAAGTGTTAGATCCGTTTATGGGGACGGGGACAACTCTTCTCGCAGCGCAAAGTTTAGGATGTAGGGGGATTGGGATTGAAATTGATGAGGATTATGTCTCTGTTGCCCGCAAGCGTCTTCGTGAGATCATTCTCACCCAGACAGTTTAACCCAACAGTTTAACCCAACAGTTGAGAGTATTCGTATGGACATCAAAATGAACAAAAAATTCTCATGAAGAGAAAATTGGACTTTTCTTTTAATGATTTATCGTTTAAAAGTAGAACAGTGAACGTCATGATGGCATAAAGATAAAGCTGAAAGAAATAGAGATAAAGCTGAAAAGAGCATGGCGTGTTTTACGTGTTTTAATTTCGTGTCTTATAAGAGTTTTTTGGTTTTTAAGAGTTTTTTGGTTTTTGTTAATCGAAATGTTTAAGAGAGCAAAAGCAGGGTTGTAACAAAGTTTATCATCGGAGGTATAGAGATGGCTCAATCATTGGTAAAAAAAATCTTACTGGCAACTGTGTGTACGGGGGTTGTTGTTTATGGGGGGGCTGTTGCATTTTTACAGCATTTCGATAAAGAGCATGCACCTACTTTAAGTGAAACTTCTCCAACACGTCAGGATCCAAAAGCTTTGGAAGCCTTTAATATTATCAGTGGTGCACGTTGCGATTACTGCCATGCGCAAGGGCGGGAACTACCGTTTTATTTCTATTTACCCGTTGCTCATCAGTTGATGACACATGATATTAAGCAAGGTTTACGGCATTTCCAGATAGAGCCTGTTTTAACCGAGTTTGAGAATGGAAAACCCCCTTCAGAATTACAGTTGTCTCAGATTGAAAATGTTGTTCGTCATAATTTAATGCCGCCGAGTCAATATCTGTTTTTGCACTGGCACGCTTATTTAACAGAGGCTCAGCGTAACGCTATTTTGGCGTGGATCGATCAAACACGCGAGCGTTATTATGCTAATACAGGGGCGGCTCAGCAATTTGTTACAGAGCCGGTACGCCCTCTTCCGGAATCCGTTCCTGTGAATCAGGCAGCAGTGATTTTGGGGGAAAAACTGTTTTTTGACAAAAATCTTTCTGGGAATGGCACCATCAACTGTGCAAGTTGCCATGATTTGGCACGAGGTGGCGTTGATCACTTAGTCACCGCAACAGGTATTGATGGTCATAAGGGTCCTATCAATACGCCGTCTGTTTACGATGCTTATTTCAAAATAGCTCAGTTTTGGAATGGACGTGCGCCAGACCTTGCCGCACAGGCAGCTGGTCCTGTTTTAAATCCTGTGGAAATGGGTTCTCATAATTGGGCGGAAGTTGTGCATAAATTGCAGGCGGATAAAACCTATCAGGGCTTATTCCAAGCGGCTTTTGGTCCTAATGCACAAATTGATCAGAAAACGATTACCGATGCTATTGCCGAATATGAGAAAACACTTATTACGCCCAATAGCCCCTTTGATGCGTATTTGAAAGGCGATGAAAACGCGATAAGCCCAGAAGCTAAACGAGGCTATGAGCGTTTTAAAGAACTTGGCTGCGCGTCTTGCCATAATGGTCTTGGTGTCGGCGGTGGCGGTTATGAAATTATGGGTCTGGAAGGGGACTACTTTAAAGATAGAGGGGGACCATTTACAGCAGCGGATAAAGGGCGTTATACCGTAACGGGTAAGCCGTTGGATATGTCGCGCTTTGTGGTGCCGAATCTTCGTAACGTGGCGTTAACAGCACCGTATTTCCACGATGGGAGTGTGAAAACACTTGATGAGGCTGTGCGTAAAATGGCACGTTATCAGCTCGGTGTAGATCACCTATCTGATCAAGATGTAAAAGATATTGTGGCGTTCTTAACAAGCTTAACAGGGCAATATCAGGGGCATTCTTTGGCGGATATGCATAATGTTGCGCAACCTGTTGTGTCGCAAAATGTGCCTTCTCAATCAGCGGTGTCTCAACCAGCGGTGTCTCAATCAGGGGCGTCCCAATCCCCTGTTTCTCATGCCCCTGTTTCTTCAACAGGCAACGCGCATACCAAATAACGATAGCCTAATAAAGCTTTATCATGAAGCTATGAGGTGGTTTTAAATTAGGGTATCTTTAAGGATGTGTGCTTTCCCTCTTCGAGAAGAAGAAAAGGCGTTATGGGCTTTAGTCATGCGGGATGTTTCGCCTTTACGGGCAGGTCTACGGAGAAGTGTATCCTGCTCGGCTTCTTCTAGTGAGGGGGAGAGAAGGAAAACATCTTTTGTAAAGGGGGCGTCGATGACGCCCCATTCTCGTCTTAACGCCCAAAAAAACGCCCAAATAAAAGAGCAGATAAAAGACAAGCCTATAAAATCAGGGGCTGTGGCGTATAACGAGCCGTGCCAACAGGAAAGATATACGTCTCAACTCTCTGACGATGAGCCTTATAACTCTATTCATGAAACGATGTGCCACATGATGAGGCGATCTGTTTGTCAGGTTTATCAGGAGAAAGAGGTACAAGTTGCCACAGAAACGAGAGTAAAAGAAACGAGAGCACATCCAACGGTACATCTTTTAAGATCTGTGCGTGCTATGTCGAGGGAACAATCGAGGGAACATAGGCGATCAAAGGGGTGTCGTTATGCCATAGGGGAAGATTCTTATCGTGATGATTTCAGTAAGCGTAAGAATACAAGCCATTTGTCTGTCCAATGGGTGGGTCAGTGGCATGGTCGTGTAGAAAGTCGGCTCGATTTGCACGGGTTATGTGTACAAGAAGCTTTTAACCAATTTATGGTTTTTATGGCGGCAGCACAACAGCGTGGTGATCGATGTATTGAAATTATTACAGGGTTAGGTTCGGGAGAAGAAGGGGGGATTCTACGCAGAGAATTACCCCATTGGTTAGAAAGAGCCGATGTCCGCCGTAATATTTTAGAGGTTGTCTACGCGTATAATTCTTATAAAAGACATCGTAAGGGAGATGGTAAGGGAGAAGGTAGAAAGGTATTAAATAGGGGGGCAATAAGAATTTTGCTACGGCAAAGAAATAAATTAAGTCAACGTGTATAAAAATTTAATGCGTTGCATAAACACACACGTTCTACTATTTTAAGAAATATAAGAAAAATATAAAGAAATAAATATTCCTTACAAATCTTATAAATAAATCTTACAAAGCCCCTCTCTTTAATACTCTTTGAATAAGAGCGTCAGCGTCAACGTCGATAAAGCGACGATGAAGTCAACTATCCCTGACGTACTTTCATACGAGGATTTTTCTTATTGATAACATAAACACGTCCATGACGGCGGATAACATGGCAGTCTTTATCACGGATTTTGGCGGATTTTAGACTGTTTCTAATTTTCATAATAATAACCTTTCTTTACTTTTTTATAAAAAAGCTAACAATTAAAACGGTATTTTTTTACCAAAAGATATAGGAAAAGTCAATGATATTTTTATGTTCATGATATTTTTAATAATGTTTTTATAAAGTCGAATTTATATATGGGAGAGGTCAAAGGGTTTGACAAGATACTGTCATAAAGATACACTTTTACTAGGTCTTGAACTTCAACAATCTTAAATAATTAAGGGTAAAATCATGCTTACAGTTGGTGATAAATTTCCTCAATTTAATTTAACGGCTGTTCCGGGTGGTCCTGAAGGTTTGAACGGGCAGTTTGTTCAAATTTCTGATAAAACGGATCAGGGTAAGTGGAAAATTGTTTTCTTCTGGCCCAAAGATTTTACGTTTGTTTGCCCGACAGAAATCGTTGCCTTTGGCAAAATGTCACGCGAATTTGCCGAGCGTGATGCTGTTGTTTACGGTGTTTCTATTGATAGTGAATTTGTACATCTTAACTGGCGCCTCCATCATGATGATCTGAAAGATCTGCCTATTCCCATGCTCGCCGATATTCGACGTGAATTAACGGAAGGCACAGGTGTTATGGCACATGAAGCTGGTGTTTCTTTACGGGCAACCTTTATTGTTGACCCTCACGGTGTTATTCGCCATGTGTCTGTGAATGATTTAAATGTGGGACGCAATCCTCAAGAAATTCTCCGTATTCTTGATGCTTTACAAAGTGATGAACTCTGCCCTTGTAATTGGAAAAAAGGGGATGCGTTTCTTAAAGTCTAGCTTTAAAGTCTAGTCCTTAAGTTGAGTTTTCTCTCGTTTCTTCGTTTCTTTAAAAAGTGAGTGAGGGCAGTCATCGATGAACATGTTTTCTACGATAACTGCCCTTTTCAGCTTTTAAAGTCTGGGCTTTTAAAATCTGGCGTTTTAGCTGGAGTGGGGCTGAGCTCGATGATACAGCTTAATCATAATCATACACATGCCGGTCTTGTTACGCCTTATTTCCCAACCATGGGTAAGGTTTGTTTTGTTGAGTCTTCTTTCCGAACCATGGGTCATGACCCAGGGTTAAAGGAAAAGTTCGGAATAGGACATCATGCCTATGGTGAGATTCTGTTGTTTGTTGGGTTTGTATCAATGAATGGTCATCAAGACGACTATCTGAATATGACTATGTGAATACGACTGTAAGGAGTAAAGAAAATGCCTATAGAGTCTCTCAAAGACCGTATACCTAACTATGCCAAGGATTTACGCTTAAATTTAGGTTCGTTACTTAATGATGTTACTTTGAGTGCACAGCAACGAGCCGGTACTTTTATCGCCTCTGCTATAGCTTCGCGGTGTAATGATGTTACGCAAGCGGTGGTCGCATATTTTCGTAAAGATCTTTCAGACGAAGCTTTTGCCGCAGCCCAAGCAGCCGCAGCCATTATGGGCATGAATAATATTTATTATCGTTTTGTACATATGGCTGGCGGTGATTATGCCAAAATGCCGGCACAACTGCGTATGAATGTTATTAAAGAGCCGGGTGTTGAGAAAATAGATTTTGAATTATGGTGTCTTGCTGTTTCTGTGATTAATGGCTGTGATTTATGTGTCAATAGTCATGAAAAGGTTGTTCGTGCACAGCTCGGGAATGAATCTGTTCAAACTGCCGTACGTATTGCGGCAATAATTCATGCTGTGGCGGTGACTTTGCAAAGTGTTGACGCCCTTCAAACTGTATAAAACGACTTTCGAAGCCTCCCTCCAACCACGGGTCATGACCCGTGGTTGTGAAGTAGTGCGTGTCATGGTTCATGATACCCATCTTCGAAATCTCTCTCTAACCCTGGGTCATGCCCCAGGGTTATGAAGTAAGGCTCAACCCCTGTCGTTAGATTTTGTTAAGAGGTATAAAAACAACCATTTTATATGTTGTTTTTCATAAAACTTTTATTTTTTAATTGATTTTTCTTTTTTTTTAACCTTTAGATAATCCTTATGGGGGTTTACATTAAATATTAAGGAAATAAAAACAATTGCCTTATTAACACTTATCATTTTGATAATGGTTGGATGTGGGTCTCTTTTT
>JAZLEM010000013.1:0-6074 GCA_045615245.1 Acetobacter sp. | reverse complement strand
CATGAAATGGCATTCGAGATATTTCAACGCGGGGATAGACCTTCGCGTTTGTGAGATATTGCCTTAAACATTAAACTTTTAACAAAACCTTTATTTTCCATCTTGATTTTTTTCTTTTGTGAACATAAGTACTATTCATATTCTTACAAAGAATAAGGTGTTTTACCCCCCCCTTATCATTTTGATAATCGGGTAGGCGCGGGTCTCTTCTTCAACCGTATAATTAAGGAGACTTATCCATCATGCGCTTACGCCTGCGCTCTTTCCTGCTAACCTCTGCTTTAAGTTTTGCGCCTGCCGTTGCCTCTGCAACCACCATCTCCGGGCTCTATGTCGATGGCGGTGCGGGCTATAACCTCGTCCAAGACCAACACGTCCATGCAAACTCCCCTGCCGATGGGTCTGCCTTACCCAAATTCTCCGTCAACCATGGCACAGGCTTTACAGGTTTTGGCGCTATCGGCTGGGGCTTCGGCAACGGTCTACGCGTCGAAGCCGAAGGACTCTACAATTTCTCACATGATAATTATACCTCTTACAAAAGAGAAACTGACCAAGACCCATCTCTATATTCTTATAGTACGTTGTTGGGTAAGGGATCGTCTCATTGGACTTCTCCATACGTAGTACAGAATGGACCATTTGCAGGGAAGTGTCTTTCTACTGCATTTGAGTATGATCAGCATGAGTGGCTAACAAGCACTCAATGTCAAACTCAAGCAAAGCTAGCAGCGCGAGATGAAGGCGGCACACCTATATATGTACCTCTTTATGTTTATTCAGATGGACAGGTGGGAGCGTTGCCTCCATTGACTTCACAAGTCGCTCTAAACCACCATGGGAGCGATGAATCGTGGGGTGGTTTTGCCAATGTGTTGTATGACTTTGACCTTGAACGCCTCTTTGGGCTGAAATCCATTGTCACACCTTTCATCGGCGGCGGTGCCGGTTATCTCTGGCAACGCTATAACAGACCCAACACCATGATCGCCGCCATTACCGGCACGCATGGCGGGTTCTCATGGCAAGGCATTGCTGGCGTGGCTTTTGATACGGGTATCTCGGGCTTACAAATCACCGCCCAATATCGCATGATCGGACAGCCCGGTTCATTCTACAACGGCGCCTTTAACTACGGTACCGAAGGCGGACACGCGAATTTTGACCAACGCTTTAATCACCAATTTATCGTCGGATTCCGTTATGCGTTTCATAATCAGCCTATCCACCACATTCAACCGCCAGCTGTTAGACCAATCGTTGCCGCAGCCCCTGCGCCTGTGCCGGCACGCTCTTACCTTGTGTTCTTTGATTGGAACCAATATGCCCTCACCTCCCGCGCGCGGCAAATTGTGGTGGAAGCGGCGCATGCGACCAGCTACGTACATACCACGCGTATTAACGTAAATGGCTATACCGATAGTTCTGCCGCCCCGGGACCTGCTGGGCAAAAATACAACTATGCCCTTTCTGTCAAACGCGCGAAAAGTGTTGAGGCTGAACTCATACGTAACGGCGTGCCAGCTTCAGAGATTGTTATTCGGGGCTATGGGGATACAAACCCTCTCGTCCCCACAGCCCCCAACACGCGGGAACCTCAAAATAGACGGGTGGAAATTATCCTCCACGCCTAAGGGCGCACCTAAAGCGTTCCCATAGAAGAGCACATAAACGCGGGGGTATACCCCCGCGTTCGAAACTCACCTCAAACTATGGGTTTGGCACTCCTCAACAAAATCTAACCCTGGGTCATGACCCAGGGTTGGGAAATAATGCTCGCCATGGGACGATGTCCTGTTTCGAACTTTTCCTCTAACCACGGGTCATGACCCGTGGTTCGGAAGTAAGGAGCACCCTCATAGTTCAAAAACAAAGCTCAAACCCAAAGCACAAAGCACACTCTGACAAAGTGATAAATTCATCAAGTTGCATTACAAACAAAAAAACCCGCACAAATACGGGCTTCTTTTTTGTTTATTTTTATTCGTGCTTTTTCTAACCACTCTTTGATAAACGTTTATGAAAGTTCTTTCTTAACATTGACACACGTTAAACTTCGTCAAAAATACGAAAAAGGATCATAAAAAAATAAAGAAGCTTAAGTATTAAAAAAAATTTTTATAGCATTTTCTCTCTTTCTTTTTTAAAGTAAGCCTTCAATCTGTCCAAATAACTTCAACTTTCAAAGAAAGAGTAAACACATGAATTATACCCCCCCCCTGCCATGCGTCGCGCCAATCCGGGACCTATTGGTCTTATGGGTTTCGGTCTGACAACCGTTCTTTTAAATCTTTGTAATGCTGGTCTTTTATCTTTAAGTGCTGCCGTTTTGGCGATGGGTCTTTTTTTTGGTGGTTTAGCCCAGTTCGTTGCAGGGCTTTTGGAATACCCTTCAGGAAATACTTTTGGTATGACGGCGTTTGTTTCGTACGGTGCTTTCTGGATTACGCTCGTCGCACTCATTGCTCTTCCCCATACGGGTATTATTCCCGCCAGTGATAATCATATGATGGGTGCTTATTTGTCTCTCTGGGGGCTTTTTTCAATTGTCATGTTCTTTGGTACATTGCGCCTGACACCAACACACCAATTTCTTTTTGCGACGCTTGTTATTTTGTTTTTCTTACTTGCGTTTAAAGAATTTACTGGCTCTGAAGTACTCGGTCATATTGCTGGATGGGAAGGTCTTGTCTGTGGCTTTTCGGCTATTTACCTTGCTGCAGCTGAAATTCTTGAAGCGCAATTTGGCCGTTCTATTCTGCCCGTTGGTAAAGTAGCTCATAAACATTAAATATACGCTCTTCTTTAACTCTGTAAACGCGTCACTAAACGCTTAAGAAAATGTTTTTTTTACCGCTTGCGCTCTTTCATGAGCACAAGCGGTAAAAATATGATCATGAGAAAATATCTTTAACCTTCAACAATAGATCGCAACGCTTGCGTATCGACTTGGTCTAGCCGAGAAGGTTTCCATAAAGGCGTATTATCCCGATCGACTAAACGAGCCCGAACACCTTCTACTAAATCGGGTTGTTTAAGAACATAACGCACTAAACGACGTTCAAGATCAAAAACTTCCTGAACTGTTTTGAGTTTTCGTGCGGCATGCCATCCATACCACGAAGCCCACAAAGACGTAGGGCTTGCCTGTTTCAAAATTTCCAAATCTTGTTTAGCTTGTTTTAAGGGACAAACTTCAAGCCTTGTGAAGATTTCTGCCAATTCTGGTGCTGCATAACAAGCCTCAAGAGCCTCTGGAATAATATCCGTTACTTTTTGCTGTATTGGTATCGCCATGCGTGATAAAGCACTGTCTATTGATTCATTGACAAGCGCTGTACGCAATGTTTCTAAATGATGAGACGGTACATAAGCATCAGCCAAACCAAAGATAACAGCTTGTTCACCTGTTATCCGCTCCCCTGTAAGCGCAAAACGTAAACCAGCATATGTATTTCCGCGTGAAAGTAGCCATGACTGTCCTGCATCGGTTACCAAACCTATTGACGTTTCAGGCATCGCAAGCACAGACCTTTCTGTCACAACACGGTGCCCGACAAGGCAACCTAAGCCAACACCCCCCCCCATGACAATGCCATCAAGAAAGGACACAACGGGTTTAGGATAAGCCGCAAGCTGTAACATAGCTGTATAAGCTTGATTCATCAAAGCATAGGTTTTCTCTGGTCCATCAGTCAGCAATGCCTCACGTATAGCACGCAGATCTCCTCCTGCGCAAAATGCACGAGAAGAGCTACTTTCTAACACAATAAGAGTAATCGCCGCATGGTCGTGCCACGCTTCAAGCACACGCATAATCGCTTGCGACATTTCAGCATCCAGAGCATTTAAGCGTTTGGAACGGTCAAGAACAATACGCCCAATATGACCTATTTGTTCTGTTTGGACATCGTCTAATCCTGAAAGAGTTTTTTCTAACATTGTTTTGCTTTCCATCTTTTTATTAACACAAGCTGATACTCGTCTTTAAACTTTAAGAGCTTGTATAGCAAACCATTTTTACCTATCGCTGTACTGACCGCGCACTTGATAGAATGCTCTGCCATTAGGTTGTCTTTTCCAAAAATGAAACACATGGTAAGAACAATACAAAAATAATGTAACCATGATTGATTGATGATGATCAATAACAATAGTACTATTTTCTTTTACACACACCCGCTTATATTGAATAATCTTTAAACGAAATGCTCTTATTCTTTTACGATTTTTACGGGCTTTTTTACTGACCATTTTTCTTGTTGTTGTTTTTTTATCATATAAATATGTTTTCTCATGAATGTGCCTACTCATACAACGCCATACTTTCCTATTATGCTCTCTATTGGGAAGGGTATTGTTCTGGTTGTTGGAGGTGGAAAAACTGCCGCTAGTAAAGTTCACCTTTTGCGCGCTAGTGGTATACAGGTACATGTCGTATGCCCAACACTTTGTTCAAGCCTCCAGCGTTTAGCACAAAAGGGAGACATCACTCATATCGTCACTCATGTTCAACCTGAAAATTTTATACTTTTGTTAAAAACAAAAGATTATCGTCTTGTCTACCTTGCAACAGACGATCACGCTCTTAACACAACACTAACTTCCCTTTGCGAAGAGCGTAACATCCTCGCCTGTGCCGTCGATAATCCGGCTATATCTCATTTTATTACGCCGGCTATTGTTCATCGTGGTCATGTTCAAATCGCTATTTCCACAGGTGGTGCTGCACCAATTTTAGCCCGCCATATTCGTACCCTTATCGAAAGTATTCTCCCCCATGGTATCGATTCTTTAGCCCGGTTTATGGATACACAAAAGAAACGGCTACGCAAAATCTTACCCGATACGAGACAGCGTCGCCGTATATGGGAACAATTTGTAGAAGGTTCTGGCGGGCATATGGCTTGCAGACAGCACTATACGCAAGCAGAGCAAGAGCTTGATAAACTTCTTAACACTCCTCATAAACCACGCGGAGAAGTTTGGCTTGTTGGTGCTGGTCCCGGAGACCCTGAATTACTCACGCTATCAGCTTTACGCCTTATGCAACAAGCTGATGTCGTTTTATATGACTATTTAGTCACCCCTGACATTCTCAACCTTATACGCCGTGATGCCGAGCGTATTCCTGTTGGAAAAAAACACCATCAACACACCCTCTCACAAGAAGAAATCAATGCTGAACTGATACGTCATGCCCAAAATGGGCACCGCGTCTTACGCCTTAAAGGAGGAGACCCTTTTATTTTTGGACGAGGTGGGGAAGAACTTAAAGCCCTCACAGATTCTCATATTCCGGTAAGAGTTATACCAGGTATTTCTGCGGCGAATGGCTGTGCGGCTTATGCGGGTATTCCTCTCACCCATCGTGATTGCGCACACTCTTGCCTTTTTATCACGGGGCACACTCAATCCGATACCCCGTTAACATTAGACGAGAATACTATCGCCCTTCGCCACCAAACCATTGTTATTTACATGGGACTTTTGTCTCTCCCCTCTATTTGTACGCAACTTATAGCGCATGGTCTGCCTTTGGACTGGCCTGCAGCTGCCATCGAACAGGGAACAACACCAGAACAACGTGTTATCGTCGGCACTTTAACAAGCTTACCAGATTTAGCTACATACCATCATTTGACGCCCCCAGCCCTACTAATTATCGGCAAAGTCGTTCAATATCGTATCTCTTCTGTGTCGTTATAAAGCCTTATTTGTTCTCCGTTTTCCTTATGAAATATTCCCGTTTAACTTTTTTTATTTGTTTTCTACTTGTTTGTGTTCCGCTGACTGGTTGTATCTCTCCTATCCGGTTACAACAGCGCGATTTAATAACAGCCTATCGCGAGCGCAACCAAAGTACTCTTAATGGACACGATATTAGTGCAACAAGCCGCCTTGTTTTAGAACGTCAAAACTTACTCAAACTGTGGCGCAAAAACCCTGCGACAGCTTTAACAGCTTTATGGCATAGCACCCAAATGGGATTTTTTACGCCTAATCTTCTCGACCAACTCTTTACACTTGCCGAAACAAATTACGCCCTTGCGCGCAGACAAAATGACCGCTCT
>JAZLEM010000012.1:0-11430 GCA_045615245.1 Acetobacter sp. | reverse complement strand
TTCAAATTCAGGAGAGACGACAGAACTCGGCGACATTATCACGCATGCCTACCGAAATACTCTTCCCATTTTAGCTGTCACGAGCCATGCCCAGTCTACATTAGCCAGCATGGCAACGGTATCCTTAACTTTACCTCTTATGCCTGAAGCCTGTCCTATGGGGTTAGCGCCTACAACAAGTACAACTATGCAGCTTGCTTTTGGCGACGCACTCGCTGTGACTTTGCTCCGCTTACGCGGATTTACAACTGCTGACTTTGGAAATTTTCATCCGGGCGGACGCCTTGGCGCACGTTTGCGTACAGTGCAACAGTTCATGCGTACAGGAGAGGCTATGCCTTTGGCTTCTCCCAGTACGTCTATGCGCGATATTATTGTCGAGATGACCAAAAAAGCCCTTGGGTGTGTTGGTATTATTAACGCTAGCGGAGTCCTTATCGGGCTTATTACTGATGGTGATCTACGCCAAGCTCTCAATCATGATCTGGCAACAACCTGCGCCAAAGATGTTATGAACACATCTCCCAAAACCATTGGACCAACGCTTTTTGCATCAGAAGCCTTACAGGTTATGAATAAACGGGAAAAACCTATTACTTCTCTTTTTGTATTAGATAACAACGCCCACCCTATCGGTATTATCCATGTCCATGACTTAATCCGTGCTGGGGTCTCATGAGTACCCCTTCAGAAAGCCGCACTCAACGCAATGATTTTTCTCAAAAAAAGACCCAGCAGCACCATCATTTTTTTGCCCATTCAACAACACACCACCCACGTTATAACGCCACCTATTTAGAGAACAGAAGTAAGATATTACGACGAGTTAAATGGATACTCCCCTTTTTAGCTTTGTTTTTTTTTATGAGCATTATTATTTATCCAGAACTAACTGCTTTTATAAACGCTAATAAAACAACCCTTAAAAATCTTCCTAAAACCCCAGTAGGCGATGGTCACATTATTGGCGTAACATACCGTGGTATTAATGGATATCATTGCCCCTATACGCTCACGGCAGACACTCTCCACCAAAATAAACGCCGTAATATTTTAACCCTCACCATCCCTCAAGCCGATATGCTCACAACCAATGGTGCATGGGTCATTGTCCACGCCAAACAAGGTACTTATGCCCAAGAAAGCCAAATTCTTGACCTAACGCATGGCGTTACCCTCTATCGTAACGATGGACTTATGCTTTATAGCCCCTTTGCTGATGTTAATCTTAATAGTGGTATCATAGCCTCACATACATGGGTACATGCGGAAGGACCTTTTGGAACACTCGATGCCAAAGGTTATTTCCTTTCACAACACGATGGTCTTGCACAATTCCATGGACCAGGTAAGCTCATTTTCTACGGTGGCAATAAGATACAATAAACTTAAACATATTTAAGAAAAGATTTTTAAGATGAATTCTCCCATGTTTCGATATTTTCGGCAATATATACCGATATTTCTCACGCTGAGTGGCTACCTATTACCCTTCTCCATTTATGCACAAAGCACCGATGATTCTTCTCAGAACCAACCAGTCACCATCACGGCAACAGGCGGATTTAATTGGAACCAAAACCAACAAGACGTCGTAGCCTATGGCAATGCCAAAGCTGTACGAGGCAATGTCACTATTACAGCCGATCAACTCACGGCTTATTACCGTAAAAAATCCCCCTCCACATCACAACATTCAGAAAAAGATTCGGGGACAACAAATCCTGACGAAACTTCTACAAAACATTCTGAAGAAAACACTAATGAAAAAAGTTCTTCTCCTCAGCCTGTAACTCTTACAAAAAACATCTCTCCCAACAATAATCCAAATTCGGGAGAGCACGAAATCTACCGTTTAGAAGCCGAAGGACATGTCCATATTTTTACAACAACAGACCAAGCTTGGGGGGATAAAGCCGTTTATGATATCCCGAATGCTGTATTAGTTTTAACGGGTGATCATTTACGTTTAACAACCCCTCAAGACGTTCTCACCGCTCGAGATTCGTTAGAATATTACACCCAAAAACACATCGCTATTGGACGAGGCAACGCCATCATTACCACGATAAACCACCGCCAAATTCGGGCTGACGTTTTAGTAAGCTACGGTAGCCTGAACAATAACAATACGTCAAACGCACCTAATGCACCCAATACGTCCAACACCTCCAACACTTCCAAAAATCAAAACAATGTGCCTAATAAACTCGACAAAGTTACAGCTTTTGGGCATATCTGGTTACGAACACCTACTGAAATTGTTACAGGAGATCGAGGGATTTATCTTCCTGACACAAATATTGTGCGTGTGGTGGGAAATGTTCGTATTACACGAGGCCAAAATCAAATTGAAGGCGAGTCCGCCCTTGTCAACTTAAAGATAGGAACGGCGAAAATCACCGGTAAACGTGTGAGCGGTCTTATCGTTCCTAATAATGACAACCAACAACCATAGCCTTTTATAGTTAAGAACACACCATGACACTCGTACCTTTAACACCATCCCAATCATTAAAAGAAACGTCAACAAACACAATCCCCCCCGAACATCAAGGATTGATTGCTCATAATATTGGTAAATCCTATAAAAAACGTGTGGTTGTACGTAATGTCTCTATTACGGTGCATCGCGGTGAGTCGGTAGGGCTGCTAGGTCCTAATGGTGCGGGAAAAACAACCAGTTTTTACATGATTGTTGGTCTTATTCAACCTGACATAGGTTCTATTATGCTCGATGGTATTGACGTTACTCGTTTACCTATTTACCGTCGGGCACGATTGGGTGTTGGCTATCTTCCACAAGAAGCAAGTATTTTTAGAGGGCTTAACGTGGAACAAAATATTTTAGCCATATTAGAAATTGTAGAAAATAACCCTGAACAACGACAGATAATGTTAGAGAGTTTGCTCAATGAATTTGGCATTTCCCATTTACGCCGATCCCCCTCTATCGCCCTTTCTGGTGGAGAAAGACGACGTTTAGAAATTGCGCGGGCTTTAGCGAGCCGACCTAATTATATTCTCCTCGATGAACCTTTTGCCGGCGTTGACCCCATCGCTGTTGGAGAAATCCGTGATCTTGTTTCTCATCTCAAAGATCGCGGTATTGGCGTGCTTATTACAGACCATAACGTACGTGAAACACTTGGGGTTATTGACCGTGCTTATGTTATGCACAGTGGCCAAGTTTTAATGCATGGTCTGCCCGAAGAAATTATCGAACATGAAGATGTACGCAAAATTTACCTCGGGGATAGTTTTTCACTCTAACAATTTTACTTATAACTTTTTACTCTTGATGATTTTACTTTTATTTGCCCATTTACTTTTATAAGATCTTGTCGACAATTATGACTAAATTATGACTAATTGTATCTTTATGATACGCGTGTCTTTCCCCCTTTCATCTTTCAAAAACCTCTAAAAACCACGCGAACAAATATCCAAAAACAACCCAGCAACAACCACAAAAAACAAAAGGATTTTCTTTTATGCCGTCTCTTAAAGCCTCTCCAGCCTACGCCCATATTACCCGAGAAGAAGCGTTAAAAATTAAAGTTGCCGATGATTTTTTCCCTCACTATGACTACACCACCCTCAAAGACATTGATTTTGTTATCTGTAAAGGCGAAGGGTTATTAAAACATTCCCTTCTCTGGGCAGAGGCAAAAAAAGGCGTTGTCAAAGACATTAACGAATCTTTTGTGCAGTTGATTCTTACCATTGGCAAAGCCCGTGCTAAACTTGATGAAGTGCCTCCAAAATTTCTTGGCGCGTTTGACACGGAAAAAATCGCTTTTATCCCCTATAATGCCGTTTTAGACGTTTTTAACCAAAATGATTTTAATTGGAACGTCACCCCTAGTAATTACAACACCAAAGAATTTAAGCAACTTTACGCCTTAGTCCAAACAACCCTTGAAAATAGTGCGCTTCTTTACAATTTTAACGACAAACGCAGTCTTAAAGAATTTATTAAAAATAATTTTTCCACGCATGATAGCGACATTCACAAAATCCACGTGGATCGGAATAATTTTACCTTTGTGTTTGAAAAATGGAACAAAAGCGTTCTCCCCAGCATCATCGCTGATTGGGAAGAATGGAAAAAAAGCGGTATTGTTGCCGTCGATTTTTTTCTTGCCGATTTGATTAGTGATCATAACAAAACGCTAAAAGAGGGCTTACTCGTTGTTTTAGAAAACAACCTATATTTTCTCAAAGTTAAAGGCGACAAATCACTTTTAACAAAAGAAGACCTTGTTTTACCCGTTCGTTTCAAAGATAAACAAAAAGCGCACACGCAATTTTGGAATATTTATGAAAGACCACCAAAAGAGGAATATTGGGACTATATTATTTCGCGTCGTGATTTGCTTGTGCCGCAAGATATACGCGAACGTAAAGGATCCTTTTTTACCCCACAAATTTGGGTTGAAAAATCCCGCGACTATCTGACCCAAGTTTTAGGCGAAAATTGGCAAGATGAGTATTATATTTGGGATTGTGCCGCGGGCACGGGCAATTTATTAACAGGGCTGACAAATTACCGCCATGTTTGGGCAAGCACCCTTGATGATGCCGATGTTAAAGTCATGCTGGATATGGCAAAAAACGGACATTTTCTTTTTGAAAACCACATTTTTCAATTTGATTTTTTGAACGATGACCTTAATGGGGACAAAGTGCCCAAAGCCCTTAAAGCCATTCTCAATGACCCAGAAAAACGGAAAAAATTGATTATTTATATTAACCCGCCTTATGTAGAACCTACTAACGCTAGGACGATAACAAATACAGGCAGCAACAGAGATCGCATTTCAAAAGATCACAAAATTCACAATAAATATTTTGATGAAATTAGTGCAGCAGCTAATGAAATTTTTGCCCTGTTTTTAATTCGGATAAAAAAAGAAATTAGCGGGTGTATTCTTGGACAATTTTCAACACTTAAAACAATTCAAGCCCCGAACTTCGCAAAATTTAGGCAAGCGTTTTGTTCAGAGCTTAAATCTCTTTTTGTGGTACCCGCCAACACGTTCGATAATGTCCCCGGACAATTCCCGATAGGGTTCTTTATCTGGAACACAGAGCAACAGAGCAACAGAGCAACAGAGCAAAATAAAACAGATTCTATAGCTATACAAGCCGATATATTTAACACACAGGGCGAAAAAATAGGAACAAAAACTTTTTCCGCACCCCCCAAAAAAAGATTGCTGACAGATTGGTTAAAACGATTTCATGACAAAGAAAATGAAAATATCGCCTATTTAAGAATGATAGGCTCTGACTTTCAACATAATAATGGTGTTTTTTTAACATTACAACCGACAGAAAACGATGTTAAAAAGAAATTAACGTGTCGTGTTACTCTCTACAACTTACAAGCAAGATGTACTTATTTTTCAGCACGCCATTGCATACCCGCCACATGGCTTAATGACCGTGATCAATTTCTTTACCCCGACGACTCTTGGCAAGACGATACCGATTTTCACACAAACTGCCTTATTTTTACGCTTTTTCATGGGCAAAATAAAATTAGTGCAGAACAAGGCGTAAATCATTGGATCCCGTTTACGGAACGCGACATCGGTTGTAAAAGTGCTTTTGCTTCGGATTTTATGAGCCGGTTTATTGCAGGCAAAATTAAACCCCAAGAACAAACAGGCACGCTTTTAACCGAGCGTAAAAGCCTTATTCCTACAGCGCCTCTTGTTTTAACCGAACAAGCCCAAGCAGTTTTTGACGCAGGGCGCGAATTGTGGACCTATTACCACGCCAAACAACATTACGGGCAAAATATCAATATCAACGCCTCTTATTACGATATTCGGAAATATTTTCAAGGCGAAACCAACGGCAAAATGAACAAAACTTCCAACGACGAAGCCTATAACGAGCTCCTCCTCATCTTAAAAGAAAAAATGAAAAACCTCGCCAAAGAAATTGAAAAGAAAGTTTATCTCTACAAATTTCTCATGCCTTAACTTTTTTCTTAATTTTTTTCTTAACCTTGCCTTTTTACGCCCTCTACAGCGATTCTCCTACAGCTATTAAAATGGGATGTCATAAAGATAAGAGCGAAGACAAGAACCCCGCTAAACATAAGAATTTTACAATTACTGCACAGATACAGGAATCATGTCGTTTTGTAAAATCGCGGCTAAAGCCTCTTGTACCTCTTCTACGACAGCGAGTAAAGACCCGTCTGCCGCACAAATAGCATAGCCTGACTCTCCTTCATCTGTAAGAATCGGTCGTATATAAGCGACACTCCTCAATCCTAATAAACGAAATTGCTTCTCTGTTAACTGGCGAATATCCGAAAAATTTTCATATTTCGACATATCAAACGACACTCTGTTCTCTTTACGTAAATTTTTTATCATGATACCCCCTTATATTCTCTTAATTTTTGGCAGTCTTCATTAAATCACTTTATAGTTTTATTGTTTTTCTTATTATTTCTTTTTATATCCATAAAAGAAAGGTACATTATACAGTTATGTCACATGCTATTTCTTCTAATGAAACAACTTATATTGCTTTAGCCGATGCCGTCTCTCCCCTTGCTATTTTAACGCCTCCTCACCCGGTATTACGTCAAAAGGCACGATTAGTACGACCAGAGGATATGCCCGATATTCAGGCAATTTTACCGCGTATGTTTGCAACAATGTATAAAGCCCCAGGTATTGGATTAGCTGCACCACAGGTTGGCATTAGTCAAAGATTTCTTATTATAGACCTTGGTCAGAAAGAGGATTCTTTTGTTCCACCTATCGTTATGATTAACCCTGAAATCCTTCAGGAAACGGAAAAAATGGCTGTACGAGAAGAAGGTTGTCTTTCTCTGCCAAGTCAATACGCTGACGTTGTACGCCCAGAGTCTATTCGTGTAAAGTGGACAACAATTACTGGTGAAACGCGTGAATATGAAGCAGATGGTCTTTTTGCAACATGTATTCAACACGAAATTGACCATCTTAATGGTGTTTTATTTGTCGATCACCTCTCTGCTTTACGGCGAAACATGATTTTACGCCGACTTAGCAAAAAACTCAAACAACACTAACTCTCTTTTTCTTTCCAAGACAAACAGAAAGATTAGGTTATAGAGGTTTATCATCATGCGTATTATTTTTATGGGTACTCCTGACTTTTCTGTTCCTACCCTCCACGCGTTACATATAGCAGGGCATGATATTGTCGCGGTTTACTCTCAACCTCCACGCCGATCTGGACGCGGTAAAAATATACACGCTTCCCCTGTACAACAGGCAGCCGAACGTTTAGGTCTTCCTGTTTTTCATCCTATTTCACTCCGTAAAGCCCCTGAAGAATGGGAAAGATTTGCAGCATTTAACGCTGATATTGCGATTGTTGTTGCCTACGGATTGCTCTTACCTGAAGTCATTCTCACAGCACCTCGTCTTGGTTGTGTGAATATCCATGCTAGCCTCCTCCCTCGTTGGCGCGGAGCATCGCCTATTCAAAGCGCTATTCTTGCTGGCGATACCCAAAGTGGGATTACCCTCATGCGTATGGACGCAGGGCTTGATACAGGTCCTACACTATTACAAGAATCTGTGCCAATTACGCCAAAAACCACAGCAAATCAGTTACACGACCGTTTAAGCACGCTCGGTGCAGAGATGATGGTTCGCTTGTTACAAAACGTTACGCATGCTTTGCCCCCTGCCTGCCCGCAACCTGAAACAGGTGTGACATATGCGCATCGTCTAACCCGTGAAGAGGGATGTATTCCATGGTCTGATGATGCTGAAGCCATAGACCGCCGTATTCGTGCTCTTACACCGTGGCCCGGCACGTTTACAACATTAACAACGTCAACACACCCTCCTCATACTTTATTTTTGAAAATAGGAGAAGCTGAACCAGCGCCTCTCCCCGTCAATCAAACGAATATAATGCCGGGTACGATTATTGATAATGCCAATAACGTGCCTCTTGTCGCCTGTGGTCATCAAACAGCCCTTAAATTGCTCCGTATCCAACGCCCGGGAAAAGAAATGATGGACGCGCCTACATTTTTACGCGGCTTACCTTTGCCTATCGGCACTATTCTCGGGACTTCTCTTGAGGCTTCTCCTCCCTCCCCATGACACATGCCACCATGAGTACGTATCATGACTGATCCCCCTACTTACCAACGTTGGGCGCTTAAAATAGAATATGACGGGTCGGGATTTGTAGGGTGGCAACGCCAAGCTCATGGTTTGTCTGTACAACAGGTGTTAGAAGAAGCGGCAAGCCAACTTGTCGGAGGACACCCTATCAACAGCGTAACGGCAGGGCGTACAGATGCTGGCGTTCATGCCCTCGGACAAGTAGCGCATTTAGATTTTCCCCTCACCGCTCGTTTAACACCGCATACCCTCTGCGAAGGGCTTGGCTTTTATCTGACTTCTTACCCTGTGTCTATTTTAGCAGCGGCTCCCGTTAGCCCAACATGGAGCGCACGCTTTTCTGCCACATGGCGCGCTTATTGCTACCGTATTCTGAACCGCCGTGCCCGTCCCACCCTTACAAAAGGGCGCGTTTGGCATGTGAAACCCCTCTTAAACGTCGCACACATGCAACAAGCTGCTACTTATTTACTCGGACGGCATGATTTCACTTCTTTTAGAGCAGCTGCCTGCCAAGCACGCAATCCACTGCGCACGTTAGACCAGCTCACCGTAACACAACACAACGATGAAATTATCATTACGGCTCAAGCGCGTTCTTTTTTACATCATCAAGTGCGAAATATAGTCGGCACGCTTAAACTCGTCGGCACAGGGCAATGGGAACCCGAACGCGTTACGACAGCCCTTGCCGCCTGTGACCGTAGTGCTGCAGGACCAACCGCACCACCTGATGGACTTTACTTAAAGAATATTGGCTATATACCCGACCCTTTTGCATCCACTCAAATATAACACGAGAGAGATATTGAACGACTTTTTGTATTTTTCCTTACAATAGGACTTTTCTCACTGCTCTAAAAGATACGTTTCTAAATAATGTTTTCTAGCGTTATTGCACAGCGCCCACGTCGAGTGGGTCTTTTCATATTTTGCATCATCTTAAAACAGTCCACCCAATAATTCGCGGGGCTAGAAAGCTGGTTTTAAGGATCAAAAAAGGATTCAGACAGAAAGGAAGAGGATGAGACTAACAGCTAACAAAAATTTGATAAAGGTGGTAAAGAGCATCTCTTTGTTCTCATGGTATTATCCCCTATTGTAGATTTTTTTAGGCACACGATAAACTCAAAACTTCCTACCACTACTTTTTAGATACACTTACAGAATATAAAAGATCTGTTAAGGCAAGATGTGGTGACAAAAGCATGACTATTCCACACAAGGCAAAGTCTGCTAGTAATACCGTAGCATAAAGTATCGCTGCCCGTAAACCACTCACAGATAACCCAATACGAGCGACAAACCATTGAATCCACACACTATAAAGGACAACTAAAATAAAAACTATTCCTATAAAAGTAGACTGACTAACAAGAGTAGATAATAAAGGTAAAACAAAAACAACAGAAAACAAGAGAACAAGCACCTTTATCCAATTACACCACATTGCTGCCGTGATATACCGCAACCAAAGTGGCATACATCCCCACTTATAGGCATAAACCTGCGAAACAACAGGTGGTAATAAAAGCGCACAAAAAGATAATAAAAGCTTGATAACGATAGCAATTTTATTAGGTTGAAAAAAAATCAGAAAGCTATCCACAAGCAAAAAAGCAAGCCACGGAGCCAAAGAAGCGTAAAATGCCTCTACGGTTCCCGCAAAATACGTTATACCTTCACGACGTCCAATCGCTAGCAAAGTCATACCATAAAGAATACGCCATACCGTATTCGAACTATTTATACCAGAAATCACACACCTACCCTTTTTAGAAAGATTTCATAAATTTGTACTAATTTCTCCAAATCTGCTAACGCTACATGTTCATTAACTTGATGAATCGTCGCACCTACTAAACCAAACTCAGCAACAGGACAATATTGAGCGATAAATCGTGCATCGGATGTTCCACCTCCTGTATCAAGACGAGGAACTAAACCCGTTACTTGGGTAATTGCCTGCACGAGCTCTTTAGTTTCTTGTGTTGGCGAAGTTAAAAAAGACTCTCCACTTATATTTACTTCAACCTGTGAACATGAAGCGTACTGACGACATACCGTCTTAAGCCAACCCGTTAAATCTGCCCCTGTATGTTTCTCATTAAAACGAATATTTAAGCGTGCTTCTGCCCGCATAGGAATAACATTTGTTGCCTGATTCCCAACATCAATGCTTGTAATCTGTAACCCTGACGGTTCAAAATATTTAGTCCCCCCATCAAGGGAAACTGCTTGCAAAGCTGTCAAAATTTTCAAAAGCTTATGAATCGGATTATCAGCACGATGGGGATAAGCAACATGCCCTTGCACCCCTTCTACAATAATCCGCGCATTCAAACTCCCACGACGACCAATCTTGACCATTTCCCCAAGAGTTGTCGGGTTTGTAGGCTCTCCTACAAGGCAATAGTCCGGCAACTGATTTTCAGCTTGCATCCACTCAAGCACTTTACAGGTACCATACCTGGCAGCCCCCTCCTCATCACCTGTTATAAGAAAACTAATAGATCCTTTGAGAGATTTTCCTTCTATTAGCCGCCGCGCAACAGCCGCCACAAACGCAGCAATACCGCCTTTCATATCACAAGAACCAGAACCGTAAAGTACACCGTCTGCACACTGAGCAGCATAAGGAGGAAAAAGCCATTTTTCCATACACCCAGGAGATACAGTATCTGTATGCCCTGCATAACCAATATGCGGACTTCCATCCCCCAAACGTGCAAAAATATTGGGTGTGTATCCCTCCCCTTCCCCAAAAGGAAGAAAAGTTACAGCAAATCCCAACCGTTCCAACATCGCCGCAAGCACATCTTGACACCCGCCAGGATCAGGGGTTACAGAAGGTTGACGAATAAGCGCACAAGCAGCTGATACTGGATCTGTTAGGCGTTGCACGGTCCACGAGCAATCAGAAGACATAACGCCTTATATCCTTACGCGTCATAACCTATTATCAACACTCAATCGCGTAAGATCTCGTTGATAGATGTTTTAGAACGCGTGCGCGCATCCACACGTTTAACAATTACGGCACAGGCTAAAGAAGGATTGACTCCTTCTTCCTTATCACGTGGCATATTTCCTTGCGTAACGCCCGGAACAACAACAGAATAGGCAGGCACGCGACCCATATAAACTTCACCTGTTGTACGGTCAATAATTTTCGTAGAAGCGCCAAGAAACACCCCCATCGACAACACAGAACCCTGTTCAACAATAACGCCTTCAGCCACCTCTGAACGCGCTCCAATAAAACAGTCAT
>JAZLEM010000011.1:0-3099 GCA_045615245.1 Acetobacter sp. | reverse complement strand
TAACACGTTATCGAGAAAAGCCATAACATCGGGAATAAAATGTGGGTTTTCTCTCCAACTCTCCCAATACTCAAGGTTAAGAGAGGCAAGACAACACACAGCGGTTCGAATACTCCCGCTTTTATCAAAGCCCGTTGGTTGCATAATCTCGGCACAAAGGTTTGACGTTTTAACCCTAAGCCCTGCAAGTTTATGATGTTGAGGAATCCCCCGATTGACGGTATCGATAAAAACAAGATAGGGTTCGCCTGTTTCAACACGCGCCATCAGAATTCGTTGCCAAATATCACGAGCCGAGACTTTTTTAACTGCCTTGCCTGTATGAGGGCTTACTAAAACATATTCCTCTCCCAACTCTACGGCACGCATGAAATCATCCGTCAGGCATACGCCATTATGAAGATTTAAGGCTTTACGGTTCGGATCTCCCCCCGTTGGGCGACGTATATCAATAAACTCCTCAATTTCTGGATGATCAACAGGAAGATAGACAGCTGCAGAACCACGCCGTAAAGACCCTTGAGAAATCGCCAAAGTCAGGCTATCCATAACGCGAATAAAAGGAATAACACCACTTGTTTTACCGTTGTGTCCAACGGCTTCACCGATACTGCGTAAGTTCCCCCAATAGGTGCCAATTCCCCCGCCACGCGCGGCAAGCCAGATATTTTCATTCCACGTTTCGGCTATACTTTCGAGGCTATCTTCAACTTCGTTAACAAAACAAGAAATCGGCAAACCACGCGTTGTACCGCCATTACTTAAAATAGGCGTTGCCGGCATAAACCAATGTTGAGATATATACTCATAAAGACGCTGTGCATGACAATCATCATCCGCATAACGCGACGCTACACGCGCAAAAACATCTTGAAAAGACTCATTCACCCAAAGATAACGGCTCGAGAGCGTCTCTTTCCCAAATAAAGTCAGTAAATCGTCTCTCGCACGCGTAATACGAACCGGAAAATACCCGGAAATTTGAATAATATCTTTTGTATCAACAAACATAGCCTCTACCAAATTTATATTCTGCTTTTTTTATTTTTATATTTACTAAAATTTATCAAACGCGCCTTATATTCCTATTACGTTTTAGACCGTTTAATAACACCTAGAACTTATTTACGCCTAAACGCGCGTTGACTCAATCCCCCATTTTCTTTTTCATATTTTTCTTAATGTTTCCCCTCATATCTCCCATATGCTGTCCTTCTCTTTTGATGATTTTATAAGCCCTGAAGATTCCATCATCTGACGTGATTGCTCCATACCGTGCATCACCGCTAAAGCCATCGACAAAGCCCGCCTGCCAGCAGAGGCATCGACCACAACAGGGGCGCCATATAAACAAGAGGCAACAAAAGCTTTATGCTCTTCAAAGAGCGAATCTCTCTCATGCCAGCATACAGAATCACGCCTTAACTGATTTATTCCCAATTTGTCCATTTGAGAGGACGCTCCTCCACAACCCTGCTCAATCACGCTTAACTCACGCTTCATAAAATCAACAGAAAGATATTTTTTCTCTGAAAAAAACCGCATTCGTCGTTCTGTTTTCAAAGAAATACGACTCGCTGTTATCGTCGCCACGCACCCGTTTTCAAAACGAACGCGAGCGTTTGCAATATCCTCACATTGTGAGCTGACAGCAGCTCCCAAAGCATCGACTTGTGCGATCGGATGATTCACAATCGCCAAAATCAGGTCTAAATCATGAATCATTAAATCTAAAATAACAGAGACATCTGTCCCCCGCAGGGTGTATGGAGCGATACGTGTCGCTTCGATATAGAGAGGATTGATCATATGCCGGGTAATGGCTTCATATTCTGCTGAATACCGTAAAAGATGCCCTACCTGACACACAAGCCCAGATTCACGCGCTAACGCCACAAGACGATCGGCTTGCTCTAACGTTTCTGCTATAGGTTTTTCTATAAGAACATGTTTCCCTGCTTGCAGGGCTTGAATCGATAAATCAAAATGGTAGTGTGCTGGTGCTGCAATAACAATCGCATCAGACCAAGCAAGAAGCTGTTCGACACTTTCGGCAACAGGGCAGTTAGCTTCGGCAGCTACTTTTGCCGCTTGTTGGGCATTTGTGTCAAATAAACCGCTTAAAATTTCTTGTGGCACTTTACCAATTTTAAGCACATGATAACGACCAAAATGCCCTGCCCCAATCACACCCACACGTAGCACTTTATTCTTCATAGACAACGTCATTCTCTCAGTAAACTCTTTTAAGAGTATGGGCAAAACTAGGGGAAAACCAGAGGTAAAAAAACAAAGACAAAAAACATCAATACAATTAAATAAAAACACGCTTTTTTTATTTATTGTAGCAAAGAAAAAACATAAAATTGATAATTAAGATTGATAATTAAGTAAGATAGAAAGAAGTAAGAAGAAAAACGAAACATATTACAAAAACGCTTACCATAACCGCCGTTATGTAGCTATAAATAAAATCCAACCATGGGCTTGGACCCCTTAACAAAATCGAACCACGGGTCATGACCCGTGGTTTGAAAGCGAAGACCACACCCGTAGTTCGGGAACTCTCAACGCATCACGCCACTGTGATAAAAAGGTCTCATCTTTTATTCAATTTTTAACAAAACATTTATTTTCCATCTTGATCTTTCTCTTTTGAGAGCTTAACTATTATTTGTTTTCTCACAAAGAATAAAGAATAAGGTGTTTTTACCCGCTCCTTATCATTTTGATAAAGGATGGGACGCGGGTCTCTTTTTGAGCTGTATTACACAAGGAACCCTTTAATCATGCGTTTGCGTTTACGCTCTTTCCTGCTCACTTCAGCTTTCTTCTCTTGCCTCCCCTCTTTCACTTCCGCGACCACTATCTCCGGCCTCTATGCCGATGGCGGTGCAGGCTATAACCTCGTACAAGACCAACATGTCCACGCTAATAGCCCTGCAAATGGGGACGCCGTGTCTAAGTTTACCGTCCATCATGGTACTGGTTTTACAGGCTTCGGTGCCGTCGGTTGGGGATTCGGAAATGGTCTACGCGTCGAAGCCGAAGGGCTCTATAATTTCTCGCATGATGACTATACAAGCGAAGCAAACGCTC
>JAZLEM010000010.1:0-9243 GCA_045615245.1 Acetobacter sp. | reverse complement strand
TATGCGCCCATTCCTGTTTTGTTAATTTCTGTTTGTTAACTTTCACGTATAATTAACGTAGTTTTAGCTACATTCATCATGAAAATGCAAGCTTTAGATATATTTAAAATAAAAATAACCTTTTTGCAACGTAAAAATATTCTTTGATAAAAGCTCTTTTATCATGATCGATGGGGAAAATGTTAGAAAAATAGTCAAAAAAAAATCTTTTTATGCTGAGGCTGTATAAGCTGTATAAAACGAATAAGGGTTGAAAGACATACAAGCGATTCTATAATATTTATTGAGACGCATTTTTGGCGTAAACATAAATTTGTTAATTTGAAGTCTATAAAACCGTAATAATGACTATAAAATAGGATTCGTATAATGACAGAAACTGCTTCTTCATCTTCTAACAGTGAAACGCATGCTTTTAGTGCTGAAGTTGGTCGCTTGCTTGACCTTGTTGTGCATTCTCTCTATTCAGAGCGGGAAATATTTTTACGAGAGCTGGTTGCCAATGCTGCAGACGCAACAGATAGAAGGCGTTTTGAATCGTTAACGCATCCGGCACATAGTCTACCGGAAGATGTACGCATTAGTATTATTCCAGATAAAGACTCTCATTTACTCACGATTCGTGATGACGGACTGGGTATGAGCCGTGAGGAGCTCGTGCACAATTTAGGAACAATTGCACGTTCGGGTACACGGGTATTCGGACAGCAGCTTGAAAATGCTAAACCAGAAGAACGTCCCAATCTTATCGGACAATTTGGCGTAGGGTTTTACGCGGCTTTTATGGTGGCTGATAGAGTCGATGTTGTCTCTCGCAAAGTTGGGTCTGATGAAGCATGGCGTTGGTCTTCTGACGGGAAAGGTGCCTATACGATCGAACCAGCTGTACGTGATAGGGCAGGCACAGATATTATTTTGCATATGAAAAATGATGCGGAAGAGTTTCTTAACCCGTGGCGGCTCCAATCCATTATTCGAAAATGGTCTGACCATATTGCGTGGTCTGTTGTTATTTTACATGATGGGAAAGAAGAGCCAGCCAACACGGGGACAGCCCTATGGTGTAAACCACGTCAAGAGATTACAAAAGAACAGTTGGAGGAGTTTTATCGCCATCTTACGCATAATTTCGATACACCGTGGGACACTCTTCATTGGCGGGCTGAAGGCACAACAGAATTTGTGGCGTTGCTTTTTATTCCGTCTTCTAAACCTTTTGAATTTGGCGAACAAACAAGGAAAAGTAAAGTGCGCCTTCATGTGCGGCGTATGTTTATCACAGATGAAGCTGATGTTTTGCCGGCATGGTTGCGTTTTGTGCAAGGGGTTGTTGATACAGACGATCTTCCTCTGAATGTCTCGCGTGAGATGCTTCAGGCGACGCCTGTTCTTGCGCGTATTCGGAAAGCGGTAACGGGAAAAGTTTTGGCAGAGCTGAAAAGACAGAGTAAAGAGGCAGAGTCTTATGCGACGTTTTGGGAAAATTTTGGACCTGTTCTTAAAGAAGGGATTTGGGAAGACCATGAGCATCGTGCTGAAGTCGCGGCATTAAGTCGTTTTCGCTCGAGTGCTGTAGAAGGGTTGACAACTCTTGATGACTACATAAGTCGTATGAAGCCCGATCAAGAGTCGATTTATTATGTGACAGGGGAAAATGTAGAGGTATTAGAGGCTTCGCCGCATATTGAAGGGTTTAAGGCGCGGGGTGTAGAAGTTCTTTTATTATCTGATCTTGTGGATGGTTTTTGGCCCGATCGGTTACACAGTTATGAAGGAAAAACCTTAAAAAATGCGGCGCAAGAGTCCAAAGATCTGGAAAAATTTGGTGCTCTTGAAGAGACGCCTGCAGAGAAAGCCGATATGGATAGGGTGTTACCTGCTTTGAAAGAAGCTCTTGGTAAGAGGGTTTCGGATGTACGGGTGACAGATCGACTGGTATCAAGTGCTATGGTGCTGGCAGCAGCAGGTGAGGCATTAAATCCCCAACTACGTAAATTGATGCAGCGAAGCGGGCAGAATACATCTGACGATGTTCCCGTATTAGAGGTAAATCCTGCTCACCCGTTAATGCATGCCTTGGCGACGCGTGTGAGCGCACAAGAGGATATAACGCCATTAGTGGACATTCTGTTTGATGTGGCCACCCTACAAAGTGGAGAGTCCCTTAAAGATGTTAATGCGTTTTCTCGGCGGATTATAGACTATTTGGTGAAAGAGCACAAAGTTGTTTAAGGGATTAAGGAGAAAACTGAAAGATGTGAAGTTCCGCGACGGCGTAACCCTCTATGATCTTACCTATCATTTTACAAATCAATGATTTGAGGATGTAGGAGCAAGGCTTGCGTGGAAAGAAATTTTTTCCACGCTGAAACCTTCTCAAGTCTCAGAAATCGGTTGTTTCGAAGGGCGAATTACGTGTTATCTCATTGAAAATCTAGCTTCTTGTAGAGATGTAGAATTGCATTGTATCGATACGTGGGACGGGGGATAGAGCACAAAGAGGGCGGGCATGCGATGGCTATATGCCTTCTGTTGAGGAACGGTTTCATCATAATATCAATGTAGCCAAAAGTAAGGTGAAGCGTGTTGTTGAATTGGTTATTCACAAAGGTTTCAGTGATAAGGTGTTAGCGAAACTATTGGCAGAAGGGAAACAAGGATATTTTGATTTTATTTATATAGATGGTTCTTATCAAGCGTCTGACGTGTTGTGTGATATAGTCATGAGCTTTCAACTCCTTAATAAGGGGGGGGAGTGTTAGGATTTGATGATTACTTATGGAGCGAACCATTATCATATGGTATAGATCCAATATGTTGCCCGAAGCTAGCGATAGATGCGTTTACCCATTTATTGTCGTAAATTAAAGATCCTTGGGGATTATTCGAAGCTGACTTCATTGCGGCAGCTCTACGTTAAAAAGTTGGAAGATTGAGTTTTTATTGAAATTGTTGATTGTCGTAAACTTTTTGGGAGACCACCGGTTTTTTTGCTTATTGTCAAATCGTCAAAGAATTAGGGAAGGAGTGAGAGAACGTTTTCAGCTGGTCGACAGACTTTTACCCCTTTGGGAGAGATAACAACAGGGCGGTTGAGCAGAATAGGGTTGTCAGCTATGGCTTGTAAGAGAGTCGTATCATTTACGTCTGGTTTGTCGAGCCCTAATTCAGTATAGAGTTTTTCTTTGGTGCGTAATAAATCACGCGCTGTAACAGGTCCCTGCTGTACAAGGGATTTAAGCTCTGAAAGTGTGGGCGGTGTTTTAAGATAGGGTATAATTTTCGGCTCAATTCCTGCATTACGGATAATTTCCACAACAGAACGAGCGGTGCCGCAAGCGGGATTATAATAAACAGTTATAGGCATAAATGTTCCTTACATATCTAAATGTGCCATGATAGGGTTATCTGATAAAAAAATGGAATACTGATTGGATAATAAAAGATAATAAAAGAAGTTATATTAAAAGAAAAATTCTTTATTCTTTTGAATTGAAAGTTTGTACTTTTCAGAGAAAGAGAGAGCAAAGCTTATAGAGAGTGTTGTCTATTTTAGTTGGAAATGCTTGAGATATTATTAAAAATAAATGCTTACCCTTAAAAATTCTTTACGGCGCTGTCGATGGGCAGAATCAAATGCCGTTGTGCGCCATTATCACGATACAGAATGGGGAAAGCCTATTTATGATAGCCGTCAACTTTGGGAAACACTTGTGTTGGAAAGTTTTCAGTGTGGGTTATCGTGGAATATAGTGTTGCAGAAACGTGATTCTTTACGTCATGCTTTCTATGGTTTTGATCCGTATAGAGTTGCTTCCATGACAGGAGAAGAGGAGGCACGTCTTATGATGGATAAGAGTCTTATTCGGTCAAAGCAAAAAATTGCAGCTACAATAACCAATGCGCGTGCTTGGGTTGCAATGCATTGTCGGGAAGAAGATTTTTCTGGTTTCATTTGGTCTTTTTCACGACAAAGCGAAATAAATCCAGCAAGCCACTTACAACAGCAAACGCCACAATCTCGTCTGCTCGCCGCAGCATTAAAAAATCATGGCTTTGTGTTTGTTGGTCCTATTATGATTTATGCTTGGATGCAGGCGATTGGCATGGTTCAAGGGCATGAGCCATGTTGTTTTTTGTATACGCCGTAAGTTTTATTCCCACTCAATTGTTCCGGGCGGTTTAGAGGTAATATCATAAGTCACCCGGTTAATACCAGACACTTCGTTGACAATACGGTTGGCAACATGAGTGAGGAAAGTCATCTCAAACGGGTAGACATCAGCGGTCATGCCGTCAGTGCTGGTAACAGCGCGGAGAGAACAAACATAATCATAAGTACGGTTGTCTCCCATAACACCAACAGTGCGTATAGGCAGTAATACAGCAAAAGCTTGCCATATAGAATCGTAAAGACCTGCCTTACGAATTTCTTCGAGAAATATTTTATCGACACGCCGAAGGAGGTCGAGCCTGTCCTGTGTAATTGCGCCAAGAATACGAATAGCTAGACCGGGACCAGGGAACGGATGACGCCCAATAAAACATTGTGGCAGACCAAGAACTTTGCCAAGAGCACGGACTTCGTCTTTGAAGAGTGCCCGTAAAGGTTCAACGAGTTTCATGTTCATACGCTCCGGGAGCCCCCCGACATTGTGGTGTGATTTAATGGTTACAGACGGAGATCCAGAGTAGGGGCTTACACTTTCGATAACGTCGGGGTACAATGTGCCTTGTGCAAGAAACTGTGCACCGCCTAATTTTGTGGCTTCTTTTTCAAATACATCAATAAAAAGACGGCCAATAGTTTTACGCTTTACTTCTGGGTCGGTGATGCCATCAAGGGCAGCGAGGAAAATGTCAGAAGCGTTGCAATGTATAAGTGGGATATGAAATTGATCACGAAAGGTGTGGATAACTTCCTCAGCTTCGCCGTCTCGTAACATGCCATGATCAACAAAAATACAGGTAAGTTGCTTACCAATAGCCTGATGAATGAGAACGGCAGTCACGGAGGAGTCAACACCACCAGATAAACCACAAATAACATGCTCATTGCCAACTTGTTCGCGAATTTTGTGAATTGCCATTTCACGAAAGCCCGCCATTGTCCATGTACCTGTACAACCTGCAATATGGTGTGTAAACTGGCGTAATAGTAGAGCACCGTGTGGGGTATGGACAACTTCTGGATGAAACTGCACACCGTAAAATTTGCGAGTGTCATCAGCAATAGCAGCAAACGGTGCATTTTGACTGATCGCGACTGTACGGAAGCCAGTAGGGAGCGCAGTAACTTTGTCTCCATGGCTCATCCATACGTGTTCTTTATCCTGCGGTGACCATATCCCTTCGAAGAGGGCACAATTTTCTGTAATAGTCAGTGTCGCCCGCCCATATTCACGATGTGTGCTACTTTCAACATGTCCGCCAAGCTGTTGGCACATGGCCTGCTGACCATAGCAAATACCAAGTAATGGCACACCATATGTGAAAACAATGTTAGGGATGCGCGGTGCATTTGGAGTATTCACACTTGCAGGTCCACCGGACAGAATAATGCCACGAGGAGCAAAAGCTAAAATTTGTTCTTCTGAGGCATTAAATGGAAAAATTTCACAATAAACACCGCTTTCCCTTACGCGCCGTGCAATAAGCTGTGTGACTTGGCTGCCAAAATCGAGTATTAAAATCCGATCATGATGTAAAGAAGCTTGCTGTGAAGAAGAGAAAATAGAAGAGAGTTTCGACACAAGGTTAGACTTTCATGAAATAATATAAAACATATTTTTATAGAGGACCGTTTTTGAGACTTTAGATTTATTAAAAACAATTATGCATACAATACGTTGGAAAAAATATTAAGAGTAATAAAAAACATTTGGTAAAAATTTGTAAGCGTCGCATACAGGGTTTATATGGTAGAAACAAAACAATAACCCCCTGTTTTGTAATGTGTTACATGGGGTGTTGCAGTATAAGGAAACGTGTAAAATGTGCTTTAATTAGGTTTATAACATTTGGATTCATTGACTACACACCTCTAACGCGACTCATTACATGAATAGTAAAAAAGACAAAACAAAATCTCTCAAAAGAGTATCTTTTTTTTTAACAAATCGTAAAGTAATTTTACTTATAGTGGGAGTTGGTTTGAGTGCATGCTCTTCAACAGCAGCGCACGATCCTTATGGGGATTGGATAGGTACTTTAGTGCGTGATCAGGGGGAAGACTGCCCGGTAGAAGATCAGTCATTTATGCAAATCAGACACCATCATATGATTTTCGTACCTGGTACAGAAGCACTTATTTTACGGGGTGTGCCTAAGAAATCTCGTCAATTCTATCATGCGACATTAACTTTGAAAGATGCTCGTGGACAACCCTATCCTATGGTTTTTATAGCACATCCAAATGGAAAGTTTTTTGATGGTCTTTACGGCACGCCTGATTGTCGTGCACATATTACACTACATCGTCCATAATATTGTCCCTCTAACACTAAAGATATTAAGATATAGCTTAAACGTTTGTAAAAATAATGATTAAAAAATGAAAATTTTGATTTTAGGGGTTGCATGAAATCAATACCTCGTTTAAAAGAGAATATACAAGCACCCGTAGCTCAATTGGATAGAGCACCAGACTACGAATCTGGGGGTTAGAGGTTCGAGTCCTTTCGGGTGCGCCATATATCAGGCTTTGACGTTTAAGTTGAACAGGTTCCGCTATAGTCTTATTTTAATTACTAGATTACTAGGGGTTTTTCTCTTGTTCGGCAAAGTAAGTCTTACTGGTACATGATGGCAAGAACGTCTCCGATGTTATAAAGGTAGCCTAGGATTGGCTTTTGTTAAGAAGTATTACCGTTATAGCGTTACAAGAAGGCATGCGTGTGTCTATATGCGTTTTTCTTTGCTGCTCCTTCTTTTTGCTACGTTTTGTTGTTTGATGTTACCAGCATTGGCGCGTGAATCACTTTCTTCTCATATATTGGCATCGGATCAGGATAAGGATCTAGCCCGGGAAAGTATTTCTATATATCAGCATACTCTTGAAGCTATGGCACATACAGTGCCTTTTTCAAAAGCTTATCAGTCAATGCTTTCTTGGCCTCGTTGGGTAGCTTTGCCGCGGGCTGTGACTACACCGGCGCAACCTGTAGTGATAGCTGGAAAGCGTTATTTTATAGGTAATTTGTGCAAACCGCATAGTTGTGCTAGTGATCAGCTTTACGTTATTTTTACAGAAGATGGGCGTAAGGCTTGGGGGCTTTTTGCAATATCTAGGGGAAAGAGACGCTATGAAATGCCTTTGGGGGATCCAGATAATACGATTCTAAAAGTTTTGATTGAGACGCTGCATAAAAATATGCCAGATATGCCATAATTGAGTTTTGTAAATTTTGATAAAAACTCCAAAATATATTTTTCGATTCTTAAATTTTCTTTTTATAGCGTTAATCTATTTTCTTTAACGGTTTTATTATATCGTGTATTTTGGATATCGGACGTTTTCTTCAGGTTTTTTATTGGTCTGTTTGTTTTTCTGAAGTTCTTTTTGGAAAAAACAATCTCTGTTACAAGAGTCTTAAACAAGAAATATAAACCAGGGAAAATGTTTTGGGAAAAATAGCTATGTATATTTTTTATTTGTCAATTTCATGATTATTATTACAGGTGGAGCAGGTTTTATAGGGTCATGTCTTCAAGCAGCCTTAGTTGAAAGAGGGCATGATACTGTTATTATCGATCAATTAGGGACACAGGGGAAATGGCGTAATATTGCCAACCATCCGCCTCTCTATTGTGTTACGCCGGATTTTAATAACCCAGATGTCCTACCAGATTTTTTGGAAAGTCTTGACGGGGCAGATATGCTCTTTCATATGGGGGCTATTTCTGAAACAACAGCTTGTGATGGGGATCAAGTTTGGAAAACGAATGTTGCCTTGTCACGGAAGTTGTGGGATTGGTGCACGCGTACAAGAACGCGTTTTGTTTATGCATCATCGGCAGCCACTTATGGGTTAGCTGAAAAGCCTGAACAATTTTCTGATTGTCATGAGTTATTAAATACATTAAATCCTGTAAGTTTATACGGCTGGTCTAAACATGTTTTTGATCAGCAAGCTATAGCGTTAGCAAAAAAAAATGTTGCTCCACCTCAATGGGTTGGACTGAAATTTTTTAATGTTTATGGTCCTAACGAATATCATAAAGGCAATATGATATCGGTTGTAAAAGTGAAATATGATGAAATTTGTAAAGGTGAAGCTGTAAAACTATTTCGTTCTCATCGTATGGATATAGCACACGGTATGCAGGCACGTGATTTTATATGGGTGCAGGATGTGGTTCGTGTTATGTTGTGGCTTTATGACATGCCATCTGTGTCAGGTGTGTTTAATTGCGGGACAGGTATAGCCCGCACTTATTTAGACTTGGCATATGCTGTTTGTGATGCTGCGGGTTGTCAACGGCGTGTTGAGTTTGTGGATATGCCCGCTCTTTTACAGGGTCAGTATCAATCTTATACACAAGCAGATATAACACGTTTGCGTGCTGCGGGGTATATGGGTCGTTTTACAACACTTGAAGAGGGTGTTCGCCGTTATGTACAAAATTATTTGGCGACAGAAACACCTTATTACTAATTTTTCGAGATATTTTCATGATTCCTGTTTTGATATTTCCACAATTTAATCCTGTTTTTGTGCATTTCGGTCCCTTTTCTATACGATGGTATGCCCTATCTTATATTGCAGGCATTGTATTAGGTATTTTGCTTTTACGACGGCTTGTCGTTTCTACACCACAAGTTGCTACGACAGAACAAGCGGATGATTTTTTAACATGGGTAACATTAGGGATTATTATAGGGGGACGGTTAGGATATGTATTCTTTTACCAGCCCGGGTATTATTTTAGTCATCCTTTGGCTATATTAGAAGTATGGCACGGCGGTATGTCTTTTCATGGTGGAGCGCTTGGCGTTATTATCGCAATGGCACTTTTTACATGGCGATGGAAGTTAAATTTTCTTGCTTTTGCTGATCGTGTCACTGTGACTGTACCTATAGGGCTCGGGTTAGGGAGGTTGGCTAATTTTATCAACGGTGAACTTTGGGGACGCGAAGCACCCGCGAGCTTGCCTTGGGCAATGATTTTTCCTGATGGAGGTATGGTCCCGCGCCATCCTTCTCAGTTGTATGAAGCTTTAACAGAAGGATTACTTTTGTT
>JAZLEM010000009.1:0-1348 GCA_045615245.1 Acetobacter sp. | reverse complement strand
AAAAGAGAGTGAACGACTACGCCCAGCCTTGTCAGCAGGGAATGTGAGCCGTGTTATAGCTGCACCGTTGGTTGTGATTGTGGCTTATGACCCGTTGTTTTTTGAACAAATGCCTTTTTTATGCCCTACTGAAAATTTACGTCCGTGGTTTGCCGCTGATGTGGGTCTTTCAGAAGAAACAGCGTTCCGAAATGGCACATTACAAGGGGGGTATATGATTATGGCAGCGCGGGCATTAGGGTTAGATGTTTTGCCTATTTCGGGCTTTGATCAGGTCACAGTGGAAGAGAGTTTTTTAGCGGCTGAAGGCTGGCGGGTTAATTTTTTACTTTGTCTGGGGTATGGGCAACGTCAGGGTTTACCGCCACGGGCGCCACGCTTATCGTTTGACCAAGCCTGCCGTGTTGTGTCATGACAATACAGCGTATTTTAGTGCTTGACGGCAGTCCGAGTGGTGAGTCGGCTTATGGGCTTGTGGCTTGTGTGACAAGGCAAGGTCGGCATTTCAACACAGAGACAGCAGGAGAAAAAGTTGCCGATATGTTTTCGGTGCAGGCTATGTGCCAAAAAACAGGGAAACAAGCGGCAGAGGGTATAGGAAGCCTTTTGGCTCAGGCATTGGCGCAAGCAGGGTGGGGGAGAGAAACGCCACCCGATTGTGTGGCGGTGGTTGTGGGACCCGGGTCATTTACAGGGTTAAGGGCTTCGTGTGCGGCTGCCGCAGGCTATGCTTTGGGAATATGCGCGACTTTAGTCGGCGTAACACGGGGAGAGGCTATGGCACCCGCGTTAGAAGAGGCTGTTCTGGTGCAAAAAGCACAAGGGAGGCAAGTGCGCGGGTGGCGGATTGTCACAACCGCAAGAAAGGGGCGCGTTTTTATTGAAGAGGCTGAGCGTATACAAGCCATCAACATAGATCAGGAAAATAGAGATCAGGTAAGCTTAAAAGAAAGCCTGAAAAAAGGGGCTAATGAGCCAGAAGAAGCTTTTTGGGTGCTTGCAGGAGATGCCGCACAGACTTTGCCGCAGGCGCATTCTGTTTTGTTACCGATCTATGCACCAACGCCTGAACAAATCGCCGCTGCGGCTTTGCGTCGTTTACGGGGAGAATTACCACCGCGGGCAGCTTTACCCTTGTATATAGACCCACCAGAAGCACGCTTACCCGAAAAAGGGCTTCGCCCCGCCCCTGTTTGAGATAAATTTATTTTTTTAATTTGGTTTGATGAAACAAAAAATACCAGAACAAAAAGAAGCAAGCCAAAAAGCGGCAAATATTGAGTCTATCATCAGAGTTTTTGCAGCAGAAAGTGCGGAGCTCGCAGCCTTACACCAGCAGAGTTTTCCA
>JAZLEM010000008.1:0-33521 GCA_045615245.1 Acetobacter sp. | reverse complement strand
AACTACGTAACTCACTTTTACAAACAGGCGTGCCTTTTGAAACGGCAACTGATTTGCTTATCGCGTTTCGCAATGACGCGCGAGGAAAGCAATATCATTCTTGGGATGATTTGCTCCAATATTGTCGGTTTTCTGCAAATCCTGTAGGGCGCTATCTTATAAGTCTGCACGGAGAAAGTGAAAGTGCTTTTTGGGCATCTGATGCCCTGTGTACGTCTTTGCAGATTCTTAACCACATGCAAGATTGTGCTAGTGATCTTACTCGCTTAAAACGTTGTTATATTCCCTCTGAGATGATGCGGCACACAGGTACAACAGAAGATGAATTGCGTCTACCATGTACCTCGCCCGCAATGCGGAGCGTTTTTAATGCTATGCTTGATCATGTAGACGTTTTAAATAAAGAAGCAAGCTCTCTTACTTCTTATATTCAAGACCGTCGCTTTCGCATGGAGTGTGCAGCAATTGTTTGCCTTGCACAGAGATTAACGTTACGTTTACGTAAAGAAGACCCTCTAACCCATCGCGTTAAACTTCGCAAGATTGATGTTGCATATGCTGCAACTGCTGCTTTACGTATGTGCTTTTCACTTACCTAAAATAAAAAAATCTTGTAAAGTCAAAAAACATAATCTTTTCTTCCAACTTCAGAAAACAGGTAGAAACCGCGTGACAGCCTTAACTGTAGATTCTGTTCAAACACATGATGACCCCACCCCTCTTGGATGTGATTCAGCTGACCTTGCTTGGGTAAAAAATATTGTCCAGCAAGCAGGGACATCTTTCGCCCTAGGAATGCATGTTTTGCCACCTATGCGGCGTTATGGTATGTATGCTATTTACGCGTTTTGCCGTGTTGTTGATGATATTGCCGATGGACACGCTTCATTAGAAGAACGAACCAACGCTTTACATACATGGTATAAACGGATTTCTACCCTCTATGAACACCCACAAATTACCCCAAGTGAGCCGTTAGAACGTGTTCTACGTGCTGCTATTTTCTTCTTTTCTCTCCGACAAAGTGATTTTTGTTCTATACTCGATGGCATGCTCATGGATACTCAATCTGCCATTGTTGCTCCTGATGAAACAACTTTAGACACCTATTGTGACCGTGTCGCCTCGGCGGTTGGTCGGCTTTCTGTACGTATTTTTGGAGAGTGCTCTGACGCTGGTGATAATGTTGCTCATCATCTTGGCCGTGCCTTACAGTTAACGAATATTCTGCGTGATATTCCGGAAGATGCTGTACGTAAGCGATTGTATTTGCCGTCAGATTTGTTAGACCGTTTTGATGTACCTCGTACCCCTATCCTCGCATTAACAAATCCCAGACTTGATGGTGTCTGCCGAATCATTGCTGCCCGTGCTCATGACCATTTTCACACAGCTTTCACAACTATGAAATCATGCCACCCTAAAGCGATTCTCCCAGCACGCATTATGGGAGCAAGTTATGAGGCGACTCTCTACGCACTCTGTGCACGTGGTTGGTCACCATCTGTTTTACGACGCCTTCCTCACAGCACTTTTACGGCTAAAGGAATACGGTTCATCCACTCCTATTTTCCGTAAACAGTTTTTCTAAAGTAAAGGCAATACGTCATAAAAAAATGGTAGGCACCTTACACATTATTGGCGGTGGTATGGCTGGCTTAGCTGCAGCTGTGGAAGCGGTCGGAACATGTAAGCATATTGTGCTTCATGAATCTGGAAATGTCTGCGGCGGGCGTGCACGTTCCTATGACGATAAGCATTTAGGTAGCCATATTGACAATGGTAACCATTTGTTTCTTTCTGCGAACAAAACTATTTTTCGATACCTCAACTTAATAGGTTCTGTTGAAACATTAACTGGACCAAAAGCCCCTTTATTTCCTTTTGTTGATTTACGTGATGACCTTCGATGGACACTTTCTCTTTCACGTGGAAAGCTACCCTGGTGGCTTCTCCAACCTCATCGTCGTGTCCCAGAAATGCGGTTATCTGAACTACGAAGTTTGTATAAACTTTTTTCTGCCACGGGACAAACAACTGTTACAGAATGTTTGTTGCCTGGCACTCTCTCGCGTAGACTACTCATACCCCTTTCTATCTCTGCACTCAATACCCCGTGTGAAATAAGTAGTGCAGCTTTATTAGGCGCTGTTTTACGCGAATCACTTTTTCATGGTGGAAAAGCCTGTATCCCGTGGTTCGTCAGTAAAGGGCTTTCTGAAACTTTCGTTACCCCTGCACTGGCTTACTTACGCTATATGCAGGCTGAAATACGCTTACAAAGCCGTATTACTCGCTTAGAGACCTCCCAAGAAAGTTTTCCTTATCGTCGCGTTACAGCACTCCATACTTCCCATGGGCTTATCCCTCTCACACGAGATGACCAAGTTATTCTTGCAGTACCTGCCCCTATCGCCAAGAGCCTTCTTGGGCAGCATATCCCCCATTTAACCGTCCCCACAGAATTTGAAAGCATTCTTAACGTTCACTTTCGCCTAGACACACCCCCTATACCCATTGGGTCTTTAGCACGATGTGGCTTTATAGGTATCATTGGTGGCATCGCTGAATGGATCTTTTTGCGCGATCATATCATCTCCGTAACCGTAAGTGCTGCCAATCGATTCGCTTCTAAGAATTCAGATGACCTAATTCACAAAATTTGGCACGATGTCCGTCGTGCTTGCGATCCCACACTCTCTCACCCTCTCCCCCTTCACCCTACTGCGCAACGCACGATATGGGAAAAACGAGCAACTTTTTCTGCAACTTCTGCTCAAAATCATTTACGCCCTGGTTCGACGACGCTGCTTACAAACCTTGCCCTTGCAGGAGATTGGATTTCTACAGGACTACCTGCCACCATTGAAGGTGCCATGCGCTCTGGTGTCCAAGCTGTAGAAATACTCGGATTAAAAAGACCTTCTCTACATTACCCCCCAATCTTCTTACACAATCTCATTCACACAAAAAAAGAAAGGAGACCTAACAATGCCAAAAACTGGCATTAACATTTCCGATACTTCTCTCTCTTGGGAGAATTTAGACCAATCCGTTAAAAAAGCACATGCGGCTTTATCTGGCGCACAGCAACAAGAAGGGTACTGGGTTTATGAATTAGAAGCTGATGCCACAATTCCAGCAGAATATATCTTACTTGAACATTTTATTGATCAGATCAATGATCCCTTAGAACAAAAAATGGCTGTTTATTTACGCCGGATCCAAAGTGATGTACACGGTGGTTGGCCTCTATATCATAACGGTGATTTTGATCTATCAGCTTCGGTTAAAGCTTACTTTGCCCTTAAAGCCGTTGGAGACGATATTAACGCCCCTCATATGCGTCGTGCACGCGAAGCTATTCTTAAACATGGTGGCGCAGAGCGCACAAACGTTTTCACACGTTTTCAGCTTGCTTTATTTGGTGATGTACCTTGGCGCGCAACGCCCGTCATGCCTGTTGAGTTAATGCTCTTACCCATTACAGCCTTTTTTTCGATCTGGAATGTCTCTTACTGGTCACGTACTGTTATAGCACCTTTACTCGTTCTGGCAGCATTACGTCCAATTGCCGTTAATCCACGTGGTATCCATGTGCGTGAATTATTTGTAACACCGCCAGAAAAAATCACGGATTGGATTCGTGGTCCCTATCACTCACCATGGGGCTATTTCTTCAAAGGACTAGACTCTTTACTACGCCCTCTTATACCTTTTGCACCCAAGAGTACGCGTCAAAAAGCTATTCAAGCAGCACTTGATTTTATTGAGCCACGCCTCAACGGACATGATGGGTTAGGTGCCATATACCCTGCTATGGCTAACGTTGTTATGATGTATCACGCTCTTGGTAAAACAATCGAAACTCATCCGCACTCTGCCACCGCATGGAAAGCTGTACAAGATCTTGTAGTTGAAAAAGAACACGAAGCCTATTGCCAACCTTGTCTCTCCCCCATCTGGGATACTGGACTTGCAGGACATGCGATAATTGAAGCGGCTTCAGGGCCTCATGGTATTGCATCACAAGAAACATCGCACAATCTAAAAAAAGCATGTTCTTGGTTACGCAGTAAGCAAATTCTTACTGTTAAAGGAGATTGGGCTGTAAGAAACCCAACCCTTGCACCAGGAGGATGGGCATTTCAATATAACAATGATTATTATCCTGATGTTGATGATACGGCTGTTGTTGGTATGCTCCTTCATCGCGAAGGAGGGCAAGAAAACGCTGAAGCCATCGAGCGCGCACGTCAATGGATTATTGGAATGCAAAGTTCTAATGGGGGATGGGGTGCTTTTGATATTGATAATAATAAAGCTATACTCAACCATATTCCATTTTCAGATCACGGTGCCCTTCTTGACCCACCTACCGCAGATGTTACAGCGCGGTGTATTTCTTTCCTTGCCCAGTTAGAACACCCAGAGGATAAAGCTGTTATTCAAAGAGGTATAAACTATCTTCGCAAAGAACAAGAAGCCGACGGTTCGTGGTTTGGACGTTGGGGCACAAATTATATTTATGGTACCTGGTCTGTTTTATGTGCTTTCAATGCAGTAGGTATTCCCCATGAAGATAAAGCTATTGTTCGAGCAGTTCAGTGGCTACGTGATAGACAACGCCCTGATGGCAGTTGGGGAGAAGATTGCGACTCTTATAAGAAAAACAGTTTACATGGTGTTTACCATGAAGGTCTCCCTTCTCAAACAGCGTGGGCAGCATTAGCCTTAATGGCGGCTGGACTTCGTGATGATCCTGCTGTTGCTCGTGCTATATCGTGGCTAATTTCCCGACAAGATAAACATGGGAGATGGCACGAGGAAGCTTATAACGCTGTTGGTTTTCCTCGCGTGTTTTATCTACATTATCACGGTTATAGACAATATTTCTCTCTAATGGCTCTTGCTCGTTACCGTAATCTTGGTCTTAGTAACGCACGCCGCGTTGGTTTTGGAATTTAGATCCATGAAGACTACGACAATACCTTACTCTTTTTCAAAGCCCGGTATTCTCGTAGGAATCAAAGCGGAGGCACAACTTATACGAAAGATTTTTCCTTATGCAACGATTGCTATAAGTGGAGCAACGAAAGAAGGTGCACGTCGTGAATCTATCCGATTAGCTACAGGTAGTTCAAATTGTCTTTTGTCTTTTGGATTAGCCGCAGGATTAAACCCAGCCCTCCCTACCGGGAGTATTATAATCCCAGACAAAGTGGTAACAAGAGACGGGAATTCTTGGACATGTCACCCAGCGTTACGACATATGTTAGGGCATAACCCTCTAGAAGTCTGTAGTGGATCACTTTTACATAGTGATGATATTATCTTTGACGCTTCACATAAAATAGCACTCTTTTCCTCGTCTCAATGTCAGGCTTTAGATATGGAAAGTGGTTTTCTCGCTCAAGCCGCTCACGACTTTGGACTTCCTTTCGCTGTATTACGTGTTATTTGTGACCCAGCAACACGTTCTCTTCCCCCTGTTATACGGTTTGTACTTTCTCCAGAAGGTGGCTTAAAAATAGGAATATTATTTACCTCTTTGTTACGTAATCCCAGCCAAATACAAGGACTTATAAGATTAGGACATGACGCTTTTCAAGCACGTCGTTCTATGCTTGCATTTCTACGAAAACAAGAAAGTAGAATCGTCTCTAACGCAATGCCTCACTAAATTTATTAAAAATTTTGTCGTTTACCTCAACGGACGACTTTAGAAGTTTTATAACTTTATTTGTGTATTTATTTGTGCACGCATTTTTACACCCAACTAACATAAAAAATACGCCGTTTCTCTCGTTGTATTCTTTCATAAACACGTATTGAAGAAATACAAATATTGCCGCCCAGCTTTTCACTCTTATTGCTGGAATGCACGTGCTAGGATATTTTGTGTTTCCAAAGAAACAGGCAGTTTTGTATTTGTTAAAGCGAACCCTTGCCAACCAGCCCCAAGAGCTGTGTATAAATTTACAGCATCTTGTAAACGCGCTAATTGGGACAAAGCTTCCATATTTTGCGCGTTAAGAGTTGTCCTCTCTGTTGTAAGCACCTCCAAAAAGCCAACCAATCCCGCTCCATACAACTGTCGTGCCTGACTACTTGCTGAAGCACTATCTATAGCCGCCTGATGAAGCTGTTGAGCATAAATAATATCATCATGCCAAGCAACCATGTTATCCTCTACTTCTTTAAATGCTGTCAGAACCGTCTGACGATAAGATAAACGCGCGGCTTCTGCAGCTGCTTGAGCGTTTCGTACTTCAGATGTAAATTTACCACCATGCATTAACGGTATACTTGCCATGAGCATGAATTGCCAGCTCATACCATTCACTTGAAAAACTTGGTACATAGCCGATGCGTTGGGGTTAAAAGTTAATGGTACGATAAAGTGAGGATACAAATTAGCTACAGCAACGCCAATTTTTGCCGTAGCCAAAGCATATTGACGTTCTGCCATACGAATATCTGGCCTGTTAGCCAGCACAATAGACGGCAACGTTGTAGGAAACCTAGGCACGACAGGCAAAGGAGCAGGCTTCTTAAGTTCATCTTCAAGATCCTCTGGCATTTTACCGACTAAGACAGCAAGTGCATGGGTTAACTGAGAAACCCGCGTGCGTAAAGGTTCTCGAGCAGCAATCTGAGCATCAAGCTCTGCTTTTGCTTGGGCTATTTGTAAAGTGTTTCCAACACCCTCTTGGTACAAGCGCTTACTAAGATCAAGAGCCTCTCTTGCCACCTGAATATTATTTGTCGCAATCGTAATTTGTAGTTGCGTAACACGCATAATCATATAATCTGAAACAAGCTCGGACAATAACCCCATAAGAACAGCCCGACGTTCTTCAATGCTCGATTCAACAGCACGGCCATGTGCTTCCACATCACGCCGAATACGACCAAACATATCTATTTCCCACGAGGCTACAGCACCATAGGTCAATTCAGAAGCGTGAGCATGGTTGAGTGGGTTTCCTGGACGCAATGGCCAGTTATCAATATTCAAAGAATAACGCACATCACCACCACCTGCATTGGCATCTAATTGTGGATACCATTGTGCCGCAGCACGATCACGCATAGCGCGTTCTGCCAAAATATGCTGACCGGCGATCCGCAAATTATAGTTCCCCTTAATGGCATCTTTAACCAAACGCGTTAACATAGGGTCCTTAAAAAGAGACCACCAATCAATCATTTCCTTGTCGGTAATAGCTATTTCTTCAGGAGTTGCAGGGTGATTTTTAAGGGTTTCCTTAAATCCTGCAGGTAATTTCATTCTATCTGGTTGATAATTTGGTCCCATTGTACATGACGAAAACATCATTAACAACGCAACCGAGAAGTGTCTCAACCGATAAAAAACTTTCATGAGACTTTCGCCTTACGTCACACGATTACAGATGATTCTGTAACCACGTCGTCAACCTTCCCTTAGCACCACGTGGTTCTGGCCCTATACTAATTGTCGCGGTCATACCTGCAGCAAGAGTTATTGTTGGTGGAACATGATCAATATGAATACGTACGGGAATACGCTGTGCCAGTCGTACCCATGTAAAGATTGGATTAACGTTTTGAAGACCCCGCTCATTAGAGACACCATTCGCATCATTAATGCCACGCGCTATGCTGACAACGTGACCCATCAAAATTGTTTTGTAGCCCATAAGTTTAACACGAGCAACATCACCAACATGTATCCCCCACATCTTAGTTTCTTCGAAATACCCATAAACCCACCAAGAATCATTATCAATAATGGACATACGTGCCTGACCAATAGTCACGTAATCCCCTACACGAAGTTGGAGGTTCGTGATATACCCGTTTACTGGAGAATACAAAATAGAACGCTGTAGATTAAGCCGAGCAATATCAAGTGCTGCACGTGCGGCATCAACAGCCGCAATCTGTATCGCAACACTAGAATTAAATACTTCTTGCTCTTCTATCGAAACAATACCCCCTAAACCCATACGACGTTGAGCATCTCTACGCTTCAATCTTAAATCTTCTATAGCTCCGTCAAGCCGTGCCTGTGCCTCGCGAATAGCAAGACGAAAACGTACAGGATCTATAACAAAAAGAGGATCCCCTTTGTGTACAAATTGGTTATCTACAATAGGAATCTGAACGACCGTCCCCGCCACTTCAGGAGCAATATCTACCACATAAACACGTACAGTCCCATCGCGTGTCCACGGCGCGATCATGTAGATATTCCATAAAGTAAGACCTAAAACAATTGCCATAGCTGTAACCGCAAGGGTTAAGATAACACGTATTAGACTCCGTAACCAAGGCATCAATCGTAATCACTTACATCAAAAAAAGAAAACAAGCAGACATAAAACACACATATAAAGCGAAACTTCAAACAAAGCAGGATGCCAAAACCACCCAAGAAGCCCGCTCCACCAAAGCATAGACCGCAAACACATTACTATAAACAACGTTGCCAAAATATAAACGACAATCGGCGCCATAAAGATGCCAAAAAAATTAAATTCTGCCAGCATAAATCTCTCCAAAGTTAGAAGTAATAAAATTAACTTTTAAAATGCATACCCATCATCAAATTGAAAGAGCAACTATGGAGTTGCGCAAAACAGAACTAAACTTTTACCTTAAATAACATAAAACTCCACTGACAATACCAACCCTGTACAAACAAAACCAAAAACTAACAACTCAACATGAATGTAAGAGGCTATTACAGCAGAAAGAAACCGTCAATTAATAGAACATTTACAATACATCTGCGTAATCATCGCTATCATTTACATCAGATAAAACTTGCACTACGCGAACACACAACGAAACCTAGACACACTTCACTCGTGCACTTAAGACACCGAGCTACCCCCGTTTTTGACTAACATCATAGATATAAAGTAAACTTTCTAAAAACAAAACAATAGTCTAGACACACAAGCACTTATCAAAAAAACAAGCCTAGAATTAGCTCTTTTTACCTTTCTTATTTTTTCATACGCTGTGCAATTTCCCAAATCATACGTAAACGATCACGCCCTAAAGCAGACAGCAGAAAAGAAATAACAGAGGAAAAGCTCATCGCATCACGCATTTGTGTTAAATAACGATCACGATCAATACGTGCTTTAACCTCCCCAGTTGTAAGATACGAACGTGTTCCTAAAAGTAAGCAAATCATTGCGGCGAACAAATCCAACCCCAATACAACAACAGTCGCCCAAATTTGCCCTATATGTAGTGCAAAAACTAAAATTGTCCACACTAACCAATGCCCTGTAATAAGAGCAAACATACCGAATACAGCTGCTATAATAAGAAAGGCTATCTGACGACCGTATCGTACAGCCATATACTGCATGACTGTTGATTGCGCTGCAAAGAAAGACTTAAAAAGATCAAAGATATGCATGGACTTTACAACTACCTTTCTTAAAAGAATGCGAAAATCTCAACTCAAGACAATACGATACAGTATAGAAACTTTTACCAAAATATAACGTTTTCAACAAAATAACAACACAGACTTTTTATACTTTACTTTAATACACACCCACCACTTAACACTTACCTCATTATTCAATGATTTAAGTCAATCTGACTTTTACCAATAACAAAATAATAAATATTTCCTTTTTTTGTCTTGTATCTTTTTATCTTCTTCTGTGTCCCTATTCACTGACACCTCGTATACATACAAATATTCATCAGCTACACTTAAGCGACGTTTAGTATACTCAATCTCTTTATATTTTGAATCAGAAATTATAATATGAGACAATCTACTTTGCGTTTTATTACCTCACGACCTCTTCCCATACTTTTATCAGCTTGAGATGGGATTTTCTGCATAGTGTTTAATAATTTTCGTATATAGTTAGAATAAACTTACACAACAGAACACAACAGATATGCGTGATAACACAAAACAAATCCCCACTTCACGTCCTTATTGGGAAACCACTCCTTTACAAGAGATGACACAAGAACAATGGGAAGCACTTTGCGATCGGTGCGGACGTTGCTGCCTCCACAAGATTTGTGACGACGAAACAGACGAGATTTATTATACCTCCGTTGCGTGCCGCTTACTTGATATCAACACGTGCCAGTGCTCTGATTACCCCAACCGCTTACGCCGTGTACGCGATTGTATGACTCTTACGGCAAACATGCTTCCAAAAATCAATTGGCTTCCTCCTGATTGTGCCTATCGAAGACTTTCAGAGGGGAAGCCCTTACCCTCTTGGCACCCGCTCCTCACTCACACGCCAAAAACTGTTATTAGTGCCGGTGCTTCTGTATCAGGTCGTTGTATCAGCGAACGCCAAGCCGGTGCTTTAGAAGATTATCTTGTTACGTGGCCACAAGAATCTGCGATCCCCTGCCCGTAGAACCTTGATAGCGTTAAAATAGCGTTAAAAATCCTTTTCTTAAGAAATTTTTGATTTACTCTTTCCTAAAGTGAAAAACTATGTTAGAGATAGTTCTTATTAGGTATTGTTCTAAGAGACATTGTCTAACTTATGTGCGAGCTTGGCGGAATTGGTAGACGCAGGAGACTTAAAATCTCCAGCCTGTATGGGCGTGTGGGTTCAAGTCCCGCAGTTCGCACCATTTTGAGTCTTTTAAGATATTTGATTCTTTAATCATTTGTTAAAATTCTTAAAACGCGTGATGAGCTTATTAGTTTTTACTTCGATTCTAAATTGAAGGCTTTTAATAAGGGTACTAGATCCTTTTACTCTTAGCACTGCAATCTTCAAAGGTGCATCATTTTTTCAGATCATGTTGGCAAAACAAAACTCAGGGAAAACACTGAAACACTTATTGAAGTCACTGAATCACTTATAAAACTTGCTGAATTACATGAACAAAGAATTGATGATCTTTCAAAGCGAATAGAAAAGCTTGAAAACGATAACAAAATAGCTTCAGGAGGAGGCCATACTGTCCTCTGGTTTTTTATTGTGTTGCTCACAATTGTTAACTGGGTGCAGATCAAACTTCTTCTATTTAGCATATGGCATTGGTTTTAAACACAAAAAAGTTAAGTGATATTCTCTTAAACAGTTAAAGAGAGATACAAAGAGTGTTTTCTCTCTCTTTTATTGCGTTTCCTTCTTGATTATTCTTTTCTCTCTTCCCATGTCTTAAATATCATGGCAACGATACCATGTCTTTATTGCCGTTTATGGAATAAAGAGAGGGTTTTCTTCGCCTTATTAAAGGGACAAGGGAATAGATTATGAATATTGAGAAATTTACAGAACGTTCACGCGGATTCCTCCAAGCTGCACAAACCATTGCTTTGCGTGATTTTAACCAACAGCTCACACCAGAACATTTGCTTAAAGCCATGTTGGATGATCCAGAGGGGGCAGCTTCGTCACTTATTCGTACAGCAGGAGGTAAACCAGAAGCCATTAAAGCAGAAACGGAACAGGCTTTAGCTAAACTTCCTAAAGTTGAAGGGTCTGGTGCGGGCATGCCGACAGCAACCCCAGAACTTATCCGTATTCTTGACATTGCAGAACAAACAGCCCAGCAAGCGGGAGATAGTTTCGTTGCACAAGATCGGCTTCTTTCAGCTATTGCGGCTTCAGCAACACCTGCAGGACAAGCCTTAAAAAATAATGGTGCCTCTTCTGAGGCCCTTGATAAAGCCATTACAACCTTACGCAAAGGTCGCACTGTTACCAATGAAAGTGCAGAAGCTAATTTTGACGCACTTAAAAAATATGCCCGTGATGTCACAGAAATTGCCCAACAAGGAAAATTAGATCCCGTGATCGGGCGTGACGAAGAAATACGCCGCGCTATTCAGGTTTTAGCACGTCGCAGCAAAAATAACCCGGTTCTCATCGGTGAGCCAGGCGTTGGAAAAACAGCTATCGTCGAAGGATTAGCACAGCGTATTGTCAACGGCGATGTACCTGAAGCTTTACGTAATAAAAAGCTTCTTGCTCTAGATATGGGTGCCCTTATTGCAGGAGCTAAATATCGTGGTGAGTTTGAAGAACGCCTGAAAGCTGTTTTGAAAGAAATTGAAGCTGCAGAAGGGAAAATTATTCTTTTTATTGATGAAATGCATACCCTCGTAGGAGCAGGACGAGGAGACGGCGCCATGGATGCTTCTAACCTCATCAAACCAGAACTTGCACGTGGTACCCTCCATTGTATTGGCGCGACAACTTTAGACGAATATCGCAAATACATTGAAAAAGACGCTGCACTGGCACGACGTTTTCAACCTGTTTTCGTTGGAGAGCCAACGGTTGCCGATACTATTTCTATTTTACGAGGCATTAAAGAAAAATACGAACTTCATCACGGTGTACGCATTACTGATAGTGCCCTTGTCGCCGCGGCAACACTTTCTAACCGCTATATTACCGATCGGTTTTTGCCAGATAAAGCCATTGACCTTATGGATGAAGCAGCGAGTCGTTTGCGCATGCAAATTGACAGTAAACCCGAAAAACTTGATGAACTTGATCGCCGCATTATTCAGCTCAAAATAGAGCGTGAAGCTCTCCGTAAGGAAAATGACACGGCAAGCCAAGAAAGACTCATAGCGATAAATACTGAACTTTCCGCATTAGAAGAACAGTCCAACGCGATTACCGCGGCATGGCACAATGAAAAAGATCGCGTTAATGCCGCACAAAAACTTCAAGAACAGCTTGACCAAGCACGTTCCGATAAAGTCGTTGCCCAACGCAACGGTAATTTAACTCGTGTTGCAGAACTTACATATAGTGTTATTCCCACTTTAGAAGCCAAAATTGCTGAGATCCATGAAGCCGATAAAGGAGTAAGTAAAGATCTTGTCTCAGAAGCCGTGACTGATCAGAATATTGCGGCAGTCGTTTCCAGATGGACAGGGGTTCCTGTTGATCGTATGCTTGAAGGTGAGCGTGCAAAGCTCTTACGTATGGAAGATGAGTTACGTAAATCTGTTGTCGGTCAAGAACCAGCGCTTAAAGCTGTTGCCAATGCGGTAAGACGCGCACGTGCAGGTTTGCAAGATCCCAATCGTCCTATTGGATCTTTCTTGTTTCTTGGACCAACAGGGGTTGGCAAAACCGAGTTAACCAAAGCACTCGCCCGATTCCTTTTCGATGATGATAAAGCCCTATTACGCATAGACATGAGCGAGTTTATGGAAAAGCATGCCGTTGCGCGACTCATTGGTGCGCCTCCTGGATATGTTGGCTATGAAGAAGGTGGTGTCCTCACAGAATCTGTTAGACGCAGACCTTATCAAGTGATTTTGTTTGACGAGGTGGAAAAAGCTCATGAGGATGTTTTTAATATCCTTCTCCAAGTGCTTGATGATGGTCGCTTAACAGACGGACAAGGTAGAACTGTTGATTTCCGTAATACGCTGATTATCCTTACAAGCAACCTTGGATCTGAATATTTAGCGAATCAGCCTGACGGAGAAATAACAGAAGCCGTTCGTACCCAAGTGATGCAAGCTGTACGAGAGCATTTTCGCCCTGAGTTTCTCAATCGTTTAGATGAAATCATTCTCTTCTCACGTCTTCAGAAAAAAGACATGGCAAATATTGTTGATATACAAATTGCACGTCTACGTAAGTTGTTAGAAGAACGAAAGATCTCTCTCCATCTTGATACACACGCTAAAGAATGGCTCGCTCATAAAGGCTATGATCCCGTCTATGGCGCACGTCCACTTAAACGCGTTATTCAGCAAAATTTACAAAACACTCTCGCGCAACTCCTTTTAGAAGGTACGATTCGTGATGGAGAAGATGTCAAGATCTCGGCTAAAGATGAGAACTTACTCATTAACAGCACCTCCTGTAATAACTCCAATATAGAGGAGCATTTTTCATCCTAATTTTGATGTATTGGAAGTTGTTACACCTCTACACTGTCTTCTTAACCGTCACTGTGAGAATCAAGCGTATAACAAAAAGAAAAGGGCTTTTTGTCCTTTTCTTTTTGGTCTTTATTACTGTTCTTTCTTACTCATTCGGATTCTGCTGTAGTCAAAGCTATATCTGAAAGACTAACTGAAACGCTCGGCATAACGGTACTAATAGCATGTTTATAGATGAGCTGTGTCTGATCGTCACGACGTAAAAGCATCACTTGATCATCAAAATATGTAATAAATCCTTGTAATTTAACACCATTAACAAGAAAAACGGTTACCATTGCACGTGAATGGCAAAGCTCTGTTAAAAACGCATTTTGTACGCTATACACTTTTATGTTTTTCACAGCACCAACCTTACCTATTTATTTGTTTATAAACAAATACCCAATAGAGTAACATATGTTAAGGAAAACGTATTGAACATATTACCCCTATCCAAGGTACTCTTATGTTATGTTACACTAAACTACTTAAATTTGCGATAACAAGCACCACTTTGCACCATCTCTTCAAAGAACAGCGATATATTTAATATTTGGTTAAGCGTCGCACACGCTATCATGTCACATTAACACGTGAGATTACAATACTTAGATAGAAAAATCTTAAAATTTTTTAGTAATATCCATGATAGAAGAAAAATACTCAACAAGATACTTGTATCATCATTTTAACACCGACAAAACCGCTTAAACTCATTTTCCTATTCAACAACAACATATTTTATAGGGGTTGCTTTAATAGTCTTAATAAGATATAAACTGTCACAATGGTAGCACAGTCTAGCCGGAATCTCTACACAACATTGAAAATAATTGCACTTATGCCATTTATTAAAATGGTTTCTAAAATTAGGAATCTCGTGAAAAGGTAAGACTTATGCAGCGTTGGCACTTCAAAATAAACCATATTCAGCTTTCTTTTCTATCCGCTATTACACTTGTTTCTACAGCTCATGCTCATACCCGTCATCATTTCGCAAGTCATATCAGACATCATGCTTTTTCTCGTCATAAAACGCGTCATATTGCGTTAGAGACAACGTACCTACATCGTCACCATAGAGGATATGTTATTCAATGCGTCGCTTATGCTAAACAAGCTTCAGGCATTGTATTACGTGGCAATGCTCGTGATTGGTGGTACAATGCTATTGGTATTTATGATCGTGGGAGTAATCCTACGCCAGGAAGCGTTCTTAACTTCCGTGGAACGCGCCGTATGCCGTTAGGACATGTCGCTGTTGTCCGTAGAGTCATTGATAATCGTACTATTACAGTTGATCAGTCCCATTGGGCACGAGCGGGTATTAGTCATAATATGCGTGTTATTGATGTTTCCCTCAATAATGATTGGTCTGCCGTCCGCGTATCGTTAAATAATCATTCAATGACCTATGGTTCTGTTTATCCAACTTATGGTTTCATTTACCCTCACCACAATCACAACGTAATGCAGGTATCATTGAATAATCGTTCAACAGCTTATAATTCTTTTTACCCGATTTATGGTTCTTCTATTTCTCACAGAAATGCCAACACTTTTATTACTAATAATCAAAGTAATCGCGATGGTTTAAGTAATAAAACCTGACAATAGAGATAAAAGAAGAAGCTTGTATGTGAAATTTTTTAGTATTAGATAGGTGCGGATATAGGGTATTTGTAAGAGAAACAGAGAAAAAGGGAGGGTGAACAAAAAAGCTTAAAGAACGACTCTCTCTTCGTCGTCTATTTTTCTCGATCAAGACAAAAAGATCCCCCCCTCTCTCACTTCTGTTGTAGGATCGTTACCATGACATACCAAGGATAAACTAAACATAGAAAGTAACGAAAAAAGGAGCTTATAGTGTTTAATTTTGTCCAAATAGAAAAAGAAAATTAAGTATTGTTCAGTATATTTTCGTAATTCATCTGTAAAATCTTGGACATTACTTTTCTTTATCGTAGCATAAACCAGAGATTATTTTTTATAAAAATCTTATTCTTCCCTGTATTTCTTATATGTCACTTATATCAGTACCATATGTGTACTATTTATAAATGTAGTTTTTATCCTGCTCTTCTTCAAATCCTGTGATCTTTCAAAAGATATCTGGCCAGTTTTTGATAAGTTTCGTAAGCATTATAATCGTGTTCCTTGTTTTCTTCAAATAATGTACTTGCACAAGGGTGTTTCTGTTTTTTTTATACGCACCCTCTTGTCGCCGTTCGTCTATCTGTTACATCTCGTTGGTTATATTACTTTACTCGATCCTATAAAAAACTTACAGATGAAAAAGTCACATCGATTCGACTTAATATTTAATAGTTCAATAACAAAACATATCTTTTTTCACGTCATAAAACAGCATACTGTTCAACAAATTCTGTCTCAACAAGTGATATAATAAGTACAATTTCTAGCTTTAACATAGTATTTTATCTTTTCTTTCCATATTTTATTGAAACTTACGTTAATTAATGTATTTATAGCTTGCATTATGTACCATTTAGAATAAAATAAGAGTTCTTAACTAGCCCAAAGGGATCAATCCTGCCCAACAGGCTGTCTACTGGTTTGAGGATAAGTCCATGAATGCACTTGCTCAACTGGGGATGGTCTCGGTGAACCCGACCAATAACCAGACAACTACTGTTCCTATTGATCTTCTCGAAGAGTCTCGTACTGACTATTTCGTAGAGCGTAATGGTGAAAAATTTGCAGGTACACACCTGCTTGTTGATATGTGGGACGCCAAAAACTTGGATGATCCTGTACAGATTGATAAAACTTTGCGCAAAGCTGCTATAGCAGCGAAGGCGACAATTATTCATAGTCATTTTCACCACTTCACACCCAATGGTGGCGTTTCTGGGGTTGTTGTGTTGGCTGAAAGTCATATTTCTATCCATACATGGCCGGAACGCCATTTCGCGGCTGTGGATATTTTTATGTGTGGTAACTGTGACCCACACATGGCTATCCCTGTTATGCAACACTTATTTCAGGCAAAACGACTAGATATCAATACAGAACGTCGTGGTCGTATCATGCCGTGAATTTTATAAACCGTTGGACACTAAAAGATTCTTCGTTTTATTTACGATCAAGTATCTTTGAAAGTCTTGTTTTTGTACAAAAGCAAAAATACTGTCGTTTGATACGACAAATAAGTGAGTGTTATGACCAAAACATGGATTGAAGAAACTCTTTATGACCATTGGGGACAACGTTTTTGCGTTACGCGAAAGCTTGTGCATACTAAAAGCCCTTTTCAAGAGATTCTCATTTTTGAAAGCGAATCCCATGGTCGAGTGCTCATGCTTGATGGTGTTGTTCAAATTACTGAACGTGATGAGTTTGTTTACCAAGAAATGTTGACCCATGTTCCGCTTTTTACCCACCCTGCCCCTCGAAAAGTACTCATTATTGGCGCCGGTGACGGTGGTGTGTTACGACGCGTGCTTGAACATACATGTGTAGAAAAAGCAGTTATGGTTGAAATTGATGGTACTGTTATTGAGCTTTCAAAACAATTTCTTCCTACCATTGCCCAAGAAGCTTGGAGTGATCCTCGTGCAGAGGTCATTGTTGGCGATGGCATTGACTATGTCAGCAAAGCGGCTGATAACACGTTTGATGTTATTATTGTTGATAGCACAGACCCGATCGGGGTTGGTGAAGTTTTATTTACCGATTCTTTTTACAAACACTGTGCGCGTGTGCTTGGACATCAAGGAATTATTGTCAACCAATGTGGCGTTCCTTTTATGCAAGCTGACGAACTTCGTGAGACAAGCTTACGCCGTGCGCGATTTTTTCCATACGTTTCGGCTTATGTTGCCGCTGTCCCTACGTATGTTGGTGGTTTTATGACTCTTGGTATTGCTACTAAAGGAGAAAACCCTTGCCACCAATCGGTTGAAACAGTGCGCGCCCGTGCCCATAAAACAGGAATTGAAGGAAAAACTCGTTATTGGACTCCTGAAATCCACGTTAGTGCCTTTTACCTTCCCCCTTATATTGCCTGTCATCTTCCTTCTACACCTACTACCTGTTAAAGTGTCTCTGTTCAACGTCGTAACACAATTTTCTGCGTTGACCTTGATTCTTAAACAATGCTATAATAACCCAAAGATTTAGGAGAGGTTAGGCGTGAACGACTGATGCTATATTTGGCATAAGATATAGAAAGACTCAAACCATTATCCTATTGTTTGAGGGGTTTTGGTATGCCATCGGTATGTGTCAGTGTTTTTTGTTAATGGGCGTTTTTCTTTTTGATTTGTTTTAATTTTACCTCCTAAAATTCTACCTTCTAATAAAAAATGTTGTAGATATGAACTCTCTCCTCCAAACACCACTCTATGCCCTCCATCTTGAACATAACGGACGTATGGTGCCTTTTGCAGGGTATACTATGCCCCTGCATTATGCGCCGGGTATTATAGCGGAACATCGTCACGTTCGCTCCCATGCGGGCTTATTTGACGTTTCACATATGGGGCAAATACGTCTTCACGCGCGGTCTGGTTGTGTTGATGACGCTGCCCGTGCCCTCGAAAACCTTGTACCTGCGGATATTTTATCTTTAAAACCAGGGCGACAACGCTACACACAATTCACAAATGCTACGGGTGGTATTTTAGATGACCTTATGGTCATTCGCGAAGATAACAGTTTATTATTGATTGTCAATGCGGCATGTAAGGCATCTGATCTTACCCATCTGCGCACACACCTTAACACAATTTGTGAGGTTCAACCTCTTGAAAACTATGCACTTCTTGCCTTACAGGGACCAAAATCTGAAGAAGTTTTGACCCCCCTCGCTCCTGGCATACAAGACATGATTTTTATGGACGTACGTCCCTTCACTCTTAATGGTGTGCCTTGTAATATTTCACGCTCGGGTTATACAGGGGAAGATGGTTTTGAGATTTCTCTTCCCGCAATACATGCCGAATCATTAGCGCGATTACTCCTCGCTCACCCGCATGTATGGCCCATTGGACTTGGCGCACGAGATAGCCTTCGGTTAGAAGGTGGATTCTGTCTTTATGGTACAGATATTGATCAAACGACTTCCCCTATCGAGGCGGTTCTTGAATGGTCTCTTCAAAAAAGCCGTCGTCAAGGAGGAGTTCGGGCTGGTGGTTTTTTAGGAGCAGAACACATTCTCGCCCAAATTACCCAACTTGAAAATGGTTCACCACTGGAAATGACTCGTCGCCGTGTTGGCTTACGCCCAGAGGGACGTGCACCTGTACGCCATAACGCCCCTCTCTACGCCGATTCTACATTACAAACATCTCTGGGCGTTATTACATCAGGAGGGTTTGGACCTACTCTGAATGCACCTCTCGCCATGGGATATGTTCCGCCCTCACACGCAGCCATTGGCACAAAAGTTTTTACTGAACTCCGTGGTCGAACTATTGCTTGCACTGTAAGTGCACTTCCCTTTGTTCCTACAAACTTTCGCCGTTCGCGTTCTATTTAACTTTTTCTTTTTCATTAACTTATTAAGGATTGAACACCATGACCGTCTATTACACAACCGAGCATGAATGGCTTCGTCTTGAAGGGGAAGAAGCGGTTGTTGGGATTACCCAACACGCTGCTGAAGCTTTAGGCGAATTAGTTTTCGTAGAGATTCGTCCTCATGAAACCACACTCAAAGCTGGTGAGTCCGCTGCTGTTGCCGAATCTGTTAAAGCCGCTTCTGATATTTATGCGCCTGTAGACGGTATCCTTATAGATCAAAACGCCGATCTGGCGGAAAATCCGTCACAAGTCAATGCTGATCCTGAAGGGGAAGGTTGGATTTTTCGCCTTCGGCTGACGAATAAAGAACAACTCTCAAACCTTATGGATGCGACTGCTTATCAGGCATTTCTCCATACGCTATAGTAGCTTAACTTATCTCTTTCGTCATTTGGAAATAATTGTTCATTAGTTCTTGTTCGTATCAGCCGCATTCTTTACGGTGTTAGGCTTTTATTGTGTTAGGAATTGTTGCCATGCATAGCTCATCTTTTCACCTACATCCCGAAGTTGAACAAGAAGCTGATACTTTACGTCAACTTGAACATCATTTTGAACAAATTTCTCAAGATTTCTCACAACAGAGTGAGGATAATTTTGCAACGCGACATATTGGACCTACGCCCCAAGAGCAAACCTACATGCTTCAAACACTCGGCGTTTCCTCACTCGAAGCGTTAATCGATCAAACTTTGCCGCATGAAATTCGCACACAAAAACCTATTGGACTCGGCAAAGGATGGAGCGAATCGGCTGTTCTTGAGCGTTTGCGTGCCATAGCTGCTCAAAACAAACGCTATACTTCTCTCATTGGACAAGGCTATTACGGCACGATTCTTCCCTCTGTTATTCAGCGTAATGTGCTTGAAAATCCGGCTTGGTATACTGCCTATACCCCATACCAACCCGAAATTAGCCAAGGTCGTCTCGAAGCCCTCTTTACTTTTCAAACCATGATCACAGAACTCACAGGTTTAGATATTGCGAATGCCTCTCTCCTTGATGAGGCAACAGCGGCTGCCGAAGCAATGACACTCGCCCACCGTATAACTTCTTCTTCACCAAAATTATTTTTTATAGATCACGAATGCCACCCCCAAACCATTGCTGTTCTCAAAACACGTGCTGACTCTGTTGGTATTCAGGTTATTGTAGGAAATCCTTTAACAGACCTTGACGTCACACGCGTTTTTGGAGCTCTTTTTCAATATCCGGGTACATCAGGCGACATTATAGACCTGCGCGATCTTATTGATTCTCTCCATACCGAAGGTGCGCTTGCCCTTATGGTCGCAGATCCGATCGCTCTTACACTTCTGACCCCACCCGCGTTATTAGGCGCTGATATTGCGGTTGGGTCTACCCAACGTTTTGGGCTCCCTATGGGCTTTGGCGGTCCGCATGCCGCCTATATAGCCGTGCGTGATGCCTACAAACGCCACATCCCGGGGCGCTTGGTTGGTTTATCGATCGATTCGGCAGGGCAACCTGCCTATCGTCTAGCGCTACAAACACGCGAACAACACATCCGTCGTGAAAAAGCAACGTCTAACATTTGCACCGCCCAAGTTCTTCCTGCAGTTATTGCCTCAATGTATGCCGTTTACCACGGACCTGAAGGACTTAAAGCCATTGCTCTACGCATACATATGCTAACGGCATGCCTTGCCGCAGGGCTTCGTGCCCTCGATTATGCCGTTGAAACCGAATATTTCTTTGATACGTTGACCATAAAAGTCGGTGACACAGCCCCCACTTTGTTACAACGTGCGCAAACTTTAGGCATAAATTTATGTGATCGTGGGGCTGGACGTATTGGAATAAGCCTTGATGAAACATCGACCCTTCAAACCGTATTACGGGTTTGGTCTATTTTCTGCGCTGATTCTACGACTCTCCACAATATGGTACGTGGTTTACCAACGCCTTCCATGGCATTACCCGCTACGTTGATACGCCAAACGGGCTTTATGTCACAAGAGGTTTTTCATGCTTACCACTCAGAAACAGATCTCTTACGCTATTTACGCCACCTTGCCGATAAAGACCTCGCGCTTGACCGTAGTATGATACCGCTGGGCTCATGCACGATGAAGCTTAATGCTACGGTTGAAATGATGCCTATTACGTGGCAAGAATTTTGTGATCTTCATCCCTTTGTCCCTCCTGAACAAAGCCGTGGATATGAAATTCTTCTGCACGATCTCACCCAATGGCTTTGTGCGTTAAGTGGGTATGAGGCGATTTCTTTTCAGCCCAATTCTGGCGCACAAGGGGAATATGCCGGGCTTTTAGCGATTCGCCACTATCACAAAGATCGTGGAGAAAGCCAACGCGTGATTTGCCTTATTCCCGAATCGGCACATGGAACAAACCCTGCCTCTGCCACGATGGCGGGAATGCGTGTTGTCACGGTACGCTGCGATCATGAAGGTAATATTGACCTTGAAGATATGTACCAAAAAATCGATACCCATGCGTCAGAACTCGCTGTGGTCATGATCACTTACCCCTCAACGCACGGTGTTTTTGAAGAAAATATACGCTCTTTATGTGAAAGAGTACACCAAGCCGGTGGACAAGTGTATATTGACGGGGCAAATATGAATGCACAAGTAGGGCTTGCACGCCCTGCTGATTATGGTGGCGATGTGAGCCATTTTAACCTTCACAAAACCTTTTGCATTCCCCATGGTGGGGGTGGTCCAGGGATGGGTCCCATTGGCGTGCGCCAGCATTTAGCCCCCTATTTACCCGCTTCTCCTTGTGGTGTGTCTCCGTGCTCGACGTCGCTCACCGTAGGACCCGTTAGTGCAACCCCCTTTGGTTCTGCTTCGATTCTTCCTATTTCTTGGGCGTATATGCGCCTTATGGGTGATGAGGGACTTAAACGGGCAAGCCAAGTGGCTATTCTCAATGCGAATTATATCGCAACCCGTTTATCAGAAGCTTACCCTGTGCTCTATCGAGGGAAACACGGACGTGTTGCTCATGAATGTATTCTTGACCTACGCCCTATAAAAGCAGCCACAGGCGTAAGTGTTGATGATATTGCCAAACGACTCATCGATTACGGATTCCATGCCCCGACTGTAAGCTTTCCTGTCAGCGGGACTTTTATGGTCGAACCCACAGAATCAGAAGGGCTTCGTGAGCTTGATCGTTTTTGTGAAGCCTTATTAAGTATTCGTGCCGAAATAGCAGCGATTGAACAGAAAGAATATTCTGTTGAGGACTCTCCCTTACGGCATGCCCCTCATACTGCTGCCGCTGTTACAGCACAAAATTGGAATCTTCCTTACCCTCGCACGCTAGGAGCATGCCCTCGTGGCGTTTCTTATAGCACAAAATATTGGTCACCTGTTGGGCGTATTGATGCCGTTTATGGTGATCGTCATCTTGTCTGTGTTTGGCGTTAAGTTTGGTGAATAAGTGCAGACTCCCCGCCTATAGCTACAAAAAGGTATAGTTTTATAAACTCTAAAAACGCCACAGAGGCTTATAAAAGAAATATAAAAGGAAAAAGAGCGTTTTTTTTTTGCAGAAGGCACAAAACACAACAAAGCTATAAAAAACTAACGGCTATCGACAAAGGAGAACAACTCATGAAAATAATAAGACTCTTGATTTCTCTTTGCCTTGCTGTTTTTCTTATGTTCTTTCATCAACATGAAAGTAACGCCCAAGAAAGAAGCCTACCTCCAAAACAACCCTATCTGACAGGGGTCATTATTCCCAAACCTACCCAAAAAACATGCTCTGACCATTATCTCAATCATCATCCTGAACTTAAAAAAGCTATAAGCGTTATTTTACATTCTCTTATCGACAAATGGCTGATAACTCAAAAAGAATTTGATCAAGCTGTCGCAGAGGGAAAGACTGGGAATTTCAAAGATATAGATAGCGCGTTGGCTCTGTTTCACCCTAAAGCACTACGTGACTATCTCATCATTTGTGAAGGATTTAATCCGTAAAAGCGTTTTTTTAAAGGTGTTTTTTGGAAAACCCTTAGAATAAATTGCCCCCAGGTATTAAATTGGGCTGAACATGTACATAGCGTTTTAATTCGGATGTGAACAAAAACGGAGATTTGGCGTAAGAAGGCAGAATAATCGCAACGGGTTGATGTGTGGCTTGCCCAATTTTTAGACAGCCAACCATAAAAGAACGCCACTTTTGGGGGGTTAATTGCTCATAGATAGCGAGAAGGTTCGCATAATTTCCGTTTTTGCTTTCCGCTACGGCTTTATTAAACGCCACGATACGAGGAGTCGTAACTTTAGCAAGTTGCGCAAACTTATTATTATACTTTTCAAATTTTTGAGTATCTTGCTCAAATTGGTTCGTTTTCTGCTCGAATTGGTTCGTTTTTTGTTCAAATTGGTTCGTTTTCTGCTCAAATTGATTCGTCAGCGGTAAGGATTGTCTTATTAAGGCGTTCATCTTGTTCATAAAACTACTATTTTGAGGGTTGTCGTGATTCAGACCTTGAAGGATTTGTTTAGTGTCAGCCGTCACTTGTTTGCCTAAGGCAGCCACTTGCTTACCTTCTACATCCACTTGTTTAGTATCAGAATTCACTTGTTTACGGTCAGTAGTCACTTGCTTTCCGAACGCAGCGTTTTGCCAGCCCCAGATAATATATTGTCTCAACTTTTGATTTTTAATAGGCTTGAGCAGATATAGCCCTGTGGCATATTCCTCAGCCTTTGCTAGTTGAAGATGTGTATTCACATAAGAAACAGAGCAAGTTTCTTGGCTTGGCTGTGGGGGTGTTGTGGCATTGAGGTAGGTTGTCAACATCACTAAATTATTTTCTTGCTTTTGATCCTGATGATGGCTACACCCAGCAAGAAAAACAGCAAAGCTCACACCACACAACAATTTTAACGGGGGTAGATTCAAGGATGTTTTCATTTTTTAACTTCCTGTGTGCGTTGCAACACTTGCACCATTGTACAAAATTTATAAATTTCCTTTAGGCACCAGGCCAATTCTTAGCACAGCTGATGAGAAAATTACGCCATAGAGTGGGTGGGAGCTGCGAAAAAATGGCAATGAAGTCTGCACCATTTTTCTCGTTGTTCCATTCCTTCAGGGCTTGCGTCACATTGGCGTAACGACTTTTAGATTCCTGTACGAGTTGCATCACTTGCGGTAATATTATCGATTTCATATTTTGTGCTTCTTCTTGCAGTTTTTGTGCCGTTTTCTGCAGTTTCTGTTTCATTTGCTCCGCTTTCTGTGAGAGTTGCTCATCTTTCAGTTCAAATGACTCAATTTGGTTGATACTCATCCCACGACTTGGAGGTAAGAGTACAGAGTTTGCAAGCGGTAACGTTTCGTTATCCATCTCATGCACTTTGTTAACAATTTCAAACACTTTGTCCTCTATAGCGAACAGCTGCACCGTAGGTTGCCATACATATAGATTTATATAGCCTACGCCTGCATGGTAGAAAGCAGGGTGACTTTTTCCATAAGCATTAGAACAAGTTTCTTGGCTTGCTTGCGGAGGTGTTGTGGTATTGACGGCTGTTTTCCACGTTTGTACCTGTTTCATTGTCAGATTCTGCATCTTTGACGCAATTTTATGCTCTTTTTGCAGAATAGCATATTCTCCTTGCAGAGGATTATCTTCTTCTTGCAGAATATGACCTTCTCCCAGCAGAAGACTACCTTCTCTTATCAAAAGATTTTTTCCTGCCGATAGATCTTTTCCCTCTTTCATAAGTATTGTCGCACAACCCAGCAAAAAGTGAGAGAGGGCTGGGGGATTCATTTGGGCATAAATTTCCTCTAGGGGCACAGGATCATTACGCATCTCAAGCTCTTTTAAGCTTGCGATCAGGGTAAAAACTGCGATCTGAGGAGGGATACCTTTTTCTGCCGCCTCTTTGATCACCCATCGTTCCTCCCCTCCTTTGATATCGTCGGCAATCTGAGGATTAAAAAAACATGCCTTGGCTGATGGTTTGGGATAGTTTGTTCTGTCCCACCCATCGAAAATACTACAGCCTGAAAGAGAAACAGCGAGGCTTATACCTAACAAAAATTTTAGGGAGGGGGTTTTAGCCTCATGGCATGTTTCCTTATTCTCTTATCATCTGAACCAGTTTTTACTGGCTTCTCTTTTGAGTCTTTTGCGCAAGAAAGAACCTACGGCAAAGCCACCATAGAAATAACATGACTAAAAAAGCTGTCAAACGCTTCTGTAAAGTCGAAGAAACAAAAAAACTTAACGGGCTTTCTAATCGACGTGCTTTTTCATCATAAGCACCATTAGCGGTCAAGCACCCTTTGACAGGGCTATAGAGTGCATCGGGGAGAGAGGTTTCGGTTTCAATCCAATCATGTCCCATTTGGTCTTTATAGCCGTATATCGCACGATAAGAACGCCAAGAATATGGTAAAAAACGACTTAAGAAATCGGGGACTAAAGCCCCAAGTCCGATAGAAATCGAATCGCTTCGGCTAAAAACAGCCCGACAAATGGCTTCTGCTGCTACTTCAGGCGCATAAACAGCCCCATAGGGTTGCATCATTTTCCCTGTTAAATTCCGCGTCCACCCGTAGCGAGGAGTATTTGTCGCCGGCAAATTGACCATAACAACACGAATATTATCCGCATCGTGCCGGAGTTCGACGCGTAGACTTTCACAAAAAGCGCGTAACCCTGCCCGTGCCCCATTTTCAACAGCTTGAAGCGGAAGATCGCGTAAATGAGGGGCAAGATCGAGGTTAATAATCGTGCCAACACCGCGCCGACGCATAACCTCTAACGCGGCAAGTGTGCCGTGAATACTGCCCATATAGGTCACATAGGTCGCCCGTTGAATATCGGCAACAGGTAAGGCGGCAACTTGCCCAAAAACAGAAGCCCCTGCGCCATTAACCCAAACAGCGATAGGTCCTAATTTTTCTTCAACTGTTGCAGCAGCTTGGCTTACAGCCTGTGCATGAGTAACATCAAGCGGAATCACCAACGAACGCACATGATGCTGATCAAGCACGTGTGCGGTTTCTTGCAAACGGTCTGCATCACGCCCAAGTAAGGCAATATCAAAACCAGCCTGCCCGAGAGCAACAGCCGTTGCTCGCCCAATTCCTGAACCCGCTCCAGTAATAACTGCTACAGATATCGATACCATTATTGAACCATAACTCTTTTGAATGCTTATTCGTTTAAGATAACCTATGACAACGCAAATCGTTTTGAAACAAAACTCAACAAAGAACTTTTTTAACTAAATAACGATATTATTTCAAGGAACAAGAAAACAATAAAGTAATCCTAAAAACAAAGATAAAAAGGAAAATACTCATTCTTTTTATCTATCTTTTATCTATCGATGAGTAAAGACGTCACCCTTTTTTTAAAGGGGTTTGTCTTGTCCGCCAGCTGTAAACACGCCTGACGAATATAGCGAAAGGGCGTTTCATCACGCGTGTAAAGCGTTGCAATACCATTTGTCCCCGCAAATAAAGGAGCTGTTGCCCGCCGGTGCCGTTGCTCAAAACGACGTAAGCCCTCTTTGGCAGCCATATCTCCCTTTTCTGTCAGCGATTCTAATACAGCGTGCACAAGCGTTTCCTGCCCTTTAAGCCCAAGATTAAACCCGTGTGCTGTAATAGGATGCATACCTACAGCCGCATCCCCCACAAGGGCAAGACGTTGTGTAACAAACCGATGTGCATAAACGCCTTTTAACGGGTAGATATGGCATGTACTCACACGACGCATCGCCCCTAGCCTGCCCCCAACACGGCACGTTATTTCCTGGTTAAACGCCTCTTGAGAAAGAGTGAGTATGTAGTGATTTTCTGCCTCTGATAGCGTGAGAACCAAAGATGAAACCAGCCCATTAAGGGGTAATAAAGCAATGGTCTGTCCCTCATCAAACCACTGTAAAGCGATATTGTTATGGTGTATGTCATGCGCCATACGACAAACGAGCATTGTTTTCTTAAAATCATGCACGATTGCCCCTATGCCAGCCCGTTGACGCGTCGGCGAAAAACGACCATCAGCTGCCACAACTAACGATGCCTGAATTTCATGCCCCAAAGAGTCACGCACAAGAACATAGCTCGGCTCAAACTGAAGAAAATTGACCTCTGCCTGAAAAAATAAAAAGATATTTTTTTGTTGAGAAACCGCCACAGACAACGCACGGCGAATGACATGGTTCGAAACAAGCCAGCCTAAAGCCTCAACCCCGTACCCTTGCGTGTCAAAACGAAGGGCATGGAGGAAATTTCCCGTTTCAACACGCGCTTCTCTTAAAGGAGAAATTTCTGCCGACTCTATAAACGACCACGCGCCTATTTCTTGAAGAATACGTACAGAACTATGCGTAAGAGCAATTTCTCGCCCATCAAAAGCAGGATTTTCCCAATCCTCTTGGGCAAGACGCTCTATAACAACAACACGTAAGCCTTCCCGTGCCAAGGAAAGAGCTGTTGTCAACCCGACAGCCCCCCCCCCAACAACCACAACATCTGTTTGTATGACAGAAACCACCTTCTAAAAACCTTACGGTATAAACATTATATTTTTACATAATATTTTTACATAGGTTTTATACAGGAAAAAGAGGTAAAGCTTTACCACCTAGTAAATGAATATGAAAATGAGGCACTTCCTGCCCGCTATCAGGTCCGGCATTCGTAATAAGGCGATAACCGTTTTTCTCTAACCCCATACGCTGTGCCACCTCTCCGACAGATTGCATCACACCAACTATTTCATCAGGCGAGGCTTTTGCATGAAAATCCATAAAAGAAACATAAGCCTGACGTGGAATAATGAGGACATGCACAGGGGCTTTCGGCGCAATATCATGAAACGCAAGAACCCACTCATTTTCAAAAACCTTATTACAAGGCACTTCACCTCGTAAAATACGCGCAAAAACATTTTGAGAATCATAAGGTGCTTTTCCGTCTATTTGCATGGCTCTAACCTCCCCTTCTCTGAACGATACACAGCCACAACATATTACCCTCAAAGACAACAATACGCGAATAATTACTTTCAGTAGTTTTTAGATTATTTTAATTATTATTTCTTTAATTATTTTATAGATACTTTACTATTGCTATTGCAATCCTCAAAACCAGAACAAAATTTACATTAAATCTAACACAAGCCGACAGCAGACGCAACTTTGTCCCAACAAAGAAAAAAATTAAACCCTTTAATCTTTACCGTTATAAAACCATTATGAATTTTTTATAAATTTTTGTATTAATATCTCCTGCTATTTTTCATTTAAGAAATCTTTCCTCATAGATCGAGACTCTTTTTCGACAATACCGCTCACCCCCTCACGACGCTGTAATTCTGTCCAAACTTCAGCGGGTGTTACGCCAACAGATACCCATAAAACCATAAGATGATAAAGAACGTCGGCACTTTCTTTAATAAAAAGATCACGACGCTTCGTTACAGCCTCAATCACACATTCAACAGCTTCTTCACCAAATTTTTGCGCTATTTTTGCTGTACCTCGTGCTAGTAATTTAGCAGAATAACTTATATTTGGATCTGTATCTTTACGGCTTTGTATCACGTGATAGAGATATTCTAAAATACGGCTATCAGGCATAGGAATATCGGCGTGTTGCGTTAAAAAAGGCTGTTCGTGTGTTGGCCCAGTTTCTTTTTGATGAGGGTACGACTGGCCATCATGGGACATTATATTTTTTCTCTCATTCATAGAACGTCTATATTTCTTACAGGACATTGTGCTTCTGCTAAATAATTTTTGACTTGGGCAATTGAAAACTCCCCAAAATGAAAAACACTAGCGGCTAATAAGCCCGTTGCACCCGCACGTGCACCTTCTACAAAATGTTCGAGTGTGCCAACACCCCCAGAAGCCACAATAGGTAAACGCACAGCTGACGTTACCGCACATAACAGAGGAATATCAAAACCTGATTTTGTCCCATCTCTATCCATAGACGTCAGCAAAATTTCCCCAGCACCACGCTCTGCCACTTCCCGACACCATGCTAATACATCACGCCCTGTAGGATTGCGCCCCCCATGGGTATAAACTTCCCATTGATTTGGGGAAACTTGTCTTGCATCTATCGCTACCACCACACATTGACTTCCAAACCGATTCGCCGCTTCATTGATCAATTCGGGACGCTTGACCGCAGCGGAATTGATCGCGCATTTATCAGCTCCAACCAAGAGTAAGCGGCGCATATCTTCAACACTACGCACCCCACCTCCCACTGTTAAAGGGAGAAAAATACGCCCCGCCGTATGTTGAACAACATCAAGAATCGTTTCGTGATTTTCATGACTCGCCGTAATATCAAGAAATGTTAACTCATCGGCACCAGCAGCATCATAAAACGCTGCCTGTTCTACAGGATCACCCGCATCACGCAACGAAACAAAATTAACGCCTTTAACAACACGTCCATTTTTAACATCTAAACATGGGATAATACGTAACTTTAACATGTACCTACCGCTCGTAACGCCTCTTGCGGAGAAAAACACTGATCATAGAGGGCTCGTCCAATAATAACACCCTCTATATTATGAATCGCCCCTTGCGATAAATGTGCTGATCGCGCCACTTCTCTCAAGGCGACAAGATGCTCTAATTTTCCAACACCACCACTGGCAATAACAGGGATCGAGACTGTTTTTGCTAAAGCCACTATTTGCTCTATATCAAGCCCATCAAGCATACCATCGCGACTAATTTCTGTAAAAATAATCGCACAAACCCCGGCTTCTTGCATCCGTAAGGCTAATTCTGACGCATGCATGTCCGATACATTTGCCCACCCTTCTGTGGCAACACGCCCCGCATAGGCATCAATGCCGGCAACAATTTTCCCCGGAAAAAGCCGACATGCTTCTTTCACTAAAGCAGGGTTTTTCACTGCAACTGATCCCAAAATCACCCGTGTTACCCCTGTTTCGAGCCAAGAGGCAATACCAGATATATCCCGTAATCCACCGCCAAGCTGAACAGGAATATCTACAGCTTCTATAATTTCTCGCACAGCCTGAATATTTACCGATCGACCAGAAAAAGCCCCGTTAAGGTCAACAACATGAATCCAACGAAAGCCCGCGTCTTGCCATAGATGCGCTTGTATCTGTGGCGTATTCCCATAGACCGTTGCTTCTTGCATACGTCCTTGGCGTAATCGCACGCATGCCCCATTTTTAAGATCAATAGCTGGGTATAGAGTAAGAGGAGAAGAATTTATAAGCGACGTCAAAAGAAGTATCCTTTAGGGTTTATAAACGCAACAAGAAAGCGTTGAGATCAATGCTTATCAATAAGAGATTCTTGAAGAGATTCCTGTGGACACCACGACAAGAAATTAGCAAGAATTTTTAACCCAACCTTTTGGCTTTTTTCAACATGAAATTGTGTTCCTGCAACATTACCACGGCAAACAATAGCTGGAACCGCCCTACCATATTCTGTTGTTGCCACAAGAACCTCTGATGACATTCCCCTTAGAGCGTAAGAATGAACAAAATACCCATGCGGTGACTTTCCTAACCCTTGCACAAGCGGATGATCAGGTTTATGAAGATTCAACTCATTCCACCCCATTTGTGGGAGACGAAGACCCAACGCTTTTGAGGCAGATTCCCTAAAAACTTCTTTTGACGATGATTGACAATTTTTTACAGCTTCTTCGTACATTATTTCTCTCGTACAAGCCATCGAAACAATATCGCCATCGATCCAACCAAATCCTTTTGTTATCCCATGCTCTAAACCACGTTGGGCCATAAGTTGCATACCGACACAAATTCCTAAAAATGGTGTCCCCTTCATGACGGTCTCTTCTAAAGTTTCTTGCAATCCGTGCACAGATTTAAGCCCACGCATACAGCTTGTAAAAGCGCCCTGCCCAGGCAAAACGATCCGATCAGCTTTTCTCACAACAGAAACCTTATTTGTCACCTCAACAGAGGCGGAACACCCCAAAAGATCTGCAGCACAAACTAACGCACGCGCGGCAGAAGCTAAATTCCCCCCATCATAATCAATGACAACAACAGAAAGCCTCTTATTCATCAAACTCTTTCACATGCTTCAATCAAAATATTCTCTTTTACAAAACACCCTTTGTTGATGGGATTTCATCCTGCACACGAGGATCGATTTCTACTGCCATCCGTAAAGCCCGCGCAAGAGCCTTAAAACCTGCCTCTATCATATGATGAGTATTATGCCCTGTTTCTTTCTTTAAATGTATCGTCATTAATGCAGAAATAGATAGAGCACGAAAAAATTCCTCAACCAACTCGGTATCTAGCTCACCAATGCGCTCGCGCGTAAATGACATATCAAACAATAAAAATGGTCTCCCGGAAAGGTCTACCACGACTTCACACAAAGCCTCGTCTAAAGGAACACGTGCTTGACCAAACCGCCGAACACCTTTTTTTTCTCCTAAGGCTTGCCGTAATGCCTGCCCCAAAACAATCCCCGTATCTTCAACAGTATGATGTCCATCAATATGAAGATCACCACGCACATTTATTTCTAAATCAAAAAGTGCATGCTTCGCAAAGGTGATCAGCATATGGTCAAAAAAACCAATACCTGTTGTAATACGTGTCACCCCAGAACCATCAATATTTAATGTGACAACAATATCCGTTTCTTTTGTTGTACGCTGTGCCACTGCTTGACGTAACACTGTCATTCCTCCACCCTCTCACTCACTGTTAAAGCCTTTTGAGGCACACTTTAATTGAAATATATCATTTATACCCCTTTTTAACATTGTGGAACATGGTTTTCTAAATCCTCAAGCCATAAACGCGCCTGACTATCTGAAGGAACACGCCAATCTCCTCGAGGAGAAAGGCTCCCCGCTGACATCACTTTAGGCGCATTTGGCAACGCCGAACGCTTAAACTGGCTACCCGCAAAAAAACGTTGAAGAAAAATTTTTAGCCAATGGCGGATTTCTGCCAAAGTATAAGCACGTCTTTCATGAAGTGGAAAACCATAGCACCACTCTCCCTTATGAACATCATGCCATGCCTGTTCGGCCATAAAGGCAATACGCGTTGGAGAAAACCCGTACCGTAATACATAATATAGTGTAAAATCGTGCAAAACATACGGACCAATAATGTCTTCTGTCCTCTGGATCCCATTCACTCCTACAGGCAGCAACTCTGGAGAGATCTCTGTTTGTAAGACATTTTTTAATCTTTCTCGGACAGGCTGTGTAAAATAGTCTCCAACACTACACCACCGTACAAGACTTTGGATAAAGGTCTTAGGCAAACCTGCATTAACACTATAATGTGCCATCTGATCACCAACGCCATAAGTACACCACCCCAGAGCTAGTTCTGACAAATCTCCTGTACCAATGACAATTCCATTATGCTGATTAGCAAGACGAAACAAAAAATCCGTTCGTAATCCGGCTTGTACATTTTCAAAAGTCACGTCATAAACAGGCTCTCCAAATGCAAAGGGATGCCCCAATTCCCGCAACATAACTTCAGCTGTTGGTCGAATATCTAGTGTATGGGCAACGACACCAAGCTCTTCCATTAAGGTTGTTGCGTTTGTTTTTGTTGTTTCTGTTGTGCCAAAACCGGGCATCGTATACCCTAACACTGCCCGACGTGACCACCCGAGAACATCTGCCGTTCTTACTGCAACAAGCAAGGCAAGTGTCGAGTCAAGCCCACCAGAAACCCCAATCACCATAGAACGAGCGCCACATGTTACAAGTCTCTGTTTCAATGCCGATACTTGAATTGAAAACGCTTCCGAACATTCTGCTTCTAAGCGATCACGCTGGGTTGCCATAAACGGAAACCGCGAGAGAGGTCTACGTAAACCCAAATCTTCTTTACATGGATCGATATGCACCCCTATTCTGCGCCATGTTTGGTCTTCTTCCACTCTTTCTTTTTTAGCACATGCGTTAAAAACCCCTCTCCTGAGGCGTTCTTGTCGCAAAAGTGTTAGATCAATATCTGCAATTAATGCTTGCGAGCCTGTTGGAAACGGATCAGTCTGGGCAAGTAGCT
>JAZLEM010000007.1:0-2974 GCA_045615245.1 Acetobacter sp. | reverse complement strand
GCCTTTTTCATAGAGCGTTACATTTTCCCCTCTTTCGGCTAATGTCACCGCAGCAACAAGACCAGAAACCCCTGCCCCTTTTATCAAAATATGCTGTTTGCTCTTATCTTGGATCACTTCCTTATACCATATCTTCTAGACTCTATATTTTGACACATTTTCCCTCATTGTACCCTGTATTTTCCATCAAACTCACCTCTCCCCCACCCTAAACTATTTTTACTTAACACCTTAAATGTTAAAACCCTTTATGCTAGAATTTTTATCGCTAGTTTGCCCAATCTTACCCAAGTCTTACCATAGCATATCGCCTCTACCGTATAAACATGTTATAAAAATTCTCTGTTTCTTATTTTCCTTTATATTATATTGAACTCTTTAATTATACCGCTTGACACTCTCTTGCTATGATCGGTTTTAACCCGTTTCCTCCGCCTTATTCTCATCCTTCAAAATCACAAGAATCTTCACGAGAAGCTCTACAAGAGGCTGATCGTTTTTGCGCCTTACTTAAGATCGTCCAAGAAGAGTTAACACAAGTTATTTTTGGACAGGAGAAAGTTATCCGTTTTGTACTGACAACACTTCTCTCTAGTGGACATGCTCTTTTAGTAGGTCCTCCCGGGGTAGGAAAAACACTTTTGGTCACTACTATTGGTACAGTTTTAGGGCTCGAAACGCGCCGTGTTCAATTTACGCCAGACCTTATGCCCTCTGATATTACAGGCAGTGAAATTTTAGAGGAGGAAACAACAGGGCGTCGCCATTTTCGTTTCGTTAAAGGACCTGTTTTTTCTCAAATGCTCATGGCTGATGAAATTAACCGCGCCAGCCCGCGTACGCAATCGGCTTTGCTCCAAGCTATGCAAGAACATCACATTTCTGTTGCAGGTGTTGATCATGCTTTACCTATCCCTTTTCACGTTCTCGCCACCCAAAATCCTTTAGAACAAGAAGGCACATACCCTCTTCCCGAAGCACAACTTGATCGTTTTATGCTTCAAATTCTGTTGGATTTCCCTACAGAAGAAGCCGAACGGCGCATGTTACTTGCCACAACAACAGCTCAAAAATACACAGCACGCCCTGTAATAAATACACTTGAGCTTTGTCAAATTCAAGCCCTTGTGCGTGAACTCCCCATTGGAGAACGTATTATGGATGCGATTCTCTCCCTCGTCCGTTCGCTCCGACCACAACAAAGTACCGATTCTTATATTCGCCAACATGTTGCTTGGGGACCTGGACCACGGGCAACCCAAACCTTAATGCTCGCAACACGCGCTTATGCCCTGCTTAATAACCGTCTTTCTCCTTGCTTAGAAGATGTGCTTGAACTTGCCGTGCCTGTCCTTACCCATCGTATCGGGCTGACATTTGCCGCCCACGCCGAGGGACTTACCACCCAAGATATTGTTACGAAACTTCTTCACCGTTTGGACTGAGTCTCTTGCACAGTCCGCATTATTTTCCCTTACGGCATTTTCTAAAGTCTTTTTTTAATTTATATCGTCTCAGAGCACCCTCTCAAAAACACATGGCGTCAAAAACACCCTTGGCGTTTGAGTCTTCACCAGAAGCGTTGCCTCTGGAAGCCTTATCCTTAACAACAACGGCAGCAACCCTCGCCCAACATATGCCACGACTTCTTTTACAGGCAAAAAGAGTGGCGACACATTTTTCTTATGGACAACACGGTCTTCGCCGGGCGGGATGGGGCGAAACATTTTGGCAATATCGACCTGCACAGCCGGGAGAGCCTATTACTTCTATTGATTGGCGACAATCTGCCCGTAGTCTTCATGCCCAAGTGCGTGAACGAGAAGCCGAATCTGCCCGCACTATTGCCCTGTGGTGTGACTTTTCTGCCTCTATGCGATGGCGCTCAGATACCGCCTACCCTTTTAAGGTTGAGAGTGCGCTCCTTCTCCTTTTAACGATGGCAGCTTTATTACTCCGTTCCGGTGAGCATATTTCCCTTATTGCCCCCTCGCATCCTCTTGTGCTTCCCGATAGTGGTCCGCCTTTAGAACGACTCGCTATAGGGCTATTACAGATCGCCAACGCGGCAGAAGCCTCTTGTCCCGCGTTACCCGTAGCGGATTATATCCCTCGTTATGGACATGTTCTCATTGCGAGCGATTTTCTCTGTTCAGAAGATCAATTTTCTACTTGCCTTCATCAAATTTCCTGCCGCGCTGCACGTGCGTCATTGATTGACATCATAGACCCTGCAGAAATTGATTTTCCCTATCATGGACACGTTTTTTTAACAGGAACCGAAGGCGAACCATCCCTAGAACTTTCACAAGCGCAAGACGTGCGCCCCAATTATGCTCACTTTATGGCAACACGTTATAATCGCTTAGCTTCACTCAGCACGCATTACGGGCATACGCTTATTCAACACCGTAGCGATACGCCTCCTCTCCCTTCTCTTCTTGCCCTTCATGCCCTTTTGAAACGTCACTAAACGCCACACCTCCACATGATTTTTTTATTTCTTTCTCATGTTTAATTTACTTATGTTTCATTTCATTTAACTTATAAAGTTAATATGCATTTGTTTTTTCAATTTCCCACACTTTTACTTGCCCTTTTTATTTTACCCCTTGTTTGGTGGCTTTTGCAGGTTATCCCACCCCGTGCACGAGTATACGTCTTTCCCCCTGTCGCCGTTTTACCCCATTTACAAACTCACCACCACGAGACTGCCCAATCATCATTCTGGCTTCTTTTCTTACGCTGTGCCGCGCTGTTTTTTCTTATTGTAGGGTTTGCAAACCCTTATTTAGTTCACCGCACCTCTCCCTTACCTTCAACAGGTCCTGTTTTGTTGGTCATTGATAATAGTCTCTTTAGCGCGGATCATTGGGCGGATCGTTTAGAAGTGGCACGCGCCATTGTTACCCAAGCCGCCAAAGCCCACGACCCCGTTCTTCTCATCCATACAACCCCTACAACCCTTGAAGAC
>JAZLEM010000006.1:0-6263 GCA_045615245.1 Acetobacter sp. | reverse complement strand
TGTTGAGCAATAACGATTCCTAAAAGCTCAATAGCTGTTGTATCCAGCCCTAAACTAGGTTCGTCTAATAGCCAAAGAGGCGCTTGTGATAAGAGAACACGTGCGAGTGCGACACGGCGCTTTTGTCCGGCAGAGAGATGGCGGGCAGGTTTGTCAGCTAAAGAAAGAATATTCATAGCCGTAAGGGCTGTGTCGATCGTGATGGGTTGGGATGTGGTTGAAAGTTCTTGATATCCCGTACGCACGAAGAGAGTTAAATTTTCACGAACACTAAGGCTCGGTTTTAGCGCATCTTGATGTCCAAGATAAGCAACACGGTGTGCATGCGTGGAAGTAAGGGAGGTTATCGCTTGACCTTGCCAAAAGAGATGACCGAAATTAGGACGACGTAACCCGGCAAGAACGCGTAGGAGTGTTGACTTTCCTGCGCCGTTTTGTCCTGTTAAGAGTAAAGCAGCACCTGCGTTGAGGGTAAAACTAACATCTGTGAATATAGGGATTTCATTTCGATAAACGCACAGCCTATCAGCTTTGAGTGTGGGTAAAAAGACGTTGTTCAACACGAGAGTATAGGGGAGTAATAACGGAGTTTATTATATAAATATACCAAATATATGTTTAAGAGAACATTATAGAAAAAGGGTTTCTCCTTAGAATTATCTTAAATGATCGTCCTTGATTATCATAAGAGATGTGTGGTAAGAGTAAAGCACTATCTTCCCGTGATTCATAGCTATTTATTTAGCATGTGTCTAAAATGTCGCTGTAGTGTTGTAAACACAGGGTATTGTCACACGCTAGAGAATAGAATGGGTTGGTGTGTGTGTATGCGTAAAGTGTGCATGCGCAGGGAGGTTATCCTGAGTCTATCACCAGCTATTGTGCTGTGATTGGAGAAAATCATTATGAAATCTGTTGGGCACGATTCCCTTAAGACCGGTCGCACCCTCGAGGTAGACGGTAAAACGTATCATTATTTTTCACTTGAAGAAGCAAGTAAGCAAATTGGCGATATTAGCCGTTTGCCTGTTTCTTTGAAAATTTTGCTTGAAAATGTCCTTCGTTTTGAAAATGGTCATTCTTATACGCAGGACCATGCGAAAGACGTTGTCGCGTGGCTTAAAGAGGCTAAAAGCACAAAGGAAGTCCCCTTTAAGCCTTCACGTATTCTTATGCAGGATTTTACGGGCGTTCCCGCTGTTGTAGATCTTGCGGCTATGCGTGATGGCATTATTAGCCTGAAAGGCGATCCTAAAAAGGTTAACCCACTGGTGCCGGTTAACTTGGTTATCGATCATTCTGTGATGGTCGATTATGCAGGAACGAGCGACGCGCAGTTGAAGAACAGAACGCTTGAGTTTAAGCGTAACGCTGAACGCTATGCGTTTTTACGTTGGGGGCAGGAGGCTTTTGAGAATTTCTCTGTTGTGCCACCAGACACAGGTATCTGCCATCAAGTTAATCTTGAACATATTGCACAAGTTGCTTGGACAGCAAACGTTCATGGTAAGGAATATGTTTATCCGGATACGCTCTATGGTACAGACAGCCATACAACCATGATTAACTGTCTTGGTGTATTAGGTTGGGGCGTTGGTGGTATTGAAGCCGAAGCCGCTATGCTTGGGCAGCCCATCGTTATGTTGATCCCTGATGTGATTGGTTTCCGTCTTACAGGGAAACTGCCAGAGGGGGCAACAGCAACGGATCTGGTGTTGACAGTCACTCAGATGTTGCGTAAAAAAGGCGTGGTTGGTAAGTTTGTTGAGTTCTATGGTCCAGCACTTGACCACTTGCCTGTTGCGAACCGTGCAACTATTGCCAACATGGCACCAGAATATGGCGCAACATGTGGCTTCTTCCCTGTTGATGCCATGACGTTAGACTTCTTACGTCAAACAGGGCGTGATGAACACCGTATTAAACTTGTTGAAAAATATCTGCGTGCGCAAGGCATGTTCCGTACAGCTGAAACGCCTGAACCTGTTTTCACAGATACGCTTGAACTTGATATTGGCACAGTTGTTCCGTCAATTGCTGGTCCGAAACGTCCGCAAGATCGCGTAGAACTGAAAAACGCAAAAACAGCTTTTGAACATGAGTTGACCTCTTCTTTAGGTGTTGCTGCAGGAGATGCTCATAAAAAAGTTGCTGTTGCGGGTGAGAACTATGAACTTGGTCATGGGGATATTGTTATCGCAGCGATTACATCATGCACCAATACCTCAAACCCTGAAGTGCTCATTGCTGCCGGGTTGTTGGCGCGTAAGGCGCGTGCGCTGGGTTTACACCCCAAACCATGGGTAAAAACATCTCTTGCGCCCGGGTCTCAAGTTGTAACGGAATATCTGAACAAAGCTAACCTTACAGCTGATTTAGATGCTCTAGGGTTTAATACTGTTGGGTATGGCTGTACAACATGTATCGGTAACTCTGGTCCATTAGCACCACATATTGTTGATGCTATTGAGAATAACGACCTTGTGGCGGTTTCTGTTTTATCGGGTAACCGTAACTTTGAGGGGCGTATTTCACCCAATGTGCGTGCGAACTATTTAGCAAGCCCGCCGCTTGTGGTGGCTTACTCCATTTTGGGTACTATGCGTAAGGATATTCATACCGAACCGCCTGGCACCTCTAAAGATGGTAAACCTGTGTATCTAAAAGATATCTGGCCCACAAATAAAGAAATTCACGATGAGATTGCTAAAAATGTCACGCGTGAAGAGTTTATTAAGCGGTATCGTGATATCGGTAAAGGCACAAAAGAGTGGCAAGAGCTCAAAGTTGCAACAGGTTCTGAAACCTATAAGTGGGATGCCGAATCAACTTATGTGCAAGATCCGCCTTATTTCAAAGGCATGAAAATAGAGCCAGATGCTCTGCGTGATATTGAGGGTGCGCGTATTTTGGCACTGTTTGGGGATAGTATCACAACAGACCATATCTCTCCGGCGGGGAATATCAAAAAAGATTCTCCAGCAGGTCGCTACCTCATTGAACATGGTGTTAAGCAGGAAGACTTTAACTCCTATGGGTCACGTCGTGGTAATGATCGTGTGATGGTGCGGGGCACTTTTGCCAATATTCGTATCAAAAACGAAATGCTTCATGGTAAAGAGGGTGGCTATTCTAAACACTATCCAGATGGCAAAGAAGACACTATCTACGATGTCGCTATGGCGTATCAGAAAGAGGGTGTGCCATTGGTTGTCATCGGTGGTAAAGAATATGGCACAGGCTCTTCGCGTGACTGGGCTGCTAAAGGCACACTCTTGCTTGGTGTGAAAGCTGTCGTTGCTGAAAGCTTTGAGCGTATTCACCGTTCTAACCTCGTCGGTGTTGGTGTTCTGCCGTTAATGTTTAAGGAAGGTACCACACGCCAAACGCTGGGGCTGAAAGGTGATGAAGTCATTAGCATTAAAGGGCTTGAACACCTTAAACCGCGTATGGATGTCACCATGGTCATTAAAAGACATGATGGTTCTACGCAAGAAGTACCCTTGCTCTGCCGTATTGATACTTTTGATGAAGTAGAATACTACAGACACGGCGGTGTTCTCCAATATGTCTTACGGGGTATGGTGAAAAACGCTTAAAAGCACTTTATAATAAGGTGTTATGAGATAAAGACCGGTTCAGAATTTCTGAACCGGTTTTTATGGTCCTTTGTTTAAGAAAAAATATGGACTTAAAAAAACATATAAAGGGAATGGATTCTTTATGAAAAAAAAGTTATAATTATTTGTAGTATTATCGGTGTTATTGGTATTATCGCTGTGGTACTACTGAGCACGTTTACCGGGTCAGGGGCAACAGTAAACGAAGCTAATAACACAGAAATTGTTCGGCAAGTTTTTGACGCTAACGCCTGTAAAAAGCAAAAGCCTTTTGAGACGGCTTTCGCTGCTTTGAAAGAGATTTCACAATTTGCCAGCGCTTTACCCCCTACGGCTTGTACATTATTTGTCATTACGCCGATTCATACCTCTCCAAATCCAAATGATTTAACCGGAAAGACATCAGTATCGCAATCGTCTATAAATCTCCGGGATCTTGTAATGGCTTCAAAACTAGAAAAGGTTTCACTGATAGCTTTAGAGTTTGTTTCACCACCTTCTACGACATCAAATTTTACAGTCAATATGCCGTCGTCTATTAATTATTCTTCCTTATATAAGAATCTTTCATCCTTTATAGAGTGTAATTCTAATAATTTTTGGTGCACTTCTTCATTAAGTCCATCTTTAGTGAGTATATTATCGGGATCCGGACCCAAACCAATAATTAGTTCTTCTAATGGTCAAAAAGATATAGAGTTTATCTATACTCAAGATGGCGGTCAAAGTTGGTTCTTTTTCACAGATAATAGTGCGGAAGATTTGGAACCCTCAGCTTGAACTTTATCTGGTAAATATAAAAGCTAATTTTATAAAAATAGGGCGTCCCATTTTTAGGCTGATGTCCTATTCTTTTAGGTAAACAACGAATAGTATATGATCAGGAGAGTGCTCTATCGTTAAGTCAATTGTGGCGAGTTGTTTTTTTGTTATTTCGTCTTTTTGAGGACGCTCAATGATTTATAACCTCCGCCGCCATATATCCTGCGGCAGCACCGATGATACAGAGTATAACAGTTAAGCCGATGTGAAGCAGCGCATGAATGGGGTGACCATCTTTTAATTGGTTGATCGTTTGCAGGCTAAACGATGAAAACGTGGTATAACCGCCGAAAAAACCGACCATAATAATTGTTCGCATTGTTTCTGAGAGGGGAAATTTACTTTCTAAAGCTGTTAAGTCGCCAAAAAAAACAATGAGGAACGATCCGGTAATGTTGATCATCATCGTTGCCCATGGGAGAACACCGTTCCAATGCGCGGTTAAAAGTCCGATCCAATAGCGGAGTAATGTGCCAAAGGCACCAGCAAGACCAATAAGCAAAGAAGGCATAAGCTGTGCGAACATGGTGAGAAGAAAGATAACGTAATAGAGTTAAGGAAAGTTAAGGTGAGTTAAGGCTTTTGTGTATTAAGTTTTAATTGTGATAAGAGATCTTTAAGTTCTTCTAAAGAAACAGCACCAGGAATAATGGTTTGATCGCCGATAATAAAAGTTGGCGTTCCATCAAGCCCAATAGCGCGAGCAAGAGCCAGGTTGTTCGCGAGTTGTGAGATAACAGTAGGGCTTTTCATATCGCGGACGAGACGATCAGGGTTAAGTCCTGTTTCTACGGCGATCCTACGAATACGCTCTATACCTGGAGCAGTGGTATCAAACATAAGGGTTTTTTGAAATTTGAGGTAAGCATGTTGAAGCCCTGCAGCTAAAATGGCTTCTGCATCAATGACGCTATTGGCACCAAGAGCAGGGATAACTTTTTCGACGAGCCGAAGCTGTGGTTCATCGGCAACGAGTCTTTTCAGATCAGGGAGAATTTTGCGGCAATATGTGCAACGTGGATCGTAGAACTCTACAAGGCTAAGCGTTCCATGGGGGTTGCCTAGAACAATGTCGGTTGTACTTTGACGAAATTGATTGGGGTTGTTACGGATAAATTCAAGAGCAGAATCTGTTTGTTTATCCGAGACCTTATTTTGTAAAGCTGTGATAGCATCAGATAAAATCGAGGGATCGTTTTTTAAGGCTTCACGCATGATAGAAACAATTTCAGCGCGCTGGGTAGGGGTAAAACTGGTACTATGTGCTCGTGCTGGAGTTATTTTTATGGCAAAAAAAAATGTCATTGATGCTATAAAAAAACGTATAAGAATAAATTTAGCCATGTTGAATATCCATAAATATGGTATTGGACGGGTATTAAATAAAACAGAGGATATAGTATGGCTTGTTTTGTAAATTTTGTCATGTGTCATATGTATAGAATTAAAACGTATAGAATTAAAATAGGATGGCGTTTTGCGGAAGATATTGGACTATGGAGAATCTAGTCCATGTTAGGTAGATTTCAAAAAAGTCTTTCTTTATTTGTGGATTGGTTTTTGGTTTTTATGCCACGTCTATTGCGTGTTGCTGTGCTCGGCTTCGGTGCTTGTGCTTTGGTTGCTTGCGAAGGGGAACGTGGTGCTGGTGTTACACAACCTGTTGAGAGTGGTTTTGTAGGAAGTGTTGCGGCGGATGAACCGCATGCAGCCCAAGTTGCGTATGATGTTATGGCTCGGGGAGGAAATGCTGCCGATGCAGCGACAGCACTTGGTCTAGCGTTGGCAGTAACGTTGCCTTCACGGGCTTCTTTAGGGAGT
>JAZLEM010000005.1:0-5911 GCA_045615245.1 Acetobacter sp. | reverse complement strand
GGGATATTCACCCTGATGACTTTTGATATACTCTTTAGAAATAACCTTCCCACGCTTTAGCTCACATACTTCCCCCAATGGAGTGTAAGGCACCCCGTGAGGGCAATAACGCTCTATCAATGCCTCAAGCTTGCTCATCGTGGCAAAATCTCACAACCAAATCTTAACATCAAAAAAAATCATCTCTTCTGCCCTCTTGCTTTCTTGTCTTCTTACTTTTCCAGTGTTTCCTTATACTTCTTTTATGAGGATTTATAGATGATTTTGACTATATTTTTAAGTAGAAAAAATAAACATCCATTTTTATACAGTGCTTTATAAAGCTTTATAAAAACAAAAATATAAAGGGTAATATTTTATAAATGGCGTTGTATAAATAGGATTACGGTTAAGAGGAAAAGAAAAAGCCCTCGACGAGAGCTTCCTCTCACGTTCGTGATAAGATGATGGCGGAGAGAGAGGGATTCGAACCCTCGGTACCCTAAAGGGCACAACGGTTTTCGAGACCGCCCCATTCGACCGCTCTGGCATCTCTCCTTATGTCATTTAAGCCATTCGATTTTAAGCCTCTTCCCTCATTTTATTATAAACTTTTATTATAACCCTCTTCTGAAGGCTTATTTATTGTAGAGACTCAAAAGCTTAAATAAAATCCGTGTAAATATTTTATAAGGAAATAAACCGTTTTTGGCAAATACCTTCTAACCACATTCTTTATTATTACTCTCTTTTATTTCTTCTCTTGCAAGAAAGTCTCTTTCGGTGTATAGAGACGTAGAGATACACATAATAAAAGCTTTTTATAAGGCTTATAGCGCATTTTAGAAATCTTAATGGAAGGTTTAGGTTTATGTTTGCAGTGATTCGCACCGGCGGTAAACAATATCGGGTTAAGCCCGGCGATATTCTTAAAGTTGAAAAACTCGATACAGAAGCTGGTGCCGTCTTGACGTTTGACGATGTTCTCGCTGTTGGTGATGAACATGGCGCTAAAATTGGCACGCCTACAATCGCGGGGGCTAAAGTTACAGCTAATGTTATTGCCCAAGATCGCCTTAAAAAAGTGATTATTTTCAAAAAACGTCGCCGGAAAAACAGCCGTCGGAAAAACGGACATCGTCAATCTGTTACGGTTGTGCGCATTCAAGAAATTAACGCTGCCTGATCTTCTTTCGTCTGATTAGGTATATTTTTACAGTTATATTAACGTATATATCAACGTAAGCAGTGGTTGTTTTTTACCTTTTCTAACCATGTCATAGGTTTACGTCAATCGTCATAAGGGGTTTTTAGAAATGGCAACAAAAAAAGCGGGAGGTTCGTCTCGTAACGGACGCGATAGTGCTGGACGACGGCTTGGTCTTAAAAAATCTGGTGGTCAGCAAGTGATTGCTGGAAATATTATTGTCCGTCAGCGGGGAACGAAATTCAAAGCAGGGTCAAATGTCGGCATAGGGCGTGATCATACTTTATTTGCGCTTATTGATGGATTTGTTCGCTTTAACCGCCGGGCAGAGGGGCGTGTCCATGTCTCTGTTGAAGCTGCGCCAGCCGTGTAGTTCAAAGCCCAACATCAATAGAGGGTATCAACAGGGAGAGAGCTTTATCCACAGATGACTACACCTTTACCGGGTTTTGTTGGGTTACGTTAAAATAAGAGTCGATCCGTTAAAGGTTCGACTCTTTTTATTTCTGTTCTTTCTGTTCTATGTCTTTTAAGGGGATACCGTATGAAATTTCTAGATCAAGCCAAAATTTATATTTCTTCTGGCGATGGAGGTGATGGTGTTTCTGCTTTTCGCCGAGAAAAATTTATTGAATTTGGCGGACCTGACGGTGGCAATGGCGGACGCGGCGGAGATATTATTTTTGAAGCCGTTTCTAATCTCAATACGCTGATTGATTTTCGGTATACCCAGCATTTCCGCGCACGTAAAGGCGGCAATGGTGCAGGATCTCTTAAAACAGGTGCTTCTGCTCCCCCTGTTGTTATTAAAGTACCGATTGGTACCCAAATTATGGATGAAACCCGCACCACCATCTTAGCAGACCTTAATAAAGAGGGTATGCGTATCACACTGTGCCGAGGAGGCGATGGCGGATTTGGCAACGCCCATTATAAAACAAGCACAAATCGTGCCCCGCGCCGCGCAGATAAAGGGTGGCCCGGCGAAGAACGCTGGGTGTGGTTACGCCTCAAGCTCATTGCAGATGTAGGGCTTGTTGGGCTTCCTAATGCCGGAAAATCAACTTTTTTAGCCGCAGTGTCTGCCGCACGCCCCAAAATTGCGGATTACCCTTTTACCACCCTTCACCCACAGCTTGGTGTTGTGCGCCTGTCGTTAACAGAAGAATTTGTTATTGCCGATATTCCGGGCTTAATTAAAGATGCCCATAAAGGTGCGGGGTTAGGCGACCGTTTTCTTGGGCATATTGAACGCTGTGCCATTCTTTTACATCTCATCGATGCAACAAGCGAAGATGTTATCGGCTCTTGGCAGACCATTCGCCAAGAACTCGACGCCTATGACACACATTTAGCCCAAAAACCCGAGATTATTGCCCTGAATAAAATCGATGCTTTAACACCAACAGAACTCTCTGCCAAACAAACCGCTTTAGAACAAGTTACGCGTGCCGTTGTTGCACCTATTTCTGCCGTCACACAAGCTGGTATTCCTCCATTGTTGCGCCTTTTACAAAAACATGTCAAAGAAAGGACGTAAGTCAACTCTATTAACTCTCCCTTAAAGTTAAGAGGAAAAAAGGAAATCGTGCGGAATCATGCACAGGTTTTAAGGTGTTCCTTTATTTTAGTTATTGTATTTTATAAGAACGTTTACTTCGCGCCGTTACAGTCGCCCTATATTTGTCCTTTACGGTTTAGAGTCAGCGTTGATCTTATTTATTTGTTTATGAGAATCTTGTCGATGCGCATGCGCACGGGGGTGTGCCCGAGCCCAAACATCGTGCAAATAGGTTTCATCAACAAGGGTATAACGTTGTGTGGTCGAAAGGCTCGCATGCCCCAAAAGTTCTTGAATTGTGCGTAAATCAGCCCCGTTTTCCATTAAATGCGTGGCAAAAGAATGACGCAGTGCGTGCGGTGTGACTTGAGCAGGTAAACCAGAAAGAACGCGCCACTCTCGCATCGCTTTTTGCGCGACAGCAGGCTGCAGCCGCCCGCCACGCACTCCAACAAAAAGAGGAGAGTCTGCCTTTGGCGATGGGTGTTGTGCTAACCATGTTCTTAAAACTTCCTGCACTATAGGAAGTACAGGCACTAAACGCTCTTTACTCCCTTTCCCTAAAATACGCACCACGCCGCTTTTTTGCATAGAGCGGATATCGGCAACGTTGAGCGATAAAGCCTCAGAAATACGTAAGCCACAACCATAGAGCAATAAAAACAAAGCGGCATCACGACATCGTGCTAAAGAAGTACGCGCTAATGCAGCAATATCGTGTGGCGCCGCTAGGGCATCTTTTTGGGTAAGCGGGCGGGGGAGTGTTTTTTTAACGCGTGGCGTGCTTAAAATTTGCACAGCTGCATTTTTAACCCCGTGCTGACGGTCGAGGTAGCGAAAAAAGGATGCCACTGCCGAAAGGCGACGGGCACGGGTTCGCGCCGCTGTATCGGGTGTAGTACGCCTTTTTTGTGCCGTCAACGGTGCAAGAGCGCGGGTTTGTTCAAAAGCAAGCCAAGCCCGAAAATCTCTTAACGTTACATGGGCAAGCCCCGCCATATCGGGCAAACCGTTCAAATGGGTAGCTAAAAATGTCAGAAAATAGGTGATATCTTTACGATAGGCTTTAATCGTTAATGGCGAAGCGCCTTTTTCTATTGCCATCCAGTGTAAAAATGCCTCTTGGGCTTCTTCTGCTGTCATAAAAAGCTTGTTTTTCCCTCATTTTTAGATAATTCCCATTACCACGCGTATTGTTAACGTTTTTGCCTTTCCAGCTTCAGCACACATGGCTATAGTTATGCTTATTTTTTCTTACAATGTTATTAAGAAGTAAATCAATGGTAATTGATCCAATTTCTTTTATCATCAAACCCCTGATTGATGGAGTGCTGTACATCTGCGAAAAAAATCGGAGAAACAGTTATAAAAAGAACTAAAGACAATATCCTAAAAAAAGAGAAAAAGAATCGTATCTATATCGTATCTATCATGCACAACAAACCCCGTACCTGTAGACCAAATACCGTCTCATATTCTCAAAAAATAAGATGAAATATCTTTCTACTTACTCTCTCTACCTGAGTAGAGAATCATCTCACAAACCGCATGAATAAAACGAAGGACAAAACTAAAAAACGAGGGATAGAGAGATCTGAAATCTTATTGTATAAAATAACTTTCTATCGCTTTTAGCAGCTATATTTTTGTTCTTTTCTTATCGTTGTTCCATAATCTTCTCATCTCCTCCGTCGATAATGCTTTTTTCTTTTTCCCTTCCTCACACTTCTGTTTTTGCCGATATACCACCCTCACCTTCTCAAACTTCCGAAACCGATCTGACCTCTTCTTGCAAGAATTATGTTTCTGTTTTGCTCCCTTTGCCATTACCGGCACCGCTGACTTATCTCAAGCCCTGCACGTTAGACCTCCACGCTGGGGATATTGTCAGCGTTCCTTTAGGAAAAAAACAAAAACTCGGGGTTGTGTGGGAGCCTCCTTCCCATTTACCACCCGACCTTGCACCCCCAACACCCCCCCCCCTTGATGACACACACCGTTTACGTGCTGTTCTCGCAAAGCAGGATTATCCACCTTTACCCGAAGAGTTACGCCGTTTTATTGATTGGGTTGCTGCTTATACGCTTTCTGCCCCTGGTCTGGTCATGGCGATGGCGTTACGCCCTCTTTTACAAAAAGGGATCAACTCTCTTTCACCGCCCACAGGGTGGCGCCTTGCTCCCCAGCAACCGCAAACCCTCCGCCTTACCTCTGCACGGCAAAATGTGTTGCGCGTGCTTGCCGATGGTATCGTCCGTAGCACGGCGGAACTCGCGCGGTGTGCCCAAACAAGCGCCAGCGTTATTCATGGGCTTGCTAACGCCGGTGCCTTACATGCCGTGCCCCTTCTTTCTCAAGCGTCTTTTGAGCAACCTAACCCCTACCATTGTCCGCCTATATTAGAAGGGCAGCAATATGAAGCCGCGACAACTCTCCGCCGTTCTGTATGTCAAAAAGGCTTTTCTGTTACCCTTTTAGAAGGCGTGACGGGTGCCGGTAAAACAGAAATTTATCAAGAAGCCATTGCCGCTTGCCTTGAAAATCATCAACAAGTACTGGTGCTCTTGCCTGAAATTGCTTTATCCGCCCAATGGATAGAACGCTTTAAGCGCCGTTTTGGTGTACGACCTGCACTTTGGCATTCTGATGTCGGACATAAAAACCGTCGCCTTATTTGGACAGAAGCCGCTCATGGGCGTGTTAGTGTTGTCGCAGGGGCACGTTCGGCTCTTTTTTCAAATACGCAAGCACAGCCTCGTCCAACACCAATCTGCGCAGGTCAAATTCTCCCTTCATCAAAGACACGCCCACATTCCCCTCTTCAACCTCCCCTTTGCTCACAGCCCGCAGGAACTTCCGCACCACTTTTCCCACCAAAGACATGGCCACAAATTGAAAAAAAAAAGTTTTTGCTTTTGAAGAAAACAGCGCTCCCGAGATGCGTCCACAGCGGGTGCACGCTCATCCGCACGCAAACGGGGGGAAACAATGGTTCTGTGCGGGAGCTGAATTCGTGTTTCACTTTTTTTCCTTTTGATTTTTCGAGATGAACTCGGATGAGAGGATTGTGAAGGCTGTGTGTCCCAGCGACTATCTCCAGCGGTGTGTGAGCACGAATGCGCGGCCTGACAGGCGCCCTCTGGACAAGGCGCGCTGTTTGCAGG
>JAZLEM010000004.1:0-1482 GCA_045615245.1 Acetobacter sp. | reverse complement strand
GCTTAACCTTGTTAAGTGTTAAAGATCGCCAATCCGTTCATGTTCAAACCCTCAAACGTTTTTTTCGTGGGCTTATGCACGGTTTACCGACTATGCTCATTACAGGTTGGCTCCTTGTTCTCCATGAAGGTGGGTTTACTCAAGCCACATGGTCAACAAATGTTATGCAGGCTATTGGGATTCTTGTAACTTTATGGTTTATTATGCTTTATCGAGGACCATACCAAAAAATACAACGTGCCTTACGCCCGGACGCCGCCTTATTTGATTCTATGAAAAAGCATATGACCCTTATTATGGCTTTAAGTATGCTGGCTATAATCTCAGCTTGTTTAGACTATTCAGTAAGGTAAACATTTGGCAGAGGTAGAAAAATTCTTTTTATTCTCTCCTCCCCATTTATGCAAAAAATCTATCAAACATGAAAACTCTCGCCACACCCGCAGCGACCTTTTTCGTTAGGGTTTTTGAACACAAACCCTGATTCTAAATCACCTTCCTGATAATCCATTTGTGAACCGATCAAAAAAAGTGTAGCTTTCCGATCGACTAAAAGAGTAAGTCCTCTATCTTGAACAATTTCATCACCCCTATCAGGGTGATCCACAAACGTCATGTCGTAGCTATGACCGGAACACCCGCGCGTTGTCACCGAGATACGCAAAAGTTGCCCGGCATGTACGGAGGCATATAGATTTTGTAACCTTATTGCTGCAGCCTCCGTTAAACGTAACAATGGCGGTAATGTTTTTGATGAAGGAGGAGAAGAGATGTTATCTGTCATCCTATTATCTTTCATTCTTTCTTGGGGCATTCTTGTTTTAGAGTTCTTCTTTAAAACATATTAAGTGCGAGACGCGCTTCATCACTCATACGCGACATATCCCACGGCGGATCCCATACAATATCTACTTGGACTGAACGAACCCCCGGCACATGTTCTACTGCGGCTTGAACTTGTGCCGGTAATTCTTGCGCGCTCGGGCAGTTTGGCGCGGTTAATGTCATTTCAATAACAACATGACCATCTTCTTGTAAATCAATGGCATAAATTAACCCTAATTCATACACATTCACTGGAATTTCCGGATCATACACCGTTGCAATAGCAGCAATAATTTCGTCTTCTAAAGTGAAAAAGGCTGGCTGTTGGTCTGTTGTTGACGAAATTTCAGAAATTTCTTTATCGATTCCTCCAGAAGAGTGTTCAGGTTTCCAACTTTCGACATTAAGAACCAATTCACCCGGTGAATGTTCTTCGTGCAGTATCGTCTCTCCAGAAGAGAGGCTTTTCTCTGTTTGCGATACATCTTGATAATGTACATTTTCCGACATAATCATGGTAAAAACAGCCTACTTCAGATAAAAAATTTCCGAATACGAAGCAAAGTCTCTGCTAAAAAATCAATCTCTTCTTTGCATGTATAAACGCCAAAGCTGGCTCGTATTCTTGAGGTAAGTCCTAATCGCCGCATTAATGCT
>JAZLEM010000003.1:0-1030 GCA_045615245.1 Acetobacter sp. | reverse complement strand
CACCATAGCGTACCACTTCATAAAGCCCAATAGCGGCAGCAATTGAAACATTTAAGCTTTCCATTCTTACAATTCCTTCTTTTACACGACGTTGAGGCATATAAAGCCCAGCTATTTCATCGCAATGCTCCCGAACAAGGCGGCGCAACCCCTGCCCTTCTGCCCCTAACACCAAAGCAACACGTTTCTGACTAAAATTAGCCCCATTCAAGAGAGGAGCTTGTGCTTCAAGCCCTATCGTCCAACACCCTTGTTTTTGAAGTGTTTCTAATGCGCGCGAGATATTCACCACCCGCACAATAGGCACACTCTCTAACGCGCCAGAAGCTGCTTTAGCGAGTACAGCTGTTTCTTCAGGGGCATGACGCTCTTGCACAATTAAAAAAGATCCTCCAAAAGCTGCCGTTGAACGTAAAATAGCCCCTATATTACGCGGATCTGTCACATGATCTAATACCACAATCGGACCTGGACACGCTAAAGCTTCTTCTATCGTTAATGGGTCTAAAGGATGTACTTTTAAAGCAACCCCTTGATGCACAGCCTCTGAAGGAAGATATTCCTCTAACCTGCTTTTGGATACAATTTCTGGCGCAACACGCAACACGATTCCCTGTTTTTTTACCTCTATTAAGACAGGTTTTTTTTCCTCTGTAACCAAAAGTCGGGTATAACGCCGCCTTGGATTTAGTAAAGCCGCAGTAACAGCATGGGTACCAAAAAGCCAATAGGATTTTTGAACCCTTGTTAAGGAGATATTTTGAGTTTTCCTCACAAACAAACTTTGTTTTTCCCTATTACGATCCTTGTGGTTTTCTTTTTTGTTCTTACTCACAAGAGAAAGGGATTTATTTTTAGAACCTTCTATCACCAACGCATTCTCCTTTCGTATTTCCTATGTTTTCTGCCAGAACAGGCTTTTATCCTTCCACATCTATTCTTTCAATTATTTTGGATATTCCCCTAATAAATGCCTAATTCCCTTACTTGAGAATGGGTCTCTCCTACAAGTCGGAGGCCAAGCGGTCTT
>JAZLEM010000002.1:0-14245 GCA_045615245.1 Acetobacter sp. | reverse complement strand
AGCTTCGGATGAGACATGCCCATCGAGCATAGCTCCAAACGTTTTTTGAGATTCCTCTAAACTGAGGTTAGAACGTTCAGCAAGTTTGGACAGAACCTCTGTAAAATCTATATTGAGCATAACACACTATTGATGAGTACGAGATCCATTGGAAACTGATTTAGCATACCATGTTTTGACAATTTCCAAAAAATTACGTAGTAAATCATGTCCGTGTTCGGAAGCCATACTCTCGGGATGAAACTGTACTCCAGAAACAGGGTAATGACGATGCCGCACCCCCATAATAACATGGTCTTGCGTCCACGCTGTTACTTCAAGATCCGATAAAATACTTGCTGGTTCTAATACCAAACTATGATAACGCGTAGCAAGAAATGGGCTAGGTATATTCGCAAAAACATCTTGCTCTTTATGAAAAACAAAACTCGTTTTGCCATGCATCGGTGCTGAAGAACGAACCACTTTTGCCCCGAAAACCTGCCCTATCGCCTGATAGCCTAAACACACCCCAAAAACAGGTATTTTATCTTTAGCAGCCTCAATCAGATCACAACAAATCCCTGCTTCATTCGGAGAACACGGCCCTGGCGATAACACAATAGCCCGCGGCGAAAGGGCTAAAGCCTCAGCCACACTTAAGGCATCATTACGCACAACGTGACATGTTTCTCCCAATTCACCCAAATAATGAACGAGGTTAAACGTAAAGCTGTCATAATTATCAATAAGAAGAATCATAACGATATATTCTCTTTTTTATTACTTTACAGTCATCAACAAAAAAATGACAAGATATTACAAACCTCCAACTAACCGCCCACCGATTCTTGAAAAGCTAACTCTGCCGCCCGAAACATCGCACGCGCTTTATGACGTGTTTCCTCGTATTCTTTTTCCGGTACACTATCAAAAACAACCCCACACCCAGCTTGTACATGCATCATGCCATCTTTAACAACAGCCATACGTAAACCAATACATGTATCCATATCACCCCCAGCCCCAAAATAGCCAACACAACCAGCATATGTTGCACGGCGTGTACGTTCAACCTCATCAATAATTTCCATCGCCCTAATTTTAGGCGCCCCCGTTAGCGTACCTGCAGGGAATGCGGCAATAAGAGCATCTAATGCTTCAAGATCAGGACGCAATACCCCCTCAACCTGTGACGAAATATGCATAACATGACTTAATCGTTCAATAACAAAACGTTGTGTGACAGCAACGGAACCAGAAGAACAAACACGCCCGACATCATTACGAACGAGATCTATTAACATCAAATGTTCGGCAATTTCTTTTTCATCTGCAAGAAGTTCTTTTTCTAATCTTTGATCTTCTTCTTGTGTTTTCCCCCGTGGACGTGTCCCTGCTAATGGACGCACTGTTACACGACCTTCACGTAAACGAACCAGAATTTCAGGAGAAGAGCCGACAAGAGAAAAACCAACAAAATTAAGATGAAACAAAAATGGCGCAGGATTCACCCGCCTTAAAGCACGATATAATGCCAAAGACGACAAAGGAAACGGCATAGAAAAACGCTGACTAGGCACAACCTGAAACGCATCACCTGCAGCAATATACTCTCGTATTTTTTCTACAATCGTACAAAACTCTTGTTTACTAAATGTAGAAACAGGCGTAGATAATGCCTGATAACGTGTTGGAGAAGATAATTCTGGCAATGCCCCCTTAAGACAACGCCGTGCCTCCTCAAGAAGACTATGCGCGCGTTCCCACGCCTTCCGAACTGTTTCTCCCTCAGCAGGTCTTACGGGTGCGGCTAAAACTAAATCATCTGTCACTGTATCAAAAACAGCAAACAGCCCCGGACGCATTAAAATACCCTCAGGCAAATTAAGATCATCAACAGGAGCATGAGGGAGATATTCCATCTGCCGCACCATATCATAACCAAGATAGCCAAAAAGACCTGCAATCATAGGCGGCAAACCAGGAGGTAATTCTAGCCTACTGGATCGTATCAATTGACGAAGATTTTCTAAAGGATGATCATGGTAAACCTGCTGTTCGGATAGCACACCATGAATCCCTGTTTGTACAGAGACTTGTGCACTATGACACATCCACACAAGATCAGGCTTTAAGGCAATAACAGAATAACGCCCACGCGACGCGCCCCCCTCAACACTTTCAAACAACAATGTATGGGGGGCTATTTTTCCTTGAGAAGAAGCCAGCCGGATATAAGCCGAAACAGGTGTTAGCAAATCCGCCGCTTCGACAGAAAACACCACCGACGCTTGCCCTCTTTCCCAAGCACGCTCACACTCCTGCCAAGAAGGAGAAAGCAATGCGTGAAGACTTGTATTCATACTCATGACAGACGACTCTCCTTATTATCCACATTATCCACCGACCTGATTACCCACCAAGCCCGGCCCGCATGATAGCGGTCGTTATACCTGTTTTGTTAATATATGGTGGCGTTTTAGCGATTAAAGTTTGCACAAAAGTTGTCATCAAATCATCAGCGTCGGATTGGGTAAGGTCTAATCTTATTTTTTGCATATCTTTTTGAGGAAGAGGCGGGTTAGGTACAAAAACTTTTGTGACAAGCCCCACCCAAAAAGCATGATCAGTTTCTACCATGATCGCTTGCCCTGCTCGCATATGCGACAAGTAAGTCGCTAACGGTACAGGAATAGTTTTATTAGGAACAACAGATGAAAAGGCCACTTTACGCAAAACATAATTTTTTGAGGACGCTGGTAACACCATTTTACCTGATGTATAACTTGCCACATAGAGCGCCGTTGCCTGTTGATTCGCACGATAACGACGATTATCGCTCTGCCATGCTTTAAGGACATCAGAGCGTACCTGTGTAAAGCTTTTTTCTGCTGAAGGAATAATTTTATCTACCTCAACAGCAAAATAACTATGATCAGGTCCTTCTATAAGATAGGGCGCAACACCTTTTTTTTGTGTAAAAATCTGATGAATAATCGCTGTACGCAAGGCTCCAGAAGCGGGGATAGGTGCGGGCTTTCCATTTTCCATTTGCCCTTGTGCATTGAGGATTCCGGAAATAGCTACAGCCCCAAGCGAACTAGGAATCGCCTCAAACCCACTGCCTGCAATCGTATCTTGCAAAGTACGTTGACGCATTGGCATTAGAGAAATAGCCTTCGCTTTACGATACTCAGAAAGTAGCTCGGAGCGTGCCTTTTCATAAGAAATATTATGTTTAGGTATAATGTTCGTCACACGGAAAACAGCCCACCCCCCTGCAAATTGAATAACAGGACTGATTTTCTTAAGGGGTGCCTGAAAAACAGCTTGACGCAAAACGTCAGAAGCCATAGCCGAAGCATTTGTTGCAGGCATATCGAAAGCTTCTGCATTTTTCATAGATTTTACAAGCTGCTGAATATTTGACCAATTTTTCTCTTTTTCCCACATTGCACGAAGTGTGTGAGCTTGCTGCCCTACAGAAAGAATCACCATCTGCACATCACGAGATTCAGGGATATGATAACGATCGAATTGAGCGTCATACGCCTTTTTAAGTTGTTTTTCATCGACCGAAATAGTTTGTGCTAGTGTCTCAGGAGAAAGGACAACAATCCGTGCGTGACGTTGCTCTGATACACGAAAAAGCCATGGATGATTGGCATAATATCGACGAAGAACGATATCTCCAGGATCAGCTGGTAGTGAAAAACTGTCAAACGGCACGCGTACCATATCCACCATAGATACACGGGCAATATAGTGTATTAAACTCTCAAATAATGTGCTAGAAACGCTTCCACTTTGCATTATCGGTTGCAAAACAGAACGAATCGTTAAATTATTGCGCGTTGTCCGAATAACTTCCTGCTCTGTTAGCCCTTGATCACGTAGTTTTTGATTAAAAACAGCACGATCAAACTTACCGTTAGTTCCATAAAAATACGGAAGAGAAAAAATTTCATTCCGTATAGCGGAATCTGGCACCTCAACGTTCATCTTTCTGGCGAACTCTAACAGTTCCGCCCGCATAATCAACCTATGCAAAACTTGTTGTGCAATTTCTTGAATCATCGCTGGAGAAAGTTGTGCCGCTGCATTTTTCCCCATCTGTTGAATAATCACCGGCATTTCTTGGCGCAAGGTCGTTGACAAATCGGTGACTGTAATGTCGGTTTTTCCTACTTGTACAACAACATTAGAGCTTGCACCCATGTAGCCGACAACATCACCAACACCCCAGCCAATAAAAGCTACAAAAACAGCAAGAACAATCGCACGCCCCAACCACGACTCAACAAATACATGACGTAGAGAGGTAATCATCAAAAAGAACCTAACATTTTCAATGTCAATCAGAAAAAGTTTTTACAACACACTTAAGTATTAAGTTAAGTATTGAGTGTTATAAACGGAAACATTAAACTTGGCTAGAGATAACGTAGTAAGACATAAACTTTCTCATAAAGAACAATATATTTTATAGGATATCGTCACTTAATGAATTATTATACAAGAATTGCCTTATTCAAATATACAACCGCCATATATAACCACTAGTTTAGATAAGGAGCAGACATGAATCCTCAAATTGTTGTCGGCAATTGGAAAATGAACGGCACGAAGGAGAAAGTGCACGAAATAGCACAGGCGCTCATAACATCATATAGTTCTCATCTTTCCCACGAGGCAGCACGAAATAAAACACAGGTTATTATCTGTCCCCCTTTTACACTCCTCCCATTCCTTTCTGACTGTTTGAAGGGAACGCCGTTTTTACTGGGTGCCCAGAATTGCCATGAAAAACTTTCTGGTGCCCATACGGGTGATATTTCTGCTACCATGCTTCTTGAAATGGGTGTTTCTCATGTTATTTTAGGGCACTCAGAACGTCGGCAAAACCACGGTGAACTCGATAGCGTTATTCGACAGAAAATTATCACAGCCACCCGAGCAGGATTAACACCTATTGTCTGTATTGGTGAAACAAGAGAGCAACACGAAGAAAGCAACAACTACTACACCGATATTTTAGGATGGCAAATGGAAGGTTCTCTGCCCAACGATTTTTCAGGCATTCTTGCCTATGAACCTATTTGGGCCATCGGAACAGGTCTGACAGCCTCTGTCGAACAAATTACAGAAACAATGTGTTTTTTGCGAAAAGAGTTAATAAGACAATTTGGTGAATCCGGAAAAACGATCCGAATCCTCTATGGCGGTTCTGTAACAGCTGAAAACGTGTCGACGATCCTCTCCATTCCCGAAATATCTGGTGTCCTCGTTGGGGGACAAAGCCTTAATGCCGATACATTTCTTCCTATCATTGCGCATCTGTCTCCCTAAACATTATTAACCCCTCAAGATTGGATTTTATGATGACTGTTTTTCTCCTCATTCTACAATTCTGTATTGCCGTTGCTCTGATTGGTATTATCCTCATCCAACGAAGCGAAGGCGGTGGGCTTGGCGTTGGAAACAGTCAAGGCATGGGGGCTTTTATGTCTAGCCGAGGAACAGCAACTTTACTTACCCGTACAACAGCGGTTCTGGCGGGTCTCTTTATGTTACTTTCTCTTATTCTTGCTGTTCTTTACAAAGGGGGGACATCAGGCGGTGGCTTTGGAGCTAGTCAAGACATTCTCAGTCAAACCTCACATACAACAACAGACCTTCCAGCAACACAACAAACAACAACAAAAACTCTTTCGTCAACACCCGCTGTTACACATCCTGTACCTTCTCTCTCTATCCAAGATCAACCTCTTCAAAAAGCTTCGCCACACCATACCCAATCTCTTCGAGAGGGAACTGTTGTACCAACACACCCATAATTTTTTTGTTATACCCTTTTTATCGAAGAGAAAGTTGTCTTTTATTACGCCCTTATTGTCTTACACACTCTATTAAGATTAAGTTGTTTTATATATGTTTTTGTTCTTTCGTTTTTTTCCTAGAAAGCCATGTCCATGACTCGTTTCATCTTTATTACAGGTGGCGTTGTCTCCTCTTTAGGTAAAGGCATTACCTCTGCCGCGCTCGCCGCTCTTTTACAAATACGCGGCTATAAGGTTCGACTTCGCAAATTAGATCCATATCTTAATGTCGATCCCGGCACGATGAATCCATACCAACATGGTGAGGTTTTTATTACAGAAGATGGGGCAGAAACTGACCTTGATCTTGGGCACTACGAACGTTTTACAGATATCAACACAACACGCGAAGATAATACGACCACAGGGAAAATCTATTCAGATGTTATTAGCCGTGAACGACGAGGAGATTATTTAGGAACAACAGTCCAAGTTATCCCGCATATTACAGATGCTATTAAAAATACGATTCTCGCTAACACAGAAGATTTTGACTTTGTCATTGTTGAAATTGGTGGCACGGTCGGTGATATTGAGAGTCTCCCTTTTCTTGAATCCATTCGACAATTACGCAACGATTTAGGAATGGATCGCACTCTTGTTATGCATTTAACGCTTCTTCCTTGGATTCCTTCTGCAGGAGAGCTTAAAACAAAACCGACTCAACATTCTGTTAAAGAACTCCAAAATGTGGGCATTCAACCCCAGATTCTCCTTTGTCGTTGCGACAGACCTATTCCTTGTGCAGAACGTCAAAAAATTGCTAATTTTTGTAATGTCAAACCAGAAGCTGTTATCGCTGCACAAGATATTGACACTATTTATGCCTGCCCCCTCTCTTATCATACCGAAGGTATGGATCGAGAAGTCCTCCGTTATTTTAAGCTGCCACATGTTGACCCTCTTAACCTTTCAAAGTGGCAAAATATTGTTAACACATTACGTTACCCTGAAGCCGAAGTCACCATTGCTATTGTTGGAAAATATATATCTCTTTTAGACAGCTACAAATCTCTCAACGAAGCCCTTTTACATGGTGGTATTGCCCATAAAACAAAAATCCATTTAGAGTGGATAGAAGCCGAGACTCTCGAAAAAGACCCTGCACAAATACACGCTCTTTTATCTCATGCGCACGGAATCCTTGTGCCTGGTGGATTTGGTGAACGTGGTGCCAAAGGGAAAATAGAAGCTGTTCGCTTTGCCCGTGAAAATAATATCCCTTTTTTAGGCATTTGTTTTGGCATGCAAATGGCTGTTATTGAATGTGCTCGTCATCTTGCCCATATACCTGAAGCCTCCTCTACTGAATTTGGTCGGACCTGTGAGCCTCTCGTGGGATTGATGAAAGAATGGATTCGTGAAGATGAACGGCTACGCCGTAGCGAGAGTAGTCAATTAGGAGGCACCATGCGCCTAGGGGCATACCCTGCTGTTTTGTTAGAAAAGTCACGCGTTGCAGAAATATATGGTACAACAATCATACGAGAAAGACACCGGCATCGCTACGAAGTCAATATCCATTATAGAGAGCAGCTGGAAAAAGCAGGGTTAATATTTTCAGGTCTTTCCCCTGACGGTCTTCTACCTGAAGTTGTTGAATATGCGCACCATCCGTGGTTTATCGCTGTTCAATATCATCCCGAGCTCAAATCTCGCCCATTTGCCCCACATCCCCTATTTGCCGGATTTATTGGAGCAGCTCTCAAACAAGCTCGACCGTCATGATATCTCCGACGCCTTGTACATTCTCTATCGGCTCTTTAACCATTGGTAATGATAAGCCTTTTGTTCTTATTGCAGGTCCATGCCAGATTGAGTCCGCCACGCATGCGCTAGAATGTGCTTCTGCCCTCAAAGAAATCTGCCATAAGGCGCAAATAGGGCTCATTTACAAAAGCTCTTTTGATAAGGCCAACCGGACAAGTCTTTCGAGTGCGAGAGGCGTGGGAATGGCTACAGGGTTAGAAATTCTATCCCGTATACGTACCGAGCTTACGATACCCGTACTCACCGATGTTCATGCTCCAGAACAATGCACGATGGTCGCCGAGGCTGTTGATGTTCTTCAAATTCCAGCCTTTTTATGTCGACAAACCGACCTTCTCGTTGCGGCAGGGCGTACTCAAGCTGTCATTCATATCAAAAAAGGTCAATTTCTCGCCCCATGGGATATGCAGTACGTCGTGCAAAAAATTGCTTCGACAGGTAATCAGCGCATAATGCTTTGTGAACGCGGTACAAGTTTTGGCTATAATACTCTTGTCAATGATATGCGTTCCTTACCTATTATGGCACAAACAGGCTACCCTGTCGTTTTTGATGCTACCCATTCTGTACAATGTCCAGGAGGAAAAGGCAAAGCTTCTGGTGGAGAACGCCAATTTGCCCCCCTATTAGCACGAGCTGCACTCGCTGTTGGTGTTGCCGCTCTCTTTATAGAAACACACGAAAACCCTGACCATGCCCCTAGTGACGGACCTACGATGTTACCAATACGACAACTTCCTACACTTCTCCAGCACTTTAAAGAACTTGATCATCTTGTTAAGACGAAAATTCTCCCTTCACCGCTTGAAACAAAATCATTTTATTAAACATCTAAATTCACGACTTTTAAGGCATTACCCACAATAAAATCTCGCCGAGGTTCCACCACATCTCCCATTAACGTTGTAAAAACAGACCCGGCTTCTTCAACATCTCCTACTTTAACTTGTAACAATGTCCGCATAGCGGGGTTGAGGGTTGTTTCCCATAATTGGACATCATTCATTTCCCCCAAACCTTTGAATCGGTTAATCGCTAACCCTTTACGCCCTTGTGCTAAAAGATACATAAAAAGATCAACTGGCCCAGAAAGTCTAACTTCACCTGATTCGGATTGAATTACGATTCCATTTTCATAATCACGCTGTAACCTTCCTTGTTGTGCCTCCAACCAACGCCAATCTCCTCCTGCCCCCATTGAAGACGACAGTAAGGGCAGGGTATATTGCTCTCTCACACCGGCAATATCACGGACAAGTTTTAACTGATTATGATCATAGAGAGCTTTCCAACCACGTTCTATAGAAGGGGCAAACATGTCCAATCGCCTTTGAAAAAGAGTAATCTTTTCTGGAAGATGAGTGATGTCGGTTGTTACCACACCACTCAAAACAGCTTGCTCGATCATCCAGAGAGGAGCGCGTCCAGCTATCCGACATATAACCTGATAAAATTGACGAATAAATGATATTTCAACACCACGATCATCTCCCGAAACAACACGCCCATCCGAATAAATAAAAGAAACTTTCGCTAACGCTTTATCAAGAAGATATTGTTCTAATGCCGAATCATCTTTCAGATAAGTTTCTTCCTGGCCACGTTTCGCACGATAAAGAGGCGGCTGAGCAATATACAAATACCCACGTTCGACAATTTCAGGCATTTGTCGAAAAAAGAATGTTAATAACAGTGTACGAATATGTGAACCATCAACATCGGCGTCCGTCATAATCACAATGCGATGATAACGCAATTTTTCAAGAGAAAAACCACCTTGCTCGGCACCTCCGCGCCCAATACCAGTCCCCAATGCTGTAATAAGGGTTCCAATTTCAGCCGACCCCAACATACGATCAAAACGAGCACGTTCAACATTAAGGATTTTTCCTTTTAACGGTAGAATAGCCTGAAAGCGCCGATCGCGCCCCTGTTTTGCCGTTCCACCAGCAGAATCCCCCTCTACAATAAACAACTCTGCCTCTGCAGGATCACGTGTTTGGCAATCAGCCAATTTGCCCGGCAACGAAGAAACATCCAAAACCCCTTTACGCCGTGTTAACTCCCTTACTTTACGGGCAGCTTCACGAGCTGCCGCGGCTTCTAACACTTTCGAGACAATAATTTTAGCTTCTTTTGGATGTGTCTCTAGCCAATGACTTAAAATATCTGCAATAACAGCTTGAACAACAGGCTGTACCTCTGATGAAACCAATTTGTCTTTTGTTTGAGAAGAAAATTTTGGGTCAGGCACTTTGACAGAAAGAACAGCAGTTAACCCTTCACGCATATCTTCGCCTTGCAAAGATTGCGCCTCTTTACTAGCAATATTTTCAGCGTAGCGACCAATAACACGCGTTAAGGCTTGCCGAAATCCTGCTAAATGCGCGCCCCCATCTCTTTGTGGAATATTATTAGTGAAACACAACATTGTTTCATGAAAGCTATCATTCCAACTTAATGCAAATTCAACCTTAATCCCATTGTCCACGTTTTCGGAAGCACCACTAATAGGTGTCGTCACTAAAGTATGAGAAGAACGATTAAGCCAAGAAACGAAAGCAACCAGCCCACCCTCATAATAAAAAATTTCTTCCCGCTGAGTGCTGACACGTGCATCTCGTAAAATAATTTCCAAACCAGAATTAAGAAAAGCAAGTTCACGTAAACGCCGTTCAAGCACAGAAAAATCAAAATCCGTTTTAGGAAAAGTTGCTGAACTTGGCAAAAAACTCACTTCTGTGCCACTTTTTTCGTCAGACAATCCGACAACTTCCAGAGGGGCTACACGTTCACCATGCGCAAAACGAATAAGATGCTCTTGCCCGTTACGCCAGATACGCACTTGCATCCATTCCGACAACGCATTAACAACCGCTGCCCCCACACCATGTAATCCGCCAGAAACTTTATAGGCATTTTGATTAAATTTACCCCCCGCATGGAGACGCGTAAAAACAACCTCGGCAGCACTCACCCCCTCTTCAACATGAAGATCTGTTGGAATACCGCGCCCATTATCACGCACGGTGACACTGCCATCGGCATTAAGTGTGACGATACAAGAAGAAGCAAAGCCTGCCTGTGCCTCATCAACGGCGTTATCGATAATCTCAAAAGCCATATGGTGCAAACCAGAACCATCGTCTGTATCGCCAATATACATCCCTGGCCGCTTGCGAACAGCTTCAAGCCCCTTCAGCACAGAGATTGAGGCGGCATTGTACTCATCCGCATCCACCGACGACACAAGCTGAGAGACATTCGTCATCAAACTCTTCACTCCCAAAAAGAAAAACAAAATTACAAGCTAGTATACTTTATTTCACGACAATCGCCAATGTCTGGAAAAATATATGTCTTATAGCACATCTCTTTTTCAAAGATAATTATACGTTTTATAATGTTTACGTAAGACATAAGAATTACCCAACATCAGCAGGCAATAGATGACCATGATGAATCGTCACAAACTGGGCTTTTCCCTTAAGAGGGAAAAATGGCGATGAATCAGTTCCTGTTAAGATAACGGTGCTCTTAAAAGCCTGCAGGCTTTTTAACAAAGCGGCACGATGTGCCTCGTCTAAATGAACCAGAGGCTCATCAAGTAAAAGTAACGGCGGGATTCCACGATATTCTGCGACAATATGAGTATGCGTTAAAACAAGACCAACCAGTAATGCTTTTTGTTGCCCTGTGCTCGCCATAGCGGCAGATTGTCCCGTATGTAAATTTGTTAAAACACAATCGGTACGATGAACTCCTAAAGAGGCTCTCCCCTTTTGGCGATCTTGTTCGCGAAGAGCAAATAATTGTTCACGAAGCCAATCCTCTACAACTAACGCTGGTTCATAGGCAAGAAAAGCCCCTATAGGGCAGTGCAGATCTAACCGCGTTGCAGAAAAACAATCCGAGGCGTATTGCGTATGTTTATTCAACCGTTCTACGATTTCATTACGCGCTGCAGCAATAGCCACCGCATGACGCGCCATAGCATGTTCCACCCCTGAAATCCACGCACACTCAGAAAAACGAGTTTGAAGAAGTTTGTTCCGCTGTGTCATCGCTTTATCATAGGTGGTAAGTTCTGTCATATGCTGAGGGAAAATGGCCATCACAAGACGGTCTAAAAAACGACGTCTCTCTGCTGACCCACCGCTAAACAACCTATCCATTTGCGGTGTAACCCAAACCACAGAAACCATTCTATCGCAACAGTCACGCCCCGATTGACCACTACGAAAACGCTTACCGTTATACAATAATACCCTGCGCGGGGTTTCCATGTCTTGCTGTAGACCCGTACCAATCTCAAGATACTCGCCCGCCATTTGAATACGAGCAAATACAGCCCATTCCTGGCTCTCAAACTGTCCTATTTGTGCTAATGACGCAGCCCGTAAACCACGACCCGGCGTGAGAAGTGAAACTGCTTCTAAAAGATTTGTTTTACCGCTCCCATTCTCACCTGTTAAAACAAGAAGATCAGAGCAAGGCTCCCACAAAAGGTTAGAATAATTACGAAAATGTGAGAGACGCAACTTGACTAAACACGACATCTCTCAACTAAACGCAGCATCCACCCCTGTCAACAACAACAATTCTCACACACGCATAGGCATAATGACATATAATGCCGAAGAAGTTCCCGCACTCCGGACAATCACAGGAGCAATACTATCTGCAAAAACAAACTCAGCCTCATGCTCAATCTGTTCCATAATATCCCCTAAATACCGCGCTTGAAAACCGATTTCTAACTCATCAGAATCGTAAGAAACAACATTATCATCTAACTCTTCTTTGGCTGTACCACGTTCAGGACTATTGGCTGATAAAACTAATGAACCTGTCTTCAAACTCATCTTCACAGGACGTGAACGCTCTTGACTAATAGCGGCAACACGAGCGACTGCCTCGGAAAACGCCTTTCTATCTACTTTAAGAACACGCGTATTATTTTGAGGAATAACCCGTTCATAATCAGGGAAAACACCGTCGATCAATTTCGATGTTAGCGTAATAGACCCTATAACCAACTGAATACGTGTATCCGACAGAGAAATAGAAACCTCTTCCGATGTTTCTTCCATGAGTTTACGTAACTCATTAACTGTTTTACGCGGAATAATGACGCCAGAAATACCTGCTGCTCCTACAGGCACATCTGTTTCTACACGCGCCAGCCGGTGGCCATCAGTCGCCACGGCTCTCAATTTTTCTTCCCCCTCTACATCAGTCACGTGTAAGTAAATGCCGTTAAGATAATACCGTGTCTCTTCGTTAGAAATAGCAAAACGTATCCTATCAACCAAAGATTGCAAAACAGAAGAGGAAATCTGAAACGTATGGGGGAAATCCCCTGCCCCCATAGAAGGAAAGTCTTCAACCGGAAGGATGTTCAGGCGTGTTGCATACCGACCCGCCTGCAAATGAAGCCCATTATTTTCTGTTTTATCAAATTCTATAACAACATGATCAGGTAACTTACGTACAATATCATACAAAACAGCGGCAGGTGCTGTACATGCCCCTTCAGAAAAAACAGAAGCAGGGATACGTTCCACGACCTCAATTTCCATATCTGTTGCTTTCAAGCTCACCTGCTGGTCTGCTGCTTGAATAAGCACATTCGCCAAAATAGGGATCGTATTCCGTTTTTCTGCAACACTCTGGACATGCGCTAATGCCTTGAGGAGGATCGCACGCTCCGTTGAAAATTTCATTTATCCCTCCGTTCTTTTCTTTCCCAAACAGAAATTATCATTACTTGCAGGTATAGATTATATAAATCTACCCATAATTTTTATTCATCATCCTCAAATTATTTTAATTCATCTCATTTATTTAATCTCATTTATTTATCTCGATCTCGTTTAATTTTGTTTATTGATTTTACTTAATTTACACACTTTCTAACATACGCCGCAACAGGCCAATCTCTTCTGCCAATATACTATCTTGTTGAATCAACTCATCAATACGACTCACAGCATGCATCACTGTTGTATGATCTCTATTACCAAATTTTCTCCCAATTTCTGGCAAAGAACAACTCGTTAACTGTTTTGCAAGATACATAGCCACCTGACGAGGACGTGCAACATTTCGTGCTCTCCGGGCAGAAGACATATCTGTTAAGCGAATGTGCCAATGCTCTGCTACTTTTTTTTGTATTTCCTCAATTGTAACCCGCCGATCATGTGCTTTTAATATATCATGTAGCACTTCTTGCGCAACATCCAACGTTACAGGACGGTTAAACAAGGTGGCATGGGCAATCAGTCGATTTAACGCACCCTCTAACTCGCGCACATTTGACGTAATTTTATGTGCCAGAAATTCAATCACTTTAATCGGAATAATAACGCCTGCTGTTTTAACTTTAGATTCTAAAATAGAAATACGTAACTCAAAAGTTGTTGCGTGAATATCTGCCACCATACCGCAACCAAGACGCGTACGAAGACGATCTTCTAATCCTGATAAATCTGAAGGAGGCTTATCAGAAGACACGACAATCTGGCGTCCCGCATCAACAATAGCGTTAAATGTATGAAAAAACTCTTCTTGTGTATTATCTTTACCAATCAGAAATTGAATATCATCAATCA
>JAZLEM010000001.1:0-4548 GCA_045615245.1 Acetobacter sp. | reverse complement strand
TAATCCAACTTGACACAGAAAAAGGACAAAACACACAAATCCTTGTTGATCAAGTCCGCCATACACTTGTTCAAACAATGCCAGGGACAACCATTCTCCGGGCAGATGCTGTAGGACCATCGGTTTCTGCCGAATTATTTCGTAATGGTATTCTTGCCCTCGTGCTTAGCCTTGCTATGATTTTAGCGTATGTCTGGGTTCGTTTTGAGTGGGGGTTTGCCTTAAGCGCTGTTATCACTCTTATTCTCGACCTAACAAAAACAATCGGATTTCTTGTCGTGACAGGGTTTGAATTTAATCTTGTCATGGTTGCCGCGATTTTAACCATTTTAGGTTATTCTACAAATGATAAAGTTGTTGTTTACGATAGAGTACGTGAAAATTTACGCCGTTATCGAAATATGCCTTTTATAGATCTTATCAACCTCTCTATCAACGAAACACTTAATCGTACATTAGGAACATCATCTACCGTTTTTTTGGCTTCTCTCCCTCTTGCTCTTTGGGGCGGTCATACACTTTCCGGGTTTGCGTGGACGATGTTATTTGGCATTGTTGTTGGCACATCTTCTTCCATTTTTATTGCCGCCCCCCTTCTCCTCATTATGGGGGAAGGACGCCTTAAAGCAGCTATGAAAAAATCTGTCGAATCACGTAGAGCGTAGATTAGTGGCTTTTACACTAAAATCTTTCTCTTTCCGCCTAATAATTTAACAGAAACATTTCACAAAACAGGCAAAAAAGGTTGTAACGCCTTTTCCGCTTTCCTTGTATTTTTGTGTTGTGCACGAACATTACAAAACTATTTGTTACTCAACGCCTGTCATTGCTCTCCACATTAACTTATGTTGTATACATCCGTGTTTTCCATCTGCCGGTAAGACTATATCCTCTGTTTTTCCATTCTCGCCGGGGAATTTTTTGAACAATGCTTGAATAAAGCATGAAGCAACAGCTGAAAAATTACCACTTATTCCGTCAGTCCCTTTACTCTTTAATCGACCCTCATAGACATTTTGTCCGGTTTGGTTGTCAAAAATAATAAGATTGAAATAACGAGTATATATGTCGTGTGAAACATCTCGTATCACAGACGTAGACGCCCCCCTATTAGCATACGTATACGTACCTAACAAATTGCTACTACTCGAATAAGTTGTACTTGAAGGAAGCGTATACGCCACCATGTTATGAACCGTTTTACGACTTGAAATGCCATAAACAAAGCGCACGCCATAATAGGCTGTAGTACCATTTGTCACGGGAAAATAGCCGTGACGTTGGAGCTCACTTGTAATTAAACCAGCATATTCCTTAAATTCAAGGTTATTTTCTTGCCCTTTTAAGGGAACAATCACAAAGGTTTTTCCCGGGATAAGCCCTTGTTCATCATGAAAAGACGTTACTGAAGAGTATACTCTCTCACATCCGGATAACAAAAATATTCCTGTTAAAACCGTGCCAAACCGTGCCAAACCGTGCCAAGAAGCCATAACACCTCCTTAATAAAAGAACAAGAGAAAACTCATAAAATTTATCAGCGATTTAAAAAGAACTTTATCTCGCTTCTCTGTCTTTATAGAACAAAACGCCTAAAAAAACAAACGCCTTTTTCTCTACGGCTTTATATATCATCCGTTATAATATGCTGTTTAGCTTAACAAAAATACCCTAGAAAAGACTAATGCATGATTTGAGAGGAAGAGGGCTTTTGCGCCTCAATAACGCCGATCAAGTTTTCTACTTTTTGTCCGGCTTGTTGCAAAGTGCTTCGGCTTGGATGCTTACCAAAGAATCGTAACGCCGCACGTGCATCACGATCTGCCTTAAGAATAGCCTGCTCTTGTGCAAGATATAAAGGTTTTGTCATAAGACGACCGCGCGCCATCCCATTTGCAATAGCATAGCTATAAAGAACTGTATGAGGTGTTTGCCGTATAACGGTACCTTGAAAATCATATCTATGACAAGCCGACACTGCCCACACCATCATAAAAACAATACACACGCGTAAAAATAAAAAATAATAACTTACTGAACTGTGCATAGTACTCGTATGTACTCATCAATAATTTCGTACTATTTGTACTAATCGTAAAATATACCCAAACTATACTACACTCATATATCTCAACGCCTCACACATGTTCCTTATGATCTTGCATAGGTCTTACTATTTCCCAGTATTTTTTCCTCTCAATAATTTCAAGAGGCTCTATATTTTTAGAGGCATTACTCGCTGCCAATTCAGAAAGAATTTGCTCTAATAACATTTCAGTACGTGACGAAGATATTTGATCTGGAATAGGGGTTCTTGGCGTATAGGCATAAACACGCCGCATACCCATAACTGTTCTGACAATCCAAAGAACTAGTGCAAGAATAATAACGACATGCATAACAGCGTTAAGGATGGTTGGCCAATCAAGAGAAATAACCCCTGCATTATGGGCATCTGCTAAAGTTTGCGCGTGTTTACCTTTCACTGTAACAAAGAAATTAGAAATATCACGTCCACTTACTAACACACGCGATAAAGGCGCTAACACACCCTTAATGAGACTATCAATGAGCAATGTAACAGTTGCCCCGATACTCACGCCAATAGCAATATCAACCACATTACTATGGATGACAAAACCTTGAAATTCTTTCAACCAACCTGGTCTGTCATGCTGATAAGAATCCACAATTTCAATCCTATCAATATTTTATTAGCAATCCATTTTATACTACCAGTAATGACTACTAAAAGAAATAACATAAAACCTTTAAGAAATAAAAAATGTTGCTTTCTATACCCCCTCACTGTTATACTGACTCAAACTTACACTATGATGCAGTATGCCGTACTTTACCTTAAGTTTTAAATAATCCAAAGAAAGAGCAAATTTTATGAAACCTAACATTCATCCAGATTACCACGAAATTACTGTTATTATGACCGACGGTACACACTATAAAACACGTTCTTGTTATGGTCAGGCAGGAAGTACTTTACATTTAGATGTTGACCCCAAGTCTCACCCTGCATGGACAGGTGTTATGCGTATTATTGATACCGGTGGGCAGGTAGCAAAATTCAATAAACGATTTGCTGGTATTGGCACCCACACAGGAAGAAAAAATTAGTTTACACTTTAAAACACAAGCCCTTGTCTATTGAGTATGTAGGTGTCGACGTGTTGTCTAGATACTTGTATTTTTTATTTGGGCTTCTGTGTTTTGAGGATGTTTTTTAACTCTAATCTACAGAAGCGTTAATAGGCTAAAAGTTATGACATCCCTTCCCTTAATGCCAAAAGCAACTGCTGTATGGCTTATTGAAAAGACCTCGTTAAGTTTTGAGCAAATCGCTGTATTTTGTGGTATGCATACCTTAGAAATACAGGCTATCGCTAACGGTGAAGTAGCGCAAAATATTATTGGCTACGATCCAATTGCCAACCATCAACTTACGCGTGAAGAAATTCAACGTTGTGAAAAAACACCTTCTGCACGCTTAAAAATAACAACCATAAACAATCCTGTCAAAAGACGATCAAAAGGAGCGCGTTATACGCCTCTTATAAGACGTCGTGATAGACCAGATGGTATTGCCTTTTTATTACGTCATTATCCGCAATTAAGCGATATACAAATCGTTAAGTTACTTGGCACGACTAAAAACACCATTGCAAAAGTTAAAAGCAAGCAACATTGGAATACCCTTAATATTAAACCTCGTGACCCTGTAACGATTGGTTTGTGTAGCCAGACTGATCTTAACGCAGCTATCCATGAAGCCTCGTCTGCTATGACTTCTGGAACATCAAAATGATTTTTAACCTTGCTTTTGCGTTATTAACATTTTGATAGTAGAGAGAGAAACATTTGGTAAGAATTTTACCGCTTCTCTGATTTAGTTTACTCCTTTCAGCTAGGTAGCTTTTTCTTCCCATAGAAAGATATTCGACATGGTAACCACTGCTACTTCTCCACAGATTGGTATTATCATGGGAAGCCAATCTGATTGGGATACAATGCGTCATGCTCAAATTATTTTAGATGAGCTTAAAGTTTCTTACGAGACACGTATTGTTTCAGCACACCGTACCCCTGATCGACTGGCTGATTATGCCCGTACAGCCGCCGATCGAGGAATAGCTATTATTATTGCTGGTGCGGGAGGTGCTGCCCATTTACCAGGTATGTGTGCCTCTTGGACACATTTACCTGTATTAGGTGTACCCATAGAATCACACGCTTTAAAAGGCTTAGATAGCTTACTTTCTATTGTACAAATGCCAGGAGGTGTGCCGGTTGGCACTCTTTCTATTGGCTCTGCAGGTGCAAAAAATGCAGCTCTTTTAGCTGTATCTATTCTTGCCGTACATGATACCTCTTTAACTCGTCGCCTTAAAGCATGGCGTACAGCTCAAACGGCATCTGTTGCCGATATCCCTGTAACACAAGCAACAATATAACCGAAACATGACTCATATGACTACTGCTCTACCACTTAATTCAGTTATCGGAATTATGGGTGGAGGACAATTAGGTCGTATG